>NZ_DASSRP010000254.1:0-83987 GCF_035701725.1 Bradyrhizobium sp.
GATGCGCGGCCTGCGCCCTTCCGCCTCCTCGAAGGCGTCGATCAGCGCCTGCACCTTCTCGACACGGTTGGACATGGTCGAGGCCTCCCGTTTGTAGACGCCGGTGATGGATTTGATTTCGGCGCGGTGGCGGCCGAACACCTTCTCCATGGCATCTGAAATCTCGCCGACGGTAGCCTTGGCACGCGCCGCATCGATCGCGAGTGCCAGAAGATTGCCGTTACCTTCGCCCGCCGAGCGGGTCAGCGCGGCGAGCGCTTCGGTCACAGCCTTCTGGTCGCGCTCGCCGCGCAGCCGCTTCAGCTTGTCGATCTGGAGCCGGCGGACATTGGAATTGTCCACCTTAAGAATGTCGATCGGCGCCTCGTCCGACGGCTTGTACTTGTTGACGCCGATCACGGCCTGCTTGCCGGCGTCGATCCGGGCCTGCGTCTTGGCGGATGCTTCCTCGATCCTGAGCTTCGGCACGCCGGCCTCGATCGCCTTGGCCATGCCGCCGAGCTCTTCGACCTCCTGGATATGGCCCCAGGCCTTGGCGGCGAGATCGCGGGTCAGCCGTTCGACATAATACGAGCCGCCCCAGGGATCGATGATTCTTGTCGTGCCGCTTTCCTGTTGCAGGAAGAGCTGCGTATTGCGGGCGATCCGCGCCGAAAAATCGGTCGGCAGCGCCAGCGCTTCGTCGAGCGCATTGGTGTGCAGCGACTGGGTGTGGCCCTGGGTGGCCGCCATCGCCTCGATCGTGGTGCGCATGACGTTGTTGAAAACGTCCTGCGCGGTCAGTGACCAGCCGGAGGTCTGGCAGTGTGTGCGCAGCGACAGCGAACGCGGGTCCTTCGGATTGAACGGCTTGAGCAGCTTGGCCCAGAGCAGCCGCGCAGCCCGCATCTTGGCGACTTCCATGAAGAAGTTCATGCCGATCGCCCAGAAGAACGACAGCCGCGGCGCGAAGCGGTCGACATCGAGGCCGGCTTTGAGTCCGGCGCGCAGATATTCGACGCCGTCGGCGAGCGTATAAGCGAGTTCGAGATCCTGCGTCGCGCCGGCTTCCTGCATGTGATAGCCGGAGATCGAGATCGAGTTGAACTTCGGCATCCGCTGCGAGGTGAACGCGAAGATGTCGGAGATGATCCGCATCGAGGGCGCCGGCGGATAGATATAGGTGTTGCGCACCATGAACTCTTTCAGAATGTCGTTCTGAATGGTGCCCGACAGTTTTTCCGGCGGTACGCCTTGCTCTTCGGCTGCGACCACGAACAGCGCCAGGATCGGTAGCACCGCGCCGTTCATGGTCATCGACACGCTCATCTGGTCGAGCGGAATGCCGGCAAACAGCGTGCGCATGTCGTAGATTGAATCGATTGCAACGCCCGCCATGCCGACGTCGCCGGCCACGCGCGGGTGATCGGAATCATAGCCGCGATGGGTCGCGAGATCGAAGGCGACCGAGAGGCCCTTCTGGCCGGCGGCGAGATTGCGGCGATAGAAGGCGTTGGAATCTTCAGCCGTCGAGAAGCCGGCATATTGCCGGACCGTCCACGGCTGATTGACATACATGGTCGGGTAGGGGCCGCGCAGATAGGGCGCAATCCCGGGCCAAGTCTCGAGGAAATCGATGCCGGCAAGATCAGCCTCGCCATAGACCGGCTTCACCGGAATGCCTTCCGGCGTCAGCCACGGTTCGGCGTTGCCCGCAGCGCCCGCGGGCGCGGTGGGTTCGAAAGCGAGGTCTGCGAAGTTTGGTATGCGGCTCATGGCTGCTACGTTATCACAAACGAGTTCTCGAAGTGCCGTTAATCATGATCCGGGTGCTGGTGGCTGACGATGCCGCTCAGCTTCTCCTGGCCATAGTTCTGCAACGTGGTCTGGCTCGGGAGGTTCGCGATCGCCACCACCCAGCCGAGCCTGGATTCGGTGCCATATTGCCGGATCGGGACCAGCCGGTCGGGCCGGTCGAAGGCACCGGTCATGATCTCGATCCGTGGCCCGTCGATGCGGCGGAAGCTCAAGGGCGTGCCGCAATCCCGGCAAAAGTCGCGCTCGGCGATTGAGGAGGAGCGGAACGCCGCCGGCTCGCCCCGGGTCCAGGCGAAATCGGTTTTTTCAACGTCGGCAAAGGACGCAAACGGGGCGCCCGCCGCCTTCTGGCACATCCGGCAATGGCAGATGCTGACCTTGATCGGTGGCGCCGACAGCGCAAAACGGATCGCCCCGCATTGGCAGCCGCCGGTCAGAACAGGTTTTTCAGCGTCGTTCATGCGGTCTCCGCAAAATGATGCGCCTGTTGCAGGGCAGCGAGCGCGTCACCGCCGGCAAAGATGAACTCTTTGACACCGGCCGCGCGCAATGCAGACTCCCGTTCGCCGCCGCGCCCTGCCAGATAGATATGTCTGGCGCCTGCGGCTTGAAGGGCCTTCGCCACGGCTTCGGCATGGTCGACATAAACCGCATCGGATGAACAGATGCAGACGAGCGGTGCCCCGGAAGCTCGAAATGCCGCCTTGACGGCTTTCGGGTCTTCGAACCCTTCCGATGTCACGGCTTCGATGCCGCCGGTCTCGAAAAAGCTTTTCGCAAAGGTCGCACGCGCGGTGAAATCGGACGGCAAGCCGAGATTGGCGAGAAAAACTTTCGGCCGTGCGCCCTTCTTTTTCAGCGCCTCGTCGGAGCGGTCGCGCAAGTGCTCAAAAGGCGCGGCAAGCCGCATCGCGGCCAACGGTTCGAACGTGATTTTGGCTTCGTCAGGCGCAAGCACGATCGGCTTGACATCGAGCGTTGCGACCTGCGCTTCGTTCAGGTTCGGAAAAGCGCTGGCGCCGGTCAGCACATCCTTGCGTCTTGCGATATTGGCTTCGCGCTTCGCCCTGACCGCGGCGACCTTGCGCTGGATCAGATTCTGTTCGAGCGCTGCGAAAACGCCACCGGCCTTTTCGATGGCCTGAAACTCTGCCCAGGCCGCCTCGCAAAGCGCCTGCGTCAGGCTTTCGATGCCGCCGGCGCCAGCGGCGGGGTCCGACACTTTGGCAAGGTTGGATTCTTCGAGAAGGACAAGCTGCGTATTGCGGGCGACGCGTCGCGCAAAGGCATCAGGCAGTCCAAGCGCCAGCGTGTGCGGCAGCACCGTGATCGCGTCCGCGCCGGCGAGCCCCGCCGCAAAGGTCGCCATCGTGGCGCGCAGCATATTCACGTAAGGGTCGCGCTGGGTCAGCATCCGCCAGGCGGTCTCGGCGGCGACGAAAACCGGCTTCGGCATCAATCCGCAGGCGGCCTCGACCCGCCCCCACAACAGACGCAACGCGCGGAATTTTGCCATCGTCAAGAACTGATCGGCGTCGGCGGCGAGGCGGAACGCGATTGCCGCGCGCGCCGCATCTAATTCGATGCCGCCATCTTCCAGCATCCGCAAGTAGGCGACCGCCAGTGACAGCGCGAACGCCAGCTCTTGGACCTCCGATCCGCCGGCATCATGGACGGCGCGGCCATCGGCCAGCACGAACGGACCGCGGAAGCCGCGCTTCATCAGCCCGCCGACCACGGCGGCAAATGGCTTGGCCATCTCATTCCATGGGGCAGGCGCCCGGCCGCGCACCGCCATCGTGCTCAGCGCCTGATAGTTGAAGCGAAGATCAACTTTTGCGGGATCGATGCGCCGTTGTTCGATCATGTCGGCCAGCAGTTCGCCGGCATTGCCGCGCCCGACCACCGGATGGATCGAAATCGAAATTCCCGCATCGACGAAGATGCCCTGGAACAGCCGCTTCATGGTTTCGGGCGTCGCATCGGCGATGCCAAAGCCACGCCCGCCCGGACCCCCGGCAAATTCGATCTCGATCCCGCTGGCTCCGTTCTCGAGATCATGGACCGCCAGTGCATTGGCTGCGACAGCGTCCGGATGATCGATCCGCTGCATGACTTGCCAGGGCGTCGCCGCCGGCCGGCCTGCGATCGGAGCCGCGTTGGCGGCGCGCCGATAGATCGGCTCAATGGTGAGCCCGTCATAGGTCTTGCTGACCAGCTTCTCGAACGGCGCGCCTTTGAGGACGCCGTCGACCAGCTTGCGCCAGTCCTCGAAAGAGGCGGGCGCAAAATCCGCGGCCAGCGACAGTTCGTCAGATCGTGTCATTTCCGAAACATCGTCATTGCGAGTAGCCGAAATTGCCACGGGCGCGCCGTCAAGCCAAACGGTGTTTTGACCTCAAAGAGGGTCGGGCAGGCGTTCAATTCCGTCCGTCGACAGCCCGGCCAAGGCGGAAGCCACCCTGCGGCCGCCGATCACGCGGTCGGGCGCGATCTCGGCAAGCGGGACGAGTACGAACGCGCGTTCGAACAGACGTGGATGGGGCAGCGTCAGTTCCGGCTTTTGAAGCGAGACGTCGTCATAGGCGATCAGATCGAGGTCGAGCGTCCGCGGGCCCCAGCGGGTCTCTTTGGCACGGTCGCGGCCGAATTTGGCTTCGATCTTTTGCAGCGCGAACAGCAGTGCATGCGGATCAAGCGGTGTGTCGATCTCGATGCAGGCGTTGACGAAGGGAGCCTGTTCGACGTCGCCCCAGGGCGGCGTCGTGTAGTCGGAAGACCGCGCCAGCAATGCGGCCTGGGTCATGCCGCAGATATTGGCGATCGCGTTGCGGAAGGTCGTGCGAACATCGCCGACATTGCCGCCAAGCGCGATCAGGGCGTGCGGCATCAGACTTTCCGTACGCGTGTCAACACGATGCCGACGTCATCGAAGATCGCCGCGATCGGCGCATGCGGCTTGTGGACGGTGATCTTGACGGCGCTGACTTTCGGAAAGGCCCCGAGCACCGCCTCGGCGACGGCGCCGGCGGCGCGTTCCAGCAATTTGTAGTTGGTGTCCTTGAACGCGGCGGTCGCGGTCGCCACCACGTTGGAATAGGAGACGGTGTCGGCCAGGCGATCAGTGCGGGAGGATTCCGACAGGTCGGCCGAAAGCTCGAGGTCGATGACGAAGCGTTGGCCGACCTCGGTTTCATGGTCCATGACGCCATGGCGGGCGTGGATAACGAGGCCGGTGATGAAGATCGTATCGCTCATTGCTTGTCCCAAATGGCTGAGGCGACCCGCAGCGCCTGCACGGTCTCGGAGACGTCGTGGGTTCGGATGATCCGCGCGCCGGCTTTGGCCGCAATCACGTGCGCGGCGATGGAGCCGCCGAGCCGCTGGTCCGGTTCCGATGCCGACACGGTCGAGATGAAGCGCTTGCGCGAGGCGCCGACCAGGAGCGGCAGCCCGAAGCTGTCGAACTGCGCGAGCCGCGCCAGCACCGTCATGCTCTGTTCCGGCGTCTTGCCGAAACCGATGCCGGGATCGAGAGCGATCTGCGCGTGCGAAATCCCGGCCTTTGTCGCGATCTCGAGCGAGCGCGAAAAGAAGTCGGCGATATCTGTCATGATGTCGATCTGGGGATCGGCCCGATCGCGGTTGTGCATGATCACGACCGGGCAGCGGCGCTGCGCAATCAAACGCGCCATATCGGAATCGCGCTGAAGGCCCCAGACGTCGTTGGCAATGGCCGCGCCTTGATCGAGCGCCCAGGCGATGACGACAGCTTTCATGCTGTCGATCGAGACGGGAATTCCGAGCCCGACGACCCCGGCCAAAATCGGCCGCAGACGTTGTATCTCCTGATCGGCGGAAATCGGTTGCGCGCCATACGGACGGGTGGATTCGGCGCCGATGTCGATGATGTCAGCACCCTCCGAGACCATGCGACGGGCGTGAGCCAGTGCGTTTTCCGGCGCAAGGAAGCGTCCGCCGTCCGAGAAGGAGTCGGGCGTGATGTTCAACACCCCCATGACGAGCGGATACGGTCCAGACAGCCGCTCAGGCCAGGTCCGATGGTCCGCCGAGGCCGTCCCAGGGGTGGTTCCGGGCGACGTCGCGATCATGCGGTCGCTTTGCGCGGTCAATGCCGGAGTGTCAAGGGAGCAGGCGTCGGGTTGCGGTCCGGACCTGCCGACGGCGTCAAACGGGCAACGCTAAAAGCAATTTTAGCAAGTCATCTTAGTAGGTGATTTTGGGCTGTAGCTTGCGCGCCTTGGCGATCAATTGCTCGACCGACTTCTCCGAAGGCAGAACGCGGACAAGCTTCCGCCGAATGTTCACTTCTTTCATGTTCTGAGCCAGCCGCGCCGGATTTCGAAGGGCCAGCTCGCGGACCGTCGGCACGCCGGCGGCGCGCACCAGGCCGACCTTGGCCCTGCCCATGCCTGGAATCCGCATGTAGTCGGAAAAATTGGCCCATTCCAGCAGCTGCTGCTCGCTGATGCCGGTCTTGGCCGCAAGCGCTTTTCGCCCTTTGACGGTTTTCGCAGCTTCCAGCAGGCGATCCGTGGTGCGAATGCCGACCGACTTGAGTTTCGACGCCGCGAAAGAGGGGAGGCCATCAATCTCGGAAAGTGGATATGTCATGATTTTTCGAATGTGAAATGTGTTTTCAAGCGAACTGATTGAGGCCAGGGGTGGCCGCAACGATAGCGCCCATCTGATCCTCGCCAATTTTGTCCCGGCCAAATCGGAACAGTTCCCGCGCGATGCTCTGGATGTCGTTGACGCCGAGGCCCAATGCCATCAGCCGGGTACCGACGGCCATCAAACCGCCACCCATCAGCTTCGACAGGCCGGCGGTGCTCTCGGATGCGGAGATTGCCGCTTCGGCTCCGGGGATCTCATCGATCAAGGCTTGAACCTTGTCAGAAGGTCCTTCACGGCGAAGGAAGCCCAGCATGATGCCGATGGTCTCTTCAGCCACAGCACCTTCGATGCCGACTTTTGCAGCCAGCCGCCCCGTCAGCTCGTCCATTGTGCCCCATCCTCGGCCGGCTTGTTGGCCGGGTCCGTACTCGCGATTTATCTTGATCGGGTGCGAGACGAATTACAAGCGATCACCACCGCCGCGCCTGTGATTCGGATCGCAGGTGTTGCAGCAATGCAAGAGCAAGAGACGATTTCGTACCTTGACGGATGCATTTCGCACCAAATTCGATGATGCACGGCGACAAAATCGGTCGAATGGGCGCCGATTGAAGCGTGATTGTCTCTCTCATTCGTTCGTCAAAGGTTCAATCGGCTTGCGACATGCCTTATAAAAGGGGTGACTGCGCGTCGATCTGCGCAACAAAGGCGATGTAATGGCGACAACAGATATTCAGACCGCCGATACCGTTGAAAAGATATTTATTGGCAAGGGGGAACAGCCGGCCTGGCTGACGCTTGCGCTCGCCAACCGGCACGGGCTGGTCACAGGCGCGACCGGAACGGGAAAAACCGTCTCGTTACAGGTGATGGCCGAAGGATTCGCACGCGCCGGCGTTCCAGTGTTCGCGGCCGACATCAAGGGAGATCTGTCGGGCATTTCGGAAGTGGGAGAGGCGAAGGACTTCATCCTCAAGCGCGCGGGTGACATGGGGCTCACCTTCCAGGCTGACCAGTTTTCGACGGTGTTCTGGGATGTGTTTGGCGAGCAGGGTCATCCGGTGCGCGCCACCGTCTCGGAGATGGGGCCGCTTCTGTTGTCGCGTATGATGGACCTGAACGATGTTCAGGAGGGCGTACTGAATATCGCGTTCCGCGTCGCCGACGAGCAGGGGCTGCTGCTGCTCGACATGAAAGACCTGCGCGCGATCCTGACCTTCATTGCCGAACATGCCGCCGAATTGACGACCCAGTATGGAAACGTCTCCAAACAGACGGTGGGAACCATTCAACGTCAGCTCCTTGTGTTGGAAAACCAGGGCGGCGACAAGTTCTTCGGCGAACCGGCGTTGGATTTGAAGGACTTCATGCGCACCGACCGCGATGGCAGGGGCATGGTCAATATCCTGGTTGCCGACAAGCTGATGCAAAGTCCACGGCTATACGCGACCTTCCTGCTTTGGATGCTGTCGGAACTGTTCGAGCAGTTGCCGGAAGTCGGCGATCCGCCGAAGCCCAAGCTCGTCTTCTTCTTCGACGAGGCGCATCTGTTGTTCAACGATGCACCGAAAGCGCTGATGGAAAAGATCGAGCAGGTGGTGCGGTTGATCCGCTCCAAGGGCGTCGGCGTCTATTTCGTCACGCAGAATCCGATCGACGTGCCCGACAAGGTGTTAGCGCAATTGGGTAACCGCGTGCAGCACGCGCTTCGCGCCTTCACGCCGCGCGATCAGAAGGCGGTTACGGCGGCGGCCGAAACGTTTCGGCCAAATCCGAAGCTCGACACCGCGCAGGTGATTACCCAGCTCGGCAAGGGCGAGGCGCTGGTATCGTTCCTGGAAGGCAATGGCATTCCAGCGATGGTCGAGCGCGTCATGGTGCGGCCGCCGACGGCGCGCATCGGGCCGATCACGCCGGAGGAGCGCAAATCGATCATCGACAACAGCCCGGTCAAGGGGAAATACGACACCGCGATCGATTCCGAATCCGCCTACGAGGTGTTGCAAAAGCGCGTGGCCGGCGCGGCCATGGGAGGTGGCGGGGGTATTCTCGGGCAGGTCGGCGCCATCGTGGGCGCGATCTTCGGGACCAACACGCCACGCAGCCGATTGTCGACCGGCCAGTTGATCGCGCGTAATATCACGCGCTCGGTGACCAACAAGGTGGTCGGCGGCGCGGTCGCCGATCTCGGCAAGTCGGTCGGTGGCTCGATCGGCGGTTCGATCGGCCGTTCCATCGTTCGTGGAGCGCTCGGCGGGCTGCTGCGACGATAGAGCTGGTGCGGCAAATTGAAGTTCCTATCAACTTCGCCGCGCGTCATTGCCGGTTTGATCTTCCTTCCACTCAGAAAGTGAGGCGTGTTGAGACTTCCGTCCTTACGAGCGCCGCTCGATGTGCTTTTCCTGGTCTGCTGTCTGATCCTGACCGCCGACGTTCTCGGCCCCGAAATCTTCGGCCACGGCAAGACCAAGGATTATCCGCTCTGGTATTGGGCCGGGCAGCAGGTCCTGCAGGGCGGCGATCTTTACCCGCACGATCCTCATACGGTCTTCGCCTTTCTCTATCCGCCGCTGCCGGCGATGCTGCTCGCGATTCCGGCCTATTTCGGAAAAATTCCGCTCTATCTTTGCCTGTCGCTGCTCAACGCCATCGCATGGTGGATGACGGCGCAGTTGTCGAACGCGATGAGCGGCGACAGCGAGACCACAGGTCCGTGGCTCGCGGCGTTGCCGTCAATCGTCATGATTACCTTCACCTTCGATATGTTCGATCTCGGTCAGCCCAATCTGGTGCTGCTGGCGATGATGCTGTGGGGCTTCTGGCTCCTGCAGCACAATCGTCCGTGGAGTTCGGGAATCCTGTTTGCGCTCGCGACCGCGATCAAGGTCTTTCCGATCGCTGTGCTTCCATATCTGGTGTGGCGGCGGCAATGGGCTTCCGCCGTAAGCACGGTGGTCTTTCTCGCCGCTCTTCTGATCGTGGTTCCAGCTCCGATCCGCGGCTACGCGCACAATCTTTCCGAACTGAAGACCTGGTATCGGGGCATGGTCGGGTCGAGTTCAGAGGCCGGCTTCGGACAGCGCGACGATCAGAACTGGTCATGGATGAACCAGTCGCTGATCTCGTTGACGCATCGTCTAACCCGTCCGGTCGACTACAACCAGGACAATCCGAACAGCCGGCCGGCCTACATGAACTTGCTCGATCTCGACTTCAAGGCCGCGAACTGGGTGGTGCTGGGCGTTGCCGCCGTCATTGGTCTTGGCTTCATCACCGTGATGCCCCCGGCCTCGCGCCGGACGCCGCGTTCGGATGCGGAAGAGCTCGGCATCCTGTTCTGCCTGATGACGGTCGCTTCACCCCTGGCGCGTCAGTATTACTTCATATGGCTGTTCTTCCCGCTGACGGTGCTGCTCCATCGCGCGGCTCATGATATCCGCCCCGCGATGCGCAAGGTAAGCTGGATCGTGCTCGGGATATCTGCCTTCCTGATCTGCCTGTCGCTTCCGCCGTTTCCGCATGCCTGGCAGGCCTATGGAAATAACTTTCTTGCCACGGTTGTAATGGCGGCGGGGCTCGCATGGCATCTCCTGCATCCGGCGGATGAAAAGGCCGGTTCGCAGGTTAGCTCCTTGTCCGCCGCGGGGCGCGTGCCGTAAAGTAACCTCAGAAAACCAAGGGAAGATCGGTGATGTCCGACGTCGCGCAGCTCAACAAAGTTCTCGACCATGTCGATGCGGATTTCGACAACAGCCTGACGCGATTGTTCGCGCTGTTGCGGATCAAATCGATTTCGGCCGATCCGGCTTTTGCCGGCGAATGCAAGGCGGCCGCCGATCATCTGGCCAAGGACATCGCCTCGCTCGGATTGGCGAGCGAGGTCAGGCCGACCGATGGTCATCCGGCCGTTGTCGCTAGGTCCAGCGGCAAATCCGGCGGTCCTCACGCTTTGTTCTATGGCCATTACGACGTGCAGCCGGTCGATCCCCTGAACCTCTGGCACCGGCCGCCATTCGAGCCTGTGGTGACTGATCATGCCGACGGGCGGAAGATCATCGTCGGGCGCGGCGCCGAAGACGACAAGGGCCAATTGATGACCTTCATCGAGGCGTGCAGGGCATGGAAGTCGGTGACGGGTTCGCTGCCGCTCAATCTGACGATCGTCATCGAGGGCGAGGAGGAGGTCGGTTCGAAGAATTTCGTTCCCTTCCTGGAAAAGAACAAGGCGGACCTGATGGCGGACTACGCGCTCGTTTGCGACACCGGTATGTGGGACCGGGATACGCCGGCGATCACGACCTCGCTGCGGGGACTCGTATATGAGGAAGTGAAGATCAAGGCCGCCAACCGCGATCTGCATTCGGGCATCTTTGGCGGCGGCGCGCAAAACCCCATTCGCGTCCTGACGCGTATTCTGGGAAGCCTTTTCGACGATGACGGCCGCATCACCATTCCCGGCTTCTATGATGGTGTGAAAGACTTGCCGGCGGATATTCTGGAGCAGTGGCGCAAGCTCGACCTGACGGCGGAGAAATTTCTAAAGCCGATCGGTCTGTCGATCCCGGCCGGCGAAAAGGGCCGTCTCCTGATCGAGCAAATCTCGTCGCGCCCGACCTGCGACGTCAACGGCATTGTCGGCGGCTATATCGGTGAAGGCTCAAAGACCGTGATCCCGGCCGAAGCCTCTGCCAAAGTCTCGTTCCGCCTGGTGGAGGGACAGGACCCGAACAAGATTCGCAATGCGTTCCGCGAATACGTCAAGGCGCGGTTGCCTGGAGACTGCCGGGCCGAATTTACCGACCACTCCAACGCGCCGGCGGTGGCGCTCGACTGGAACATGAAGCCGCTGGCGGCGGCACGGCGCGCGCTCGCCGAGGAATGGGGCAGGGACGCGGTGCTGATGGGGTCGGGCGCCTCGATCCCGATCGTGGCGGACTTCAAGCGCACGCTTGGTCTGGATTCGCTTCTGGTCGGCTTTGCGCTCGACGATGACAATATTCATTCGCCGAATGAGAAGTACGACCTCAGAAGCTTCCACAAGGGCATTCGCTCCTGGACGAGAATTCTGGCCGCGCTCGCGCACTAGATCCTTCCGGGTGCATAAAGTGCGGGGTGGCGCGCCAGAGCTATTGCTTGGCTGCGTCATCCGCGGTCCGCCGCATCACTTCCGCGGCTTCCGGATGTCGGCGATAGTAGTCGCATGCTCCGGGTTTGGACGCGCGCTCAAGGCCCGCTTGTCTTGCGGCCTCCACCAGTTCTTCGTCTTCCTTCAAATCAAGGACCGCCTGTTCTCTGACACTGGCGAGATAACTGTCCCGGCTCCGGGTGCCGGCATCGCCGGGCAAGACCTTGCAGCCGACGGCAAAATAAATGTCCTTGACGCGGCGTACGAACTTGGCGCGGCGCTCCAGATATTTCTGTTTGATTTTGACGGACAGGCCCTGTTTGGGCTGATCGGCTTGTTGCGCATTTGCTGCAGGCATGACGGCCGTTAACGCGATGGCGACGGCGACAATCCAGACGACCTTCTTCATGATTTTTCCCCGCAAACCCCGCGACATCTAATCGCAAGCCATTCGGGGCGGCAATACGCACTGCAATATGTGCGGCGGAGCAATAGGGCGACGACCTGACGTAAAAACGCCGCCCGGAATTGAGCGGCGTTTGATCTCAGGTGTGTAGAGGTATGTGGAAAGACCCTACACCGGATCGTCTCATCTTTCAATTCTTGTAGCTAGGGTCCAATCGGTCGAGCTTGCGCAGCAGCGGCGGCCAGACCAGCGTGGTCGAACGCAATTCGGCGCGTTCTGGATTGTCGAGCAGCCGGGTGTTCTTGTCGATCACATCAGGATCGACCGGGTAGGCAGTCGGTCCCAGCATCCGCGTGCGCACCTGCATGGTGCAGGCGCGTTCCAGGTGGAACATGCGTTCAAAGGCCGAGGCAACCGAGCGGCCGACGGTCAGCGTTCCGTGATTGCGGAGCAGCATGTGGTTCTTGTTGCCGAGATCGCGCTGCAAGCGCGGGCGTTCGTCGTGATCGAGCGCAATGCCCTCATAATCGTGATAGGCAAGATCGAAAGTGACGAGCTGCGCGGTCTGATTGAGCGGCAGCAGGCCTTCCGCGCAACTGGCGACCGCCGTGCCGTCCGGCGTGTGCAGATGGATCACGCAGCCGGCATCCTCGCGAACTTCGTGGATCGCCGAGTGAATGGTGAAACCGGCCGGATTGATATGGTACGGCGTCTTGCTCAGCAGGTTGCCGTCGAGGTCGACCTTGACCAGGCTGGAAGCCGTGATCTCGTCGAACATCAATCCGTAGGGATTGATCAGGAAGTGATGCTCGGGCCCGGGTACCCGCGCGGAGATGTGGGTGTCGACCAGGTCGTCCCAGCCGTAGTAGGCGATCAAGCGGTAACAGGCCGCAAGATTGACGCGCTGGCTCCACTCGGCCTCCGTCATTCCCGACGGCACTTCCTTCAGACGAGCTTCCGCTGGCGACATGAGGCTTTCTCCCAGTAATAAATGATTGAGATGAGCCTATTCCGCGCGCCAAGGAGCGACAAGCTGCGCTGCGGATGTGGCAGTCATGCTTTGGGACAGGCCATTACGGCGGGGGGATCGCCAACAGGCTCGAGATACTGCGGCCGCGGATGTCGTAGACGCGCGCGAACACCACATCGTCGCGCTTGATCTCGACCATGACCGGCGCCGTCAGGCCCTTGCAGTAGAACTCACCGAGCGTCATGGCGAAGTCGGCGGCGTGGCTGTCGCCGGTAATGGTGAAGTCGGGTCCCAGGGCGACCTGGGCCGGACGGTGCGGACCGCACACCGCGACTTTCCATTTGTGTCCCGGCGCGGGAGTTTCGTGCTTTTCCTCGAGCTGCTCGCGCAGGCCGTCGGAGGCTTGCTTGAACGCCAGTCCCCAGTAATCCAGCATATAGCGGTCGTCGGCGCCGCGCACGGTGCCGGCGATGTGGTTGAAATGCGTGTACTGATACGGATGCAGCCTGATCATTTCGCCCAGCGGCAGCATCAGGCCGAACACGAACACAGCTAAGGCCACCGGCTGCCAGCTGCGGCGATTGTCCTTGAGCCAGTCCATTCCGCGCGCGAAGGCAAGACCAGCCAGCACGGTCATCGGCGGAATCACAAAGATGAAGTGGCGGATGCCGTTATAGAGCGCCGGGCGCTTGAGGATTGCGATCGCAATCGGCAGCACCGCGGCCAGCGTCAGCATCAGCAGGATCGCCTTGCGACGCGCCGGCACGTCGCTTCGCGGCAGCGAAGCAATGCTGGCGATAATCGATGCCGTCATCAATGCCAGCAGAATCTCCGGAAGCTGCAACGCAAATAGCGTCGGCAGGTACGACCAGGGCATGTCGGGCACCGAGAAGATGGCGCCGTCAAACATCTCCTTCCAGGGCTTTTCGAAGAACTGCGAGAAATAGGTGGCGGCCTGGAGCGGATGATCGAATTCGATGATCGACCACGGCCAGATCAAGCCCATCACGAGATAGCTGAGGAGCAAGCCGGGAAGCAGCGCATGGGCCATTCGGACAAATCGGCGGGCCGCTTCGCGTGCGCCATGATTGTGGACTTCGTCGATCAGCATCGGAAGGAAACCGATCACGGCATAAAACAGCGCCAGCGTGCCGAGGATGCGCGAGCCGATCGAGAGGCCTGCGCCAAGGCCGACGATCAGCACCGTCCGCGGCGACGGATAAGGATATTCTTCCACGAGCCGAACAAGACCGAGCATCAGGATCACCATCGCGACGGCGAACGGCGCATCCTTCGGGTTCATGAACATGTGGCCATAGAAGGTCGGACACAGCGCGAGAAGCAGCAGCGCTGCAAGTCCGGCCAGCGGACCGCCGACTCTGCGGCCAAGCCGCCACGTTACGGCAAGGCCGATGATGCCGACGACGGCACCGACAAGCCGCCGCGTTTCGAACAATTCGAGCGGAATGACCTTGTGCAGCAGCGCGGCGGCCATATCGAAACCGCCGCCGTACATGTAGAGATTGACAAAGGAAAGCGCTGCGGTGTCCTTGAACCCCGAGCCATACATCCGCAGCAACAGATCGGCATATTCGGCGTGGGTGTAGTCGTCCCAGCCGAGGCCGTAGTCGCGGAATGTGAAGCCTGCGACCAGCGAGACGACGACCAGAACCAGCACCGCAGCGTCGTCGCACGTTCGCTCGATCGAGCGCCGAGAAGGCGTATCGACTGCCGAGGTCGTAATGGAAGTCATGACGATCGGATACCCGGTGTCCCTTGGCCCACTTAGCGCATTTGGGCCTCATCCCCTGGCATCCATATAGCGCAGTTCCATTGCCAAGTAATTGGCAATTGTGGCGTAATTCGCTTACTGCAACGCAGCGGAAGGGAACGCTTGGCGCTTAACCATGGTTCCAACGATACACAGGTCCCGGATTTGCCTGGTTAATTGCCGGTTGGCGGGGCCAGCAATATGACGGTATCGTGGCATTGGGGCTGAAGAGGCCGCGCGATGGTGGAGCGCGGCTCAGGGGTAGGTTTGATGTCGATTGGCATGTTGGTAGCCGGGATAGCCTGCCTGCTGGCGGGCCTCCTCGCGATCGGTTTCGGAGTCCCGATCAACGAGTTCGGCCTCGGCAATACTCTGATCGTGGCGGGTACGGTTGGCGCCTGTACCGGATTGATCATTCTCAGCCTGTGGGTTGTGGTCAGAGAATTGAAAGGCATGGCCGCGCGCCTTGGTGCCGGTGCGCTTCCCGATCTCGGCCGGCCGCAGGCACCGGCGGCATTGCCGCGCCCTCTGGCCGCAGATTCCGCCGCCCATGAGCCAGACCTCGGAGAAACGGCCGGTGGGGCTCCGCCGATGCCGTCCGAGCCTTGGCTCGAAGAGGCAGCTCAGCGGGGGCGGCAGGACACGCCGCCCGCGCTACCACCCGAATCACAACCGGCGAAGCAGCGGCGCAACTTGATGTTTTCCTCGACGTCGCGTCGCGAACGCGAGCGCGCCCAAGCGCGTTCCGGCGAGCAGGCCGCCAATGAACCTCGCCCGGCACCGCCGGTGGCACCTGCCGAGATTGACGAGCCCGCGCCCGCGACCTTCGATGACGCGTGGCCGAAATCGGAACGCTCAAGGCCTTCCGAGGTGCCGGCCCAGCGGCGGCCTGCGCGCATGCCATCCGCCGCCTCCAGCGAAACGGCAGCTGCGCGTCAGACACCGCCCGCCGCGGATCAGGCGGCCGTGACGGTGCTCAAATCGGGCGTCGTCGATGGAATGGCCTATTCATTGTACTCGGATGGATCGATCGAAGCCCAGATGCCAGAGGGCATGATGCGCTTTGCGTCGATCGACGAGCTGCGGGCTCACCTCGATCAGCGACCGTGAGGAGGCAAGTAGCGGCGTGGAAAATCGCATGCGCCGTTCTTGTTTCCAGCTAGTGTCCCGATTCCGAAGCTCGTATCATCTGGCCGGCGGTCCGTGGCTGCGACGACGCTGGCTCTTGCAGAGTTGCGTGGAGATGACGTGAGCGATGAAACTCTTGAGAAGGTTTTGGCTATGACCGACGCCACGGGCAAGAATTTCATCGATCTGACTGCGAACATCGTCTCGGCCTATCTCAGCAACAATCCGACGCCCGCTTCTGAAATTCCGGGCCTGATCAACCAGATTCACGCCGCGCTGGTTCGCGTTTCAACGGGGCGCGCCGAAACGGCTGCGGAACCCGCAAAGCCCGCGGTTTCCGTCAAGAAATCGATGACGCCTGATTACCTGGTGTGTCTGGAGGACGGCAAGCGTTTCAAGTCGCTGAAGCGGCACCTGCGCTCGCAGTACAATATGACGCCTGAACAGTACCGGGAAAAATGGGGCCTGCCGCCGGATTATCCGATGGTCGCGCCGAACTACGCGGTCGCCCGTTCTCAGCTTGCCAAGAAGATGGGGCTTGGTCAGCAGCGCAAGCGGCGGAAGTAGGTTTCAAGTTCCAACGGCGGCCAGCGTCTCGCGGGCGTCGCTGCGGATGCGTTCGACCATCGCGCGCAGGCCGTTTGAGCGTTGCTGCGTCAAATGCTCGCGGAACCCGAATTCGTCGAACACTGCGGCTGCATCGGTGTCGAGGATTTGCTGCGGTGTGTGGCCGGAATACAGCGTAAGCAGGATCGCGATCAGGCCACGCACGATATGGGCGTCGCT
This sequence comes from Bradyrhizobium sp., assembly GCF_035701725.1. Classification (GTDB taxonomy): domain Bacteria; phylum Pseudomonadota; class Alphaproteobacteria; order Rhizobiales; family Xanthobacteraceae; genus Bradyrhizobium. The sequence goes on from NZ_DASSRP010000254.1 coordinate 16,622, forward strand.
GTCACCCAGATATTTCAGCAGCACGTCGCCCTTGCCGTTACGCGCGATGCTCTTGGAAAGCCAAACCTGGCTGGCGCACCCCTGCACCTTGTTGGTGGAGGAATGTTCGGCCTCAGGCATCGGCTCCAGCGTCCGGCCGAGTTCGATGACGTACCGGTAGCGGTCGTCCCAGTCTTCCAAAAGCTCGAAATTTTCCCGGATCTCGTCAATTGTCGTCATGATCGCGCTCAGTGTTCAATCCCCTATATAGGGGTGAAATCGACCGAAAGCGATATCGCCCGATTGAGGATGTTCCCGCTTTCGCCGGCGATCTACGGTGACGGCGACGGCGGCGATGGACCCTGCCATTCGATCTGCATGTCGTTGGCCGTCAGCGTGTCGTGCGCGACCTCAGGTCCTGCAGCATTGGCATTTTCGAGGCCGCCGATCGAACCAGTGTGATCGGGCGCACGCTTGTCGGACTTGTCCGGTTTGTCGGGCTTCTCGGCCTTCTCAGGTTTGTCGGTGATAATCTGATAGAGCTTTCGCGCGCCGCCCTGGGCACGCTGACCGATCACGCTCGCAGCCTGGCCGCCGACCTCGCAAGCCGCCGGCTGACGCTTGCAGAACTGTCCCATGTCGGAAATCGCAGCCGTCGCCGCCGAGACCGCTTCGGACGCGTTGATTTGCGGCGCCTTGTCCGTCTCGGGGGTCTTGTCCCGCGGCAACAGGACGAGCACCAGTCCAATCCAGAACGTCAAGCGAAGCAGAAAAAACATCTTGCTACTCCGGCCGCCTTCTTTTTTCCCGTCGCTTTTAGACCTTGAAGATCGACCCCTTATAGTTGTCGATAAATCGCAACTGTTTGCATTGAAGTTAAATCGGCGGGAATTCGCGAAAAAATCGTGGGAAACGATTCGGCGTAAATTTTCGATTGATGCCGATTCGCTCCTCGGCCGATCCGATGCACCATTTCGAAACCATATCCACGGGTGTGGAGGAAACCTGCCGTTCACCATTCGCGTTGATAGGCCGGCGCTTCAGAGGCCGAAAGCGCCGTGGAGATACGGTCTTTGGCCGCAATCTCCCGCCGCCTTAGCGTTCGTTTAAGGTCGCTCTGACAGGTTGCGACCACGACAAGGGGGACGGGTCCGGGGCGTCTGTTCGACGCGCAGGCGAAAAGCGAAGCTGTGAGTGTTCTGAGTACCATTCGCGATTGCCTAGATGCGCTGCTGCACCCGTCAGCGCGCTACGATGTGCTCGCACGCGCCCGCCATCGGGCTTTCATCGCCCCGCGGCTGCTGGGAAGCCTGACCGCCTTTGCGGCATTTCCGGTCTACCTCGCCATGCATGGCGCACCGACCGCGTTTGCGGTCGCTGCCTTTGCCTGGTTGATCGTGCCGATTCTGCTGTCCTGGTTCCTGTCTCGCACCGGCCGCTATGAGGGCGCTTGTCTGCTGTCCTCACTTGCCTTTGCCGGCTTGATCATGACGCTTGCCTCGGTCACCGGCGGGATCGGCTCCTTTGCGGCAATCTGGCTGGTCGTCGTGCCGATGGAGGCTGCGAATTCGGCCTCGCGCCGCGTGGTGGCGTTTGCCTGCGCGCTGGCTTTGGTCTGCGTCGCGCTGTTGATCGTTCTCAGCCATTTCCAAGTACTGCCGGAGGCCGATGTGGGCGCCGACTTGCGCGCCGTGCTGACCGCATTCGCCGTCGCATCGGCGACGCTCTATGCCGCAGGCCTCGCATTCGGTGCCGAACTGCTGGCGCGCACCAGCGCTTCGTTGCTTTATACCGAGGAAGAGCGCTATCGGCTTTTGGCGCACAATATGAGCGATGTGATCTCCCGCCATCACCGCAACGGCGCAGTCCGCTTCATATCGCCGGCGGCAGAGATGCTGTTGGGAACGCCGGCCTCCGGTTTGATCGGTTATGGCCTGTTTGACCGGGTTCATGTCGCCGATCGTCCGGCCTATCTCACGGCGCTTTCGGAAGCCGCGCGCGGCGGTGTTGCGCAAAGCGTCGAGTTCCGCCTCAGGCGGGATGCCCCACGCGGCCGCGAGGGCGGACAAGCCGGTCAGGTAAACTTCATCTGGGTCGAAATGCGGTGCCGTCCGCTGGAACAAGTCACGACCTCAAAACCATCCGAGTCGGAAGTCGTTGCCGTAATGCGCGACGTCACCGATCGGAAAAACCAGGAGCACGCACTGGATCTGGCGCGAACGGCAGCGGAGCGGGCCGATGCGTCGAAGACCCGCTTCCTGGCCACTATGAGCCATGAACTGCGCACGCCGCTGAACGCGATCATCGGCTTCTCCGAAATGATCATGCAGGAAGACACCTTGATGCTGGATGCGGCACGCCGCAGGGAGTACGCCCAGCTCATCAACGATTCCGGCCAGCATCTGCTGTCGGTTGTCAATGGCATCCTCGATATGTCGAAAATGGAATCCGGCAATTTCGAAATCATGCCGGAGCCTTTCTCGCCGAGGGCCGCCCTCACCAACTGCTGCAGCCTTCTGGCCTTGAAGGCCCGCGAGAGCGGGATCGACCTGGTCACCCGGGCCGCGGATGATTTGCCGGTCATGATCGGTGACCCCCGCGCATTCAAGCAGATCGTGCTCAACCTCGTTTCCAATGCCGTCAAATTCACCGAGCGCGGCGGCACCGTGACGGTGTCCGCCAGTATTGACGGTGGTCGCCTCGTGGTTCGCGTCGCCGATACCGGCGTTGGCATCACGGCCGACGATCTCAAGCGGATCGGCGATCCCTTCTTTCAGGCGGGCACGACCTATCAGCGCCGGCACGAAGGCACCGGACTTGGGCTGTCGATCGTCAAGACTCTCGTCGCATTGCATGGTGGTGAGATGACCGTGCAGAGCAAGATCGACGAGGGCACCACGGTTACGGTGACGCTGCCATTGACGCCGCAGGCGGCCCAACCCAACAGCAATGTCGCGACGCTCGCCCCCATGGTGCGACCCGCCACGGCAGAACAAGCGCTTCAGGTGAAGAAAAGTGCCTAGGAAACCGAACCTCGACGATGAAATGCCGCGCCGCCGCCGTGCAAAGCAAGCCGCACCCGAGCCGGATTCCGAGCATGGCCTTGCCATGCGCATTTTTCTCCACAGTCCGAAGGATGTGATTGCGGGCGCGCTCGCGTTCGTCGCCATCTGCGCAATTCTGATCAATGCGCTGTTCATGCAAGCCGGACGTCACCCGGCGCCGATGTTCGGCACGGTCGTTACTTTGCCGGCCGTTGCTTCGGTCCCGGCCAATCCGATGCCGCGGCCGCGGCCCGCCGAGGCCGATGTGTCGCCGCCCGAACCGCGCCCCGCCGATCCGAAGGCCGCCGACGCCCTGACCAACCTCGTCAAGACGACGAGCACCGTACAGCCTGCGAACGCCAATATTCCGCGGCCGCCGATGACGGTGCCGGTATCTTCCCACGCCGAGAGCGTGCCGCTTTCCGGGCCGCACCGCGTGGCGGCGGTGCAGCGCGCGCTGACCGAGTATGGCTACGGCCAGCTAAAGCCGACGGGCGTCGCCGGAGCCGACACCCAGGCCGCGATTCAGAAGTTCGAAAGAACACGGAAGCTTCCGGTCACCGGACAAGTGTCCGATCGCCTGGTGCGTGAACTGGCTGCGATGATCGGGCATCCGATCGAGTAGCTCTGAATGGTTTGGTGACGCTCAACATCACCGATTGGTCTTCTCCTTTCAAGCTGACCGGGCGAGTGTCGTTGCACTAGCTTCGTGGCATCGGCTGGCCTATCGTCGGTTCATGCGATTGAAATCAGCCATATGGGTTGCGGCCTATTTGCGCCGCTGCCAGACCGCGGGCGTGTTCGGTGCGGTGCGCCGGCGTGGCGCGGAGGAGGCGGGTGCGGTGTTCGTCAAGGTGGCGCTGATGGACGGCAACGCCATGCTTTACGTGCCGGCACCGCAGACGGTTTACGACGAGTCGCGGCCGATCGAGCGCTTCTTCATGCCGATCTCGAAAGAGCCATTGCCGGAGCCCGCCGTGGAGGCGCGTCTGCAAAAGGAAGTCCGGTTTGATCCGGACGCCTGGATCGTGGAGACCGAGGATCGCGCCGGCCGGCACTTTCTCGATCTGTCACGGGACTGAGCCAGCTAGCGTCCGGAATTCTGCGACGAACCGGTTCGAAGAGGCGCGACGCCGGGCGCCGGCTGTGTAACCGGTCTCGTCTGCGCCGGCCCGCTCCGCGCACGGCTGCGCTCGTCGTCGTAAAGGCCGGAACGATATTTCGCACGCGTCGTGGCGATCGTCGAACCGCGCCATGCGGCCAGCATGATCAGCGCCGACTGCTCCTTGAGCACGTCATAAAGTCGCGAAAGCCGATAGACTGTGTGAACCGAACTGCCTATGTCCGGCTTGAGGAAAAGCAAAACGCGCTGAAAGACCGGCCCCGGCATTCCAAGCGCCTTGGCGGCGCAGGCGAGCGGTTCGCCGGTCGGTTCGTTGACCACCTGGGTCGCGATCTTCCAGGGCAGAATCAGCGTCTCGCCGAGTTCGAGCGTAAAGCTTTCGAGATCTGAGACCCAGGCGGCCATCTCCAGGGCCTCGATCGCGCGGGCTGCGCGTTTTGCGGGAATGCGGGCCGAAGGCTTCAATGGTGTTTCAGAGAGGTTGTGCAGGATCATGGCGCGTTCGGTCGAACTTGCGCCGAAAAACAATCCGCTGATTTCCGCCGCGTCCTTGGGCTGCATCGAGAGCGTCAAGACCGCGCGCAACTGCGCTTCGTCCCTGGGCGGTTGTGATGCAAGGCCACTGTCGGCCCGCTGGATTTCGCGAGCCAGCGGCACCGGTTGGTCCGGACTGGCGGGCTGAATTCCCAGTTGTTTCAGGACGGGCGCTGGCGTTGCCGGGTAGAGCGCGAGCCGGGCGCGCACGGCCGCGCGCGTGGCGTCATCCACCTGATCGATCAGGCGGGAGGTAAGCTCGACGAACTGTCGGGCTTCCTCTTCGCTGTGGGTGCTCGTCTGAACATAGAGGTCGGCGAGGACCCGAAGCAGGGTGGGTCGGATATCGACGCCCTCTCGGCGGGAGAGGTTCATCAAACCGTCGAAGCCTGAGAATAGTGGAGGCGTGGTCATGTCGGAGATACGCGACTGATTCAAACTCGCGAAAGACTAGACCGGTTGCTTTAACACCGCGTTAAGGAAAACAATCCGTGAAATGGCTACGTGCTCATTGTGCCATTTTGGCTGCGCTCGGTTGCAGAATGGGCGTGGCCAAATCGATCAGTCCTCGCATTAAGATGCCGTTAACCACGTTTTGATCTTAATGACGCCCGTCGCCACAAGTCGCATGAGAGTGGCAGCCGGAGAGAGTTGAGACACATGGGGACCGTCATTGAATTTCCAGCGGATGCGGCTTCGCGGCGGCTGGGGTCAACCATGGATGATGCCGGCAACGGCGTCCGGGGAACGGTGGTCATCCTCCCGGTCATCCGGATCGAGCGGCAGGTTGATGAAACCAGCGGCGACCGCGGACCGGAGCAGGGCACAGCGCCCGGTCGTCGCCGCCGGCGCCGTTGAAGCGACATGTCGGGCATAGCTCGTTTGATCCAGCACCGACGGAGGATATCGGCTTGCCTGTCGGCTTCGATGTTGCTGACCACAGCCGTGATGCTGGCTGGCTGCAGTGGTGGTGATTTCGGGCGGACCCGCGAGGATTTTCGCAACGACGACATGCATCGTTGGCTCGGGGCTGAAGCAACCGGCAGCGTCGGCCTGAGGGCCTCGCAGTTCCAACTGACCGACTACGAACGGCAGCTTCGCGATCAGGCCTATCCCGTGATCGAACCGCCGCATTCACGGCCGGCCTGGAAGGCGGTATTTGGCGATTATCAGGCGATCGCCTCTCCGTGGCGGCACAAGGTGGTTTTTGATCGTACCGCCTATGGCCGCGCGCTCATCGATGAGCCGCACCGTTCGGACGCCTCGCGTTATTCGCAATTGATCGATGACGTGCGCGATGACATTACCCGCTTCGAGCCATTCTACGCGACCGCAGCGCGGGTGCTCGAACTCGACCGCAAGCGCAACGCCAGCATGGCGCATGTCTCGCAATTATCGCCGCGCGAGCGTGCGGACGCTGTTGCCCGCATGGACGAAAATACCTTGATCGTGCAGTGGGTGCAGCAGTGCCAGGAACGGCGGATTTCGTCATATCGCTGGGCGCTGGAGCGGCTGGTGGTGCAAGGACCTGACAACATCGCCGCCGAGGCCGATCGGCTGATCAACGAGCTTGCCGCACTTGCTGCCAATCCTCCGGTCACCACGCAGCCCGTCAACGGAGTCGCGATTTCCACGCGCGGCTGAACGGGGTAGGCCGAAGGTCGATACGCTGCGGAATCAGCGTTTGGCCGGCATCGGCTCGGTCTGCACCTTGCAACTCGAGGCGGAGAGCGAGGCAAGCGCTTGCGGCATCAGGCTCGGCTCCGGCGCCAGCGCCTTCATCACGATCAATCCGGACGTGCTCGGCGAATCGATGATCAGCCGGTCCGCCGCCGTCACGTCTTCATCCTCCGGCAGCGCGGCGTGCTGGGCTTCGGTCATCAGATCGAGCTCGATCACCTTGCGTCCGGCGGAACGGTCGTTGATGGCATAATAGGCGAGTTCGTTACGCGTGTAGAACGAGACCGACGTGTAGGCCTGGCTCACCGGAACCGTGAGCTTGATCGGTCCTCCCGACAGATCGTAACGGCAGACCGCAACGGCAAAGGCAGGGTCCATGAAGGGCAAAGGGGCCGTTGCCGGGTCGGGCTGCGGCAGCGGTGTCACCGCGTTGAGCTTGGTGATCGGTGCGAGGCGGGAATAGGCATCCTGGGTTGCGATGCGCGGCAGCGCCAGCACGCTGACCAGATGCACGATGCCGCCCAGCACCACGCCGGCGATGATGGTGAAGAGCAGCCGGATCATGAGCAGCGCTCGGTCGAAATGGCGGGCATCGGCGCGTCGCGCTGCGTGCGCGTCGCGACCCCGACCGGCGTGTCGTAGAGCCGCAGCACCAGCGTGTAGCGTTCAATGCCGCCGGTCGGAAGCCAGTTTCCGGCGCGCGAGCGCGACGCCACCCGCACCTCGAACGAGCCGTCCGCACCGCGGATGATTTCCTGGCTGGTGAAGCCATAACGTTGCAACGAGTTGGCCACCAGCCGCCCCTTGCTGTCGTAAAGCGTCAGGGTCCAGAACCGTGCCGGCGGCGTAATACCACTCACCACCACGTCGCAGCGGCCATCCAGCGGCCGCTTGCGATCGTCCCGCGTGGCGAGGAATGCGACGCCGTCGCCGGTGCCAACCGGCAGTTCGCCGCTGCGGGCGATCGAGGCGCGCGAATAGGGGTCGACATCGGCGGTTCCGGTCTTGGGCCGGGCAGTCCAGGCACCGATGGTCAGTGTACCGAGATCGGTGCCGCGCGTTGCGGTCATCCATGTCGCGCCGAGGCCGACGGAGGCGGCGAGGATCAGGGCCAGCAAAGTGACGAATATCAGGCGCACGCGATTACGTCAGTTCTTGCGCGATGCGGCCGGAACCGCAGCGCTGCCGGGCGACGCCGAAGCAAAGCTCTCGTTAACACTGGCCGGAGTCGCGGAAGTCGATCGCGCCGGCTTGGCCGGTTCGTCAGCGGTCTTGGCCGCATCATCCAGCAATTTTTCAACGCGCACCAGAATGTCCGCCCCGCGCTTGGTGAGGACCGGCGGCGGTTTGATCTCCTGCGGCTTCGGACCGCCATTGGCGGCCATGACGGCCGACCCAGGCGCGGGCTGCAGTTTCGTGCCCATGCCGACGCCCGCTAGCTCCTTGATCTCGACGCCCTGATGCGCGGCGACCATGATGTCGTGCCAGGTCTGCGCCGGCAGCGAGCCTCCGGTCATGCGATTGGTGGGCGAGTAGTCGTCGTTGCCGTACCAGACCGCGCAGGTGAAGTTGCCGGTGTAGCCGACAAACCAGGCGTCTCGATACGCGTTGGTGGTGCCGGTTTTGCCGGCGGTCGGAATGCCGTCGAGCGCGGCGCGGCGCGCGGTGCCTTCGCTGACCACGTGGCTCATCATCTGGGCCATGTCGGCCGCAGTCGCGGCCGGGATCGCCTGTACCGGCTTCTTGCCGTCGCGGTCGAAGCGCCAGACCAGATCGCCGGCACCGGTGCGTACTTCCAGCACCGCATGCGGCGTGACGGATTTGCCTTTATTCGGGAAGGTCGCGTAGGCGACCGCATGTTCGACCACCGTGACTTCGTCAGAGCCGATCGGCAATGACGGCGTGTCCGGCAGCGGCGCCTTGATGCCGAAGCGGCGGGCCACTTCCACGATCTTGGCCCGCCCGACCTTGGCGGGGTTCGGCGCCTTGCCGCCGAGCGCGATCGACAGCTTCACCGGAACCACGTTGATCGAGCGGGTGATCGCCTGCGTCAGCGTGACCGCACCGGAATAGGAATGGCCATAGTTCTGCGGGCACCAGTTGCCGATGCAAACCGGGCCGTCGACCACGATCGAGGTCGGCTTGAAGCCATTGAGCAGTGCGGTCGTATAGACATAGGGCTTGAACGAAGAGCCGGGCTGGCGGTAGGCGTCGGTCGCGCGGTTGAACTGGCTGGCGCCGTAGTCCCGGCCGCCGACCATCGCACGGATGCCGCCGTCAAGATCTGCGACGACGGTGGCCGCCTGTGTTGCGTGGTAATCGCGGCCGAACTGGCGGAGCTGGTTTTCGATGGCTTCTTCGGCCGCGCGCTGCACGTTCATATCGATCGCGGTACGCACCACGAAAACGCGCTCATTGTAGGATTTCGGGAAAGTGTCGACGAGCTTGCGCATTTCGTCGAAGGCCCAGTCGAGATAGTAGTTCGGCGAATTCTCATCGCGCCGGTCGACCGCTGTCGCAGGATTACGCCGTGCGCCGAATACCTGGCCTTCGGTCATGAAGCCGGCGTCGACCAGATTGTCGAGCACGACGTTGGCGCGGGCGCGCGCGGCCGGCAAGTTGATGTGGGGCGCGTATTTGGTGGGAGCCTTGAACAGGCCCGCCAGCATCGCCGCTTCCGCAAGATTCACATCGCGCGCCGACTTGTTGAAATAGAAATGCGCCGCGCCGTCGACGCCGAAGGTGCCGCCGCCCATATAGGCGCGATCGAGATAGAGCTTCAGGATTTCATTCTTGGTGAGCCGCGTTTCCAGCCAGACCGCCAGGAACGCTTCGTTGACCTTGCGCTCGATGGTCCGCTCGTTGGAGAGGAACAGGTTTTTCGCCAGCTGCTGGGTGATCGACGAACCGCCCTGGCGCACGCCGCCGGCCTGCGCGTTGGTCACGATCGCGCGCAAGGTGCCGGCAACGTCAATGCCGAAATGGTCGTAGAAGCGGCGGTCTTCGGTCGCCAGCGTCGCCTTGATCAGAACGTCGGGAAAATCCTCCAGCGGGATCGAGTCGTTGTGCTTGATGCCGCGGCTGCCGATCGGATTGCCATAACGATCGAGGAAGGAGACCGCGAGATCGGATTTCTTCAGCCAGTCTTCATCGGCGGTCTCGCGGAAGGCCGGCACCGCGAGCGCCAGCATCAGGACCAGGCCGCCGAGCCCAAGCGTTGCGGCTTCCGACAGCGGCTCGATGAAGACCCAGCGCTTCCAGCGGCCGACATAGAAGCGGTCCATGAAGGCGGAGTAGCGCTCATAGAGTTCGCGGGCGCCCTTGCCGGTCGAGAACAGCGTCGAGTCGATGCGCGCGTCCAGATCCAGCATCCGGTGCCGGATCTTCTTTCTCCACTCGGCGAGGTCGATCTTGCGCACGGGCAGGGGTTACCTGAATCCGGAATTCGGTTGTCTTTTTCGGTTTGAAGTCGTCTCACCGCCGGCGGTGCACGAATTTCAAATCTTAAGGGTTGTTGCGGCAAACCCAAGGCATTCGGTGCCGTACCCCTTATCTAACCGAGCGGGGACGATAAACCAATGGCTGGCCTTACATATTCACCGGGAGGGATAACGTGATCCGGCTCTGGCGGAACCACCAATTCCGCGCTTGCGTGGATGTAGGCGCAGCCCCTAGAACGAAAAGCAGCCGAATCCGTCCAAGACAGCGCAAATCATGACCGCAAAGCCAAAGCCTCCTTCCGCACAGGAAGGATTCTTCTGGAAAACCAAGACGTTGGAAGAAATGTCGGATGCGGAGTGGGAGAGCCTCTGCGACGGCTGTGCCCGCTGTTGCCTGGAAAAGCTCGAGGACGAAGATACCGGGAAAATCTACTTCACTCACGTTTCCTGCAAGCTTCTCGATGCAGGTCTTTGTGCGTGCAAGGATTATGAGCATCGTTCCGAGCAGGTTCCGGACTGCGTCAGACTGACGCCGGCCAATGTGCGTACGCTGAATTGGCTGCCGCCAAGCTGCGCCTATCGTCTGGTGGCCGAAGGCCGCGACCTCTATTGGTGGCATCCCCTGATTTCAGGCGATCGCAACACGGTTCACGAGGCCGGCGTTTCCGTGCGCGGACGGGTGCAGGGGACGGAGAACGAGATCGCGGACGAGGATCTCGAGGACCATATCGTGAGCTGGCCGGCCGTTCTGCCCAAGCGCGCCCGCCTGAAAAAGCGCCCATCATCGTCGCGGTAATATCCTCGCGCTGATGTGTTCGCTTCAATCGGGACGCACCCATGCGCCCGACCCGCTGCCCCGACCTCGATTCGCGGCCTAAATAGCGGCCAAACCCGGTTCCCCTCCCAGCTCTATTCGGTATGAACAAGTTCGAACGGCAGGGCCGTCCATCGGCCGATCAGCAGACGTTGTCCGACAGCCTCGCCGTCGAACCCACGGTTGCGCCTTCCGACATTCCAGACGTCAGCGACGCGCCGCCGATCGCGCCTCCGGCACCGCTCACGCCAAGCGAAGTCCGCACCATTTTGACGAGCCTGATGTTGACGATGTTTCTGGCCGCCCTCGACCAGACCATCGTCGCGACGGCGTTGCCGACGATCGGCCGGCAATTCGGCGACGTTTCCAGCCTGTCATGGGTGATTACGGCCTATCTATTGGCCTCGACCGCGGTTGCGCCGGTGTTCGGCACGCTGAGCGATATTTATGGCCGCCGCGCCACGATCATCACGTCGATGAGCCTGTTTGTCGTCGGCTCGATCCTGTGCGCGGTCGCGCCCAACATGCCGATCCTGATCATCGCACGCGGGCTTCAGGGCCTTGGCGGCGGCGGTATTCTGCCGATCGTGCAGACCGTGATTGCCGACGTGGTGACGCCGCGCGAGCGCGGCCAGTATCAGGCCTATTTCAGCGGCGTCTGGATGGCGGCGGGAATCGGCGGACCGATTCTCGGCGGCGTGTTCGCCGAACATCTGCACTGGTCGATGATCTTCTGGATCAATGTGCCGCTCGGGCTCAGCTCGATGGCGATGCTGCTGCCGAAGATGGGCCGGATTCCGGTTTTCCACCGGCGCCGCGAAGTCGACTGGCTCGGCGGCGTCTTGCTGATGGCGGCCGCCGTCATGGTGATGCTGGTGCTGACCTGGGGCGGCACGCGCTATCTCTGGCTGTCGCCTACGATCATGGCGATGATTGGCGCCTCGGCCGCGCTCACCTTTGCCTTCGTGTGGCATGCCTCGCGCGCCAGGGAGCCGTTCCTGCCGCTGTCGCTGATGGGAGGCACGGTGGTGCCTTACGCGATGGTATGCGGCGGCTGCGCCATGGGCGCGATGCTTGGCCTGACCGTCTATTTGCCGCTCTATTACGAGGGCGTGTATCACCTCAGCGCCAGCGAAGCGGGCATGGGCTTGATTCCGCTCGCCGCGATTTCAACCCTTGGTGCCGCAATTGCCGGACGCACCATGGCGCGTGCGAAGCATTACAAATGGGTGGCGATCACCGGAACCCTGGTCGCCGCCGCGACGGCAGCGGCGATGATGTTCGCGCCGATGCCGCTATGGCTGCTGTTGGCACTGCTGTCGATCTTCTCGCTCGGGCTGGGCACGGCGTTTCCGGTTTCCACCGTCTCCTCGCAGAATGCGGTCGCACGATCACAGGTCGGCACCATCACCGGTGCAACGAACTTCTTCCGCGCGCTGATGGCCTCGTTCACGGTCGCGGTGTTTTCGGCGGTTCTGCTGACAGCGCTTGGCGCGGACATCTCGTTTTCGGGCGAACATCGCGGCACCGTCACCTCGATCTCCGCGGCCGATATGATCGCCGCGTTCCGCTATGTGTTCGGGGCCGCGGCCGCCCTGATGATTATCGCGTCGATAGCCATGGCCCTGATGGAAGAACGGCCACTGGCTGGACCTTCGCAAGCGTCCGACCTGATCGAGTAAAATCCGGGAGCGCCTATTCCGCGCTAGGAAGGTTTGTCCTCGCCGACCAACGCGCGTCGAAGCCTTCGGATAATGACGCCGCGGGCGCGGTCGTCGGCGGCCGCTTGGACCTGATCGTTGATATCGAGCAGTAACTTCGACATCTCGTTGTGCCAGTCGAGGTGGGTGACCGCTTCCGGCGCAAGCCGCCGGCGACGACCGATATCCAGCAAAGATGGCGTGGTACCCGACAGGTCATATATGTCGTCCAGCACCGGCTGATACAGCTTTGCTGCCGGAACAATTCGTTCGGAAAGGCGCTCGGCGAGTCCCGCGATCGCCTGCTCCTCGCCGTGAACGAGAAAGAGACCTTTCTGAATCGGACGGCGCGCGGCGATCCACCGTGCGATCTCCAGCCCGTCCGCATGGCCTGAATAGTCGTCCATCATGCGGATGCGGGCCGCGACCTTGATCTCCTCACCCTGGATTCGGACTGCTTTTGCACCGTCCTGAAGAAAGCGGCCGAGCGTGCCGTGAGCCTGATAGCCGACCAGAAGCACGGTAGCCCGGTTATTCCAAAGCCAGCGCTTGAGATGGTGGCGGATCCGGCCGGCATCGCACATGCCGCTGGCGGCCATGATGATATGAAACCCAGTCAGTCTGGCGATCGATTTGCTTTCGTCGACGCTTTCGGTAAATCGCAGATGCGACGAATTGAAAAGCCGGTTGACGTCGGCAGCGGCATCGAGGCTTGCCGCGTGCTTCCGGAACACCTCGGTTGCGTGAATGGCCAGCGGCGAATCCAGGAAAATGGGAGCCGGTGCAATCTCGCCACGTTCCATCAGATCGACCAGATCGACGATCAGTTCCTGGGTTCTTTCGACCGCGAAGGCTGGAATCAGGAGCGCGCCCCTGGCCGCAGCCGCCTCGCGCACCTCGGCCGCAAGTCGAGCTCGGCGTTGTTGCGGCGTTGTGACTTCGCGAATTCTGTCCCCGTAGGTCGCCTCCGAAATGACGTAGTCGAACCCCGACGGTGCCTTCGGATCCGGCTCGAGCAGCTTGGCGTCCGGTCCGATATCGCCTGAGACGAGAAGGCGCAACGGCGGCCGGCTGGAATTCTCGTCTTCGATTTCGATCTCAATCGAGGCGGATCCGAGCAGGTGGCCGGCATTCCAGTAGCGAGCGCGGACACCGCGTATGGCGCTGACCCATGTTTCGTACTCGACAGGCCGAAAGGATTCCAGCGACCTCACGGCGTCGGCCTGGGTATAGATCGGGTTGACCTCCGCCCTGCCGCGCGCCGAATTGCGCCGATTGAGCGCAACGACTTCCGATTCCTGAATGCTCCCGGCGTCTGGCAGCATATAGGAGCAGAGATCGATCGTTCCTTGCGTGGCCAGGATCTTGCCGGCAAAGCCGTCACGCACGAGTTTCGGCAGCAATCCGCAGTGATCGATATGGGCATGGGTCAAAAGCACGGCGTCGATATCCGCAGGCCGAAATGGAAACGCCCCGTAATTCAGCTCCTTGAGTGTCTTCTGCCCCTGAAACAGCCCACAATCGATCAGCAAGCGTCCCGAACCGGTTTCGAGCAGGAAGCATGCGCCGGTTACGGTGCGCGCTGCACCACAAAATCGGATCGTTGCGGTCATGCTTTGACTCCCGGACAGCCATCGCCGTCCAACTCGCGGCGCAGCGCAGCCGCAAAAATGTCGTCGAGGGGAATTGCGTTCGTGGGGTGGGATACACTCGTGGTCGATCGGACGGAGCGAATTCCGGCCGCTGTGAAGCTGCTTGTCAGCGCTGCCGGGAAAAGCGCGTGCGTGATGACGGCATCGACTGTCGTTGCGCCTGCCGCGGCGAGCGCCCTTGCGCAGGCGATCAAGGTGGCGCCGGATGAAACGATGTCATCGACGAGCAATGCCGGCCGGGCCGCCATCGATGCTGGATCGGAGAAGGATATCTCCACCTCTTTGTCCCCGTGCCGAACTTTTTGTGCAACCGTCCAGGACAGCCCGAGGCGCCCAGCGAGGTCGCTGACCCATGGTTCGGACTCCTTGTCGGGGCCGATTACGATGGTGGCGGGGTCCAGGCCCGATCGGCGCAACGTGTTTGCAATTGCCGGCATCGCGGACAGATTTTCCGCCTCGATGCCTGGGAAGATGGTGCGGATATCGTGGGTCCGATGCAGGTGAGCATCGGTCGTGATGATGCGATCGGCGAGGCCGGTGAGAAGTCGGCCGATGGCTTTCTGACTGATCGCCTCACCCTCGCTGAAGGCGACGTCCTGGCGCATGTAGCAGAGATAAGGCGCCAGCAGCACGAGCCGTCTCGTTCCCGCCCGCCGCAGCGCTTCGCACGCGAATAACAGTGCGATCAATTTGTCGTTTGGCTGATCGAGTGACGCATAAAGAATGGTGGTAGGTGCGGAAGGTCCCACCGTCACCCGCGTTTCCCTGTCCGGAAACCAATGCAAGGCGATTTCATGGAACGGGATGCCGAGCTGCGAGGCGAGGCGCGAGGCATTGCCGGCACTGTCTGGCAAACTCTGCATGACGGCATGATTCACGGCCTGGTCTCGCCTGGCAGCAGGGGCAAGTTCCCGATCGCATAGCCGGTGGCGGCTCTCGAGTTCGTCACCGCAAGATCGCGCTCGGACGAGCCAAACGTGTAGATCCGATAAAGCGGCTCGCCGGCCTCGACACGGTCGCCGATCTTTTTGAACAAGCGGATGCCGGCGCCTTTTTCGAGCGGCGCGCCGGCGGTTCGCGCCAGACGGTTCATTTGCAGACAGTCGATGCCAGAGACCACGCCGTCGCGGTCGGCCAGCACGTCATGGGTCAGTTCTCCGAGTTGCGTTCGACAATTTGACGGACCTTGCGCGTCGATGATCTTGTGCATCTGTCTGAGCGCTGCGCCGCTTTCGAGCAGATCGCGGGCGCGGGCGTAACCGGCACCGCCGCGAAGCCGGGGGTCGTATTCCAGGAGATGGGCTGCCAGCCGCAGGGATTTTTCCCGCAGATCAGTCGGAGCGGCCGGCTCGTTCGCGAGCACGGCCATGACATCCTGGGCTTCGAGAATCGGCCCGATTCCGTTTCCGATCGGCTGGCGGCCATCGGTGGTAATCACCTCCACCGCGATGCCAAAGCGGTCGCCCACGAATTCGAACAGTTTGCGGAGCCGCATCGCTTCCGCGCTATTGACGATCTTGGTGCTCGGGCCGACGGGAATGTCGATCAGGAGGTGGGTGGAACCGGCAGCGATCTTTTTTGACATGATGGACGCGACCATCTGCTCGCGCGTGTCGACGCCGAGCGGTCGCTCCACGGAGATCAGGATGTCGTCGGCCGGCGACAAATTGACGTGCCCGCCCCAGACTAGACAGCCGTTGCACGCCGCGACGATCGCTTTCATTTCTTCGGCGCCGACATTGACCCGCGCCAGCACCTCCATGGTATCGGCGGTGCCGGCAGGAGAGGTGATGGCGCGTGAGGAGGATTTTGGGATCGGCAGTCCGTGCGCCGCCACGATCGGCACGACGACCATCGACGTGCGATTGCCGGGAATGCCTCCGATGCAATGTTTGTCGACGACGATCGGATCGGCCCATTTCAGCTTCGTCCCGGCACCGGCCATGGCGCCGGTCAGCGCGATCAGTTCGTCACTGGTCATGAAGCTGGCCGACCCGATCAGGAACGCCACGATCTCCATGTCGGAATAGCGGTAGTGTGTGAGGTCCTGGACAATGGCAGCGATCTGCCGCGCATCCAGCGCCTGCCCACGGATCTTGGACCTCACGGCTTCGAGGCTTTCGGGCGGTGTGGCCGGCGTAACTGTCACCGAGCTGCCGACTGGCTCGGCGAAGCGTCGCAACGCAGGCTCGGCGAGGCCGATTTCGTCGGGCCCGACGAGTGTATCGTCGTCGGTGATGAGAAGGGTAGCAAGCATGGCTTTCGAGTCGCAGCGCAATTCGACCCGGCTAAATCCACGGAAGATCTCCGCCCGCAATGCCTTTGATTGCCGGGAAAGCACCACGACGTTCTCCCGGCCGGTATCGAGATTGACGCTGCGAATTCGCAGTCGAGGGCGGTTGGTTTCAGCGGATCTCATGAGACAAACCGGTTTTGAACGTCCAAGAATCTAAGCGGTTGCGGGTCCGGCCGCTTGACCCAAATCATGCTTTTCCCGGCCTTGTGCCGTCGAGGGCATCGAGGTTATGGAGCTCTCACGGCGTCCGGCGCCGACCTATGCAAGACGGCCTGCTCGCGACAAAAAATCGCCGCCGGCCGTGTCCGCCAGCGGTGCACGGGTCTGATTTATCCATCACGGACAATGGGTTATCTGGAAATCGAGCGCCCGAGGCCGCTACAATTAATGGCCCATTCAGGCTCTTCTTCAAGGCAGCCGTAACCAATCGGATTTACATTCCGCCGTCAGTGGAAGGCGATGCATGCAAGTGCTCGGATCGAGCGGGCAGGAGTTTGGGATGTCAGTGTTGGTTTCACGGTTTTTCCGGGACGAAAGCGGTGCGACGGCAATCGAATATTGCCTCATTGCCGCCGGCCTCAGCATCGTGATTCTCACGGCGGTCAACGGCATCGGCTCGACGCTCAGCGGCAAGTTCACGTCGGTCAACGCGTCGTTGAAATAGCAGCTTCCGCTTCTATCCTGCTTTTCTTGCCCGCGCGGAACCACGTGCGGGCTTTTTTGCGGGCGCCGCTCTGGTGTCGGCTTTGGCTTCTTCTTTCGCCGCTCGTTTGCCGCTGATCGGCAGCAGCATCTCGCGCTGGCCTTCGATGCGTTTCTTCGGCTTCTTGCCCTTTGCCTTGGTGGCCGGGGCGGGCGCCTGCCGCTCGGTGGCGAGGCTGCGCTTGAGCGCATCCATCAGGTTGATCACATTGCCGGCGGTCTTGGGGGTGGCCTTGGCGGTGGGACGAATACCTGCGCGCTTTTTGTTGATGAGATCGATCAGCGCGGTCTCATAGTGATCCTCGAACTTCTCGGGTTCGAACGAGGCGGATTTCTTTTCCACGATGTGCTTGGCAAGATCCAGCATGTCTTTGGTGACTTTGACGCTCTGGATGTCGTCAAAATACTCGTTTTCGTTGCGCACCTCGTAAGGGTAGCGCAACAGAGTTCCCATCAGGCCCTGACCCAGCGGTTCCAGCGCCACGATGTGCTCGCGATTGGTGAGCACCACGCGGCCGATCGCAACCTTGTTCATGCTGCGAATGGTTTCGCGGATCACGGCAAACGCGTCGTGACCTACCTTGCCGTCGGGCACGAGGTAATAGGGGCGGATCAGGTAGCGGCTGTCGATATCGGCCTTGGGAACGAATTCGTCGATTTCGATCGTATGGGTGGATTCCAGCGCGACGTCTTCGAGTTCTTCCTTCGAAACCTCGATGTAGGTATCGGTATCGACCTTGTAGCCCTTGACGATATCCTCGGAGGCGACTTCCTCGCCCGTATCGGCATCTACCTTGGCATATTTGATGCGGTGGCCGGTCTTTCGGTTGATCTGGTTGAAGGAGACCTTCTCGGTGTCCGACGTCGCGGGATAAAGCGCGACAGGGCAGGTGACCAGCGAAAGCCGCAGGAAACCCTTCCAATTGGCACGGGGGGCCATGGGATACTCCTCAGACGCAACACGAAAAATCCGACGATACCACCGCACGGTTCCTTTTTGAACAAGCCCGGGCGGGATTCTGATAACGGCGTTAACCGCACCAGAGTTGCGGCCGAAAGAGGGGGCCGGCCAAACGCGTGAGGCGCCCTGATCCAACGCTCGACACGGCCGATCACGGTTGGAACGGACCGGAACATGATCGAAAATCGGGCGTTGCTCCCGCGTGCCGCAAAGCTAGAGAACGGGGCAGCCCTCAAAGTGGATTGAGGCTATCATGGCAGTGCAACAAGAACACCGCGTCGTGGAAACTCCGACGGAGGCACGGCAGGGCGAACCCGGACCGTCGGTGTTGGCGCTGCTGGCCGTCTCGACCGGACTTGCCGTTTTGATCCTGGGTGTTGTCTGGTTCGTGTTCTTCCGCACCTGAACGGGTTCCGCGGAACAGCCTGAAGCTGGCCGTCGTGACTGGTCCCCGTGTTATTCCGGTATCCGTGCTAATCCGGTTTTTCAGCGATCGCGAATCGCGCCATGATCACGCGGTGAGAATTTGCCCGGATCGTTGCGATCTCATGGCAAGACGATGCAGGGTGAGTTTTCCGCTTAAATCATCATGTCGCCCTGATCCGGGCGATTGATAAGCGCGGGGGGATAACCGGATGCACGCGATGCTCACTCTCTTCCTTCAGTCCTCGATCTTCGTGACGGGATTTCTGGCCGGTTACGTCATTTGCGCGTGGCGGTCGCATCGGCGACGGGCGCAGTTCGCGACCATTGGGCCGCGCATCTCGATGTTCGGCCATACCCGCCGCGCGTTCTAGCTTTCGCATCGTCTCGCGACGGCGCATGCCGAGCAGCCGGACGATGCCGCCCGGCTTGCCATCTCAGATCGAGTTGTCGCTCTGGATCGGCTTCAGGCGAAGCAGGAACGAGACCATCTGCCCGATACAGATTCCGCTGATTGCTCCGAGCGCCTTCACCAAGGCGTCAGCGGCACGGCCGTGACGGTCGGGCGTTAACAGCTGAAGCATCTCGAGGCCGACCGCGGCACCGACTACAATCGCAAAAACCAGCAAGACGCGGTTGGGATAAGCCAGCGCGAAGGCAAGGCCGATCAGCGCAAAGGCGGCGAAGTGTTCCAGATGCGGGGTTGCGAGTGAGGGGCGGGCGTCAATTGGCGACAGCGTCGCAAAGACGACGAAGCCGAGCGCTAGCCAGCCGGCGATGGCCGATAGTCTGTGAATCATGTCTGCTTGGTAAGCTACAACGGATGTGATCTCAACCTGTTTGAAGCGCTCCTTTCGGCGCAGAGTTACTTTGTCCGCAGGCCTTGAGTTTCTTGCGGCTGGCGGCAGTTTGGTAAACGCCAGGGGGGCGGGACCTCGTATCTGCCGGCGGTTCACCGCTTTGTGTCCTTTTGACCGGCATGCGCATTACGTTCATGTGAAGAGCGAGAGCGGACGCGGTATCAGCCATGAGCAGCACCTTCGTCATCCCGGATATCCATGGCCGGCTGGATCTGCTGGACAGCGGTCTTGCTGAAATTGCCGCCCGGTCCGCCAATCGCAGGGACACCGTCGTCACGATCGGCGATTACGTCGACAAGGGGCCGGCAAGCAAGGGCGTGATCGAGCGGCTGCGATCGGGCCTGGACGGACTCGAACTGATCGCGCTGAAGGGCAACCACGATGCGATGATGGTCGGCGCGTTACGGAACGGCTCGAATATGGATGACTGGTTGGCGAAAGGTGGCGATGCCGTGCTCGCATCCTACGGCGGCGATCCGGCCAACGTGCCGCCGGCAGACACTGATTGGCTCGATCGGCTGCGGCTGTTTCATGTCGACCGCCATCGTCTGTACGTGCACGCAGGCGTTGATCCCGCGACACCGCTGGAGCGCCAGAGCGAAGAGACGCTGCTGTGGAAGCGATATCCGAAAGGATATTCCGAAGGCTTCGGCAAGCTGCACGTCGTTCACGGCCACGACAATCATCCCGACGGCCCGCTGCTTTATCAAGGCCGAACCAATCTCGATACGCTTGCCTGGCGGACGGGGCGATTGACGATCGGTGTGTTCGACGATGACCGGCCGGGCGGCCCGGTCGATTTGATCATCGTCAAGGGCGTCCCCGCAGCGGGTTAACGATTGAGGGGCCCTCACGGATTCCCCGGCAAACCCGTTGAAAGCCGTTGTGAAGAAAAAGTAATCTTGCGGATGTCCGCCGTTCATAACCCGTTCACGACGGCCGCGCTCATCTTGCGTCTTAGATTACAACGATATTTGGAGACCCACGTGCGCTTACTTGTCGTCGAGGATGATCCGGATCTCAACCGCCAACTCACCACGGCGCTGACGGACGCCGGCTACGTGGTCGATCGCGCCTTCGATGGCGAGGAGGGGCATTTCCTCGGCGACAGCGAACCTTATGACGCGGTCGTGCTGGACATCGGCCTGCCCAAGATGGATGGCATCTCGGTGCTGGAGGCCTGGCGCCGCAACGGACGTTCGATGCCGGTCCTCATCCTGACGGCGCGCGACCGATGGAGCGACAAGGTCCAGGGATTTGATGCCGGCGCCGACGACTATGTCGCCAAGCCTTTTCACCTCGAGGAAGTCCTGGCGCGCATTCGTGCGTTGCTGCGCCGTTCGACCGGTCACGCGCAATCGGAGCTGACCTGCGGTCCGGTGTCGCTCGATACCCGCACCGGCCGCGTCAGCGTGTCCGGCAACCCGATCAAAATGACCTCGCACGAATATCGATTGCTTGCCTACCTGATGCATCACACCGGACGTGTGGTGTCGCGCACCGAACTGGTCGAGCATCTCTACGATCAGGATTTCGACCGCGACTCGAACACGATCGAGGTGTTCGTGGGCCGTATCCGCAAGAAGCTCGATGTCGACATCATCCAGACGGTTCGCGGGCTCGGCTATCTGCTGACGCCGCCCGCGGCAGGCCGTTGATCGGACATCTCCTGATGTGCTCTGTTGCGGCATTGGCCGCCTGTCATTCGGCTCTTTGAGCGGGTATAGACACGGCCGCAAATCGTTCGGGATGATGCCCTGATGCGCCGCAGCTCGCTTGCGACCCGGTTGTTTCTGTCCGCGACCGCATGGGTGGTGGTGATTCTGCTGATCACCGGCGTCATCCTGTCGTCGGTCTACCGTGACGCTACCGAA
The DNA here is from genome assembly GCF_035701725.1 of Bradyrhizobium sp. GTDB lineage: Bacteria > Pseudomonadota > Alphaproteobacteria > Rhizobiales > Xanthobacteraceae > Bradyrhizobium. The sequence continues at coordinate 37,704 of NZ_DASSRP010000254.1, forward strand.
CGTGCGTTTGATCGCCGCCTCAATCTTTATCTGCGAACCCTGGTCGCCGAAGTGGCGACGCCGGACGAGCCGCCGGACCGTCAATTCCAGTCACTGGGCGAGCCGCTGTTCGAACTGCCGCTGTCGGGCTGGTACTGGCAGATCACGCGCACCGACACCGAAAAGGACGATGCGCGGGCGTCCCGCTCGCTGTGGGACAAGAAGCTGCCGAAACTGGAGGACCATGGCAGCGAGCTGAGCGCCGCAGGCATTCGCATCGGCTATGTCGAGGGGCCGGAGGGGCAGACCTTGCGGATGGTGGAGCGTCCGGTCGATCTTGGCGCCGACGGCAAGTTCCTTGTCGATGTTGCCGGCGATGCTTCGGAGATTTTCGACGAGACGCGCAACTTCGACTACTATCTCGGCGGCACGTTTCTCGCGCTTTCGATCGTGCTGGTTCTGACCACGATTTTCCAGGTGCGTTTCGGACTGGCGCCGCTCAAACGGATTTCCGACGCCATCGCAGATATCAGGTCCGGACGTGCCGAAAGGCTGGAGGGCGAGTTTCCCGTCGAGATCGCGCCGCTGGCGCGCGAAACCAATGCCTTGATCGACGCCAACCGGGAAATCGTCGAACGCGCCCGCACCCATGTCGGCAACCTCGCTCATGCGATCAAGACGCCGCTGTCAGTGATCGTCAACGAGGCCACATCGCATTCGTCCGATCCGTTTGCTTCCAAGGTTCTCGAACAAGCGGACGTGATGCGCGACCAGGTCGCTCACCATCTGGAGCGGGCGCGGATCGCCGCACGTGTCACCATCGTCGGCACCGTCACGGAAGTCGAACCGGTCGTGGACGCTTTGCGCCGGACCATGGAAAAAATTCATCGCGACCGCGGCGTCGTCATCGAAGTCTCCGCTGGCGCGAAAGCGAAATTTCGTGGCGAGCGCCAGGATCTTGAGGAGATGGTCGGCAACCTGGTCGATAATGCCTGCAAGTGGGCGGCCTCTCGCGTCTTCATCGAGGTTCTGCTTGAGGAGCCCAAGCAGGCCGGTGCCGCGCCCATGCTGCGTATCATGGTCGATGACGATGGGCGCGGTCTTTCGGAGAAAGAGCGGGCCCAGGTGTCCCGCCGCGGCCAGCGGCTCGACGAATCCAAGCCGGGCTCCGGGCTTGGCTTGTCGATCGTAACCGATCTTGCGGGCCTCTATGGCGGCAGCCTGACCCTCGGCCACGCGCCAATCGGAGGCTTGCGGGCGGAGCTTCGGTTGCCGGCAGCCTAGCACTATGCAACCTTCAGTAGATTTTATGCCGCGAACCACCCTCTACGTTTGACATCCTAAACGACTTCTTAACACGCGGGCTCGTACTATGCCCCGGCGGGCGTATTGATGCCGCGCCGTAAAGCTGCATTCCGGGCGCATGAGCCAGACATCCACCGAACGGCTGAGGGACTATCTCGCCAAGCTGTCGCCGCAGTCGCAGGCGCTGCTGATGCGGGAGTTCGAGCGTGCGGTCGAGCGGGGCGAGGAAATTGCCGTCGCCAATTTCGTGCTGGAGCAGTTGCGCAGGATTGTACGCGGCGCCGACGATGAGGCGAGGCCGCGCACCGACAATCCGACGCGGGTGTTGTTCCATCCGCTGGAACCATTCCTGGTCGAGGGCAATGGGTCGGTGCGCCAGGGCCAGCTTCGGCGTACCTCGCTGGTACCGGTGTGGCAGTGGCTCGCGCGCGAAGGGTCGCCGGACCTTGCACGCGAACTCGAAGCGGCTCTTGCCGCGGGTCCGGAGAACGGCACCTCGCCGCAGATCGAAGCCGCCGCGCGAAAGCTTCAGCTCGCTGCCGCCGAAGCGCTGCTCGCCGTCACAGCGCCGGGCAACGACGACCGCCGTGCGCTGTCGCGCATTGGGCCGCCGGCCGTGATTGAGGACCTGCCCTCGATTGCCAGCCTTTTGCGGGCGCGGGAGGCGGTCGATACGCTCAACAGTCGGCTTCCCAGCTATATGCGGGCTTTCAACGACTCGCAGATCGAGGCGGCGGTCGCAGCGCTCAATGTGCCCTCGTTGCAGACGCCGCAATTGCTGCCGTTCGCCCTGTCGCTGATTGCGCAGCGGCTTGCGGCGCCATGGCAGATCATTCGTCTGGCAATCCGCATGGCGGCCTCCGATGATGAAATGCGGGTGGCTTCGACGCCCTACGGCATGGCGGTCTCCATTGCCTTGTATGACCTGTCGCGCCTCGCGGCAACATTGCGCGTCGACATCAAGCGCGGTCGTTTCGCCGAAGTCTCCGAACACCTGAAAACCCTGCACGACGGCGTTCGCGGGTTGCGGACCGAACTCGATCTGCGCCAGGATTCAGCCTGGGGCAGGCAGCTGGCTTCGATCCGCGCCGACATATCCAGCGCTCTGCAGTCGGAAATCGACAGCGTACCCGGCCGCGTCAGGCGGCTGCTGCGCCAACGCGCCGAAAAGGACATCGCTGCCGCGCCGGCGATCAACTCCGGCGATGTCGAAGAGACCGCCGCCCTGATCGAGTTCGTCGCGGTGTGCCGCACCTATGCCGGCGAACTCGCGATCAACGAAGTGACGATGCGGACATATTCGGACCTGCAGCACTATGTCGAGCAGTCGACCGAGGCGCTGGTGCAGTCGCTCCGTGGCAGCGAGGGCAAGGCGCGCACCTACCGTCAGGCTCAGGTGACCGCCGCCATTCGGTTCTGCGATGTGCTGTTTGGCGCCGACTACGCCTCGCTGATGAGCAGGGCGGCCGAAAACGCCATGACCGGCGAGCGCAAATCCTCGCGCACAGCTTGATCCGGCGGGGTTCGGACCGGTCATTTTGCCGGTCTCGAGGCCAAGTTTAGGTCGATTATTTCAACAGAAATTTCAGCATCTTACCTTCATCCCGTCAAATTGATATTTGTCAATTGCCCGCACCCATCGGCTGTGGTGTAAAGCGGCCGAACGGGTGCCCACACTGGTTTTGCGCCGCTTCACCGGAACTTGCTTGATGACATTGTGGTTCGTGTTCGCGCTGATGACGGCCGCGGCGGTTTTTGCCGTGCTCTGGCCGCTTGGCCGGGCTGGCCAGCCGCAACGGGACGGCAGCGAAACAACCGTCTACCGCGACCAGCTCAGCGAACTCGACCGCGATGCGGCTGCGGGCCTCATCAATCCGCCCGAAGCGGCTGCCGCGCGCGTCGAGATCGGCCGCAGGCTGCTCGCCGCCGCCGATAGCGAGCGCGAGGTCACCGCGGGTTCGAATGTCCGACTGCGCCGTTTCGCGGCCGTTGTTGCCCTTGCCGGATTGCCGCTTGTTGCAGTCGGGCTCTACTACCCGCTGGGTTCGCCTGATTTGCCCGATTTTCCGTTGGCGCAGCGAAGCCGTTCGCCTGAAGGCACGCAATCGCTTGAGAACATGATCGCACAGGTCGAGCAGCACCTTGCCGCAAATCCGACCGATGGCCGCGGCTGGGGCATCCTTGCGCCGGTGCTCGCAAGAGTGGGACGTATCGATGATGCGATCCGCGCGTTCCGGAACTCGATCACCTACAACGGCGAAAACGCCGCGCGCCGCGCCGATCTCGGCGAGGCGTTGGTGGGTGCGGCCGGCGGGGTTGTCACCGCCGAAGCCAAGACCGAATTCGAGCGGGCGCTGGCGCTGGACGCCAGCGAAGTGAAAGCGAGTTATTTCCTGGGGCTGGCCGCCGAACAGGACGGCCGCGCCGCAGAGGCGGCCTCGATCTGGCGCGGCATGCTGGAAAAGGCGCCGCCGAACGCACCCTGGCGTTCCCTGGTGCAGGCTGCATTGGTTCGGGTCGGCGGCGCGCCGGCTCCGGCGTTGTCGAACGAGGCGATGGCTGCCGCGAAAGACATGAGCGAGACCGATCGCAGCGCCATGATCCGCAGCATGGTCGAGCGGCTGGCCACGCGCCTGCGCCAGAATGGCGACGACGTCGAGGGATGGTTGCGCCTGGTCAAGGCCTATATGGTTCTGGGCGATGCCGACAAGGCCAAGGCAGCCTCATCGGACGCCCGGCAGGCGGTCGCAAAAGATCCCGAGCGGCTGCGCGAACTGAATGATGGTCTGAAGAATCTGGGCCTCGATGGATGAGGGGCGCTGGATGACGGCGATGGGCGAAATGGCGCGGTGGCGCAAAAGAGGCAGTCAATGACACGCAAGCAACGGCGTCTGACCATTATCGGCGGCTCGCTTGCCGTGCTCGCGGTCGCCGCCGCGCTGGTGCTCAACGCGATGCGCGATTCGATCGTATTCTTTTCGACGCCGCAGATGGTGGCTGAAAAGCATATTCAGCCGGGCAAGCGCTTCAGGCTCGGCGGCCTCGTGCAGCCCGGATCGCTCGTGCGCGGCGACAATCTGAAGGTCAGTTTCGAAGTGGCCGATGGCAGTTCCAAATTGCCGGTATCGTATCAGGGAATTCTGCCCGACCTTTTCCGCGAGGGGCAGGGTGTGGTCGCCGAAGGTGCGCTCGATGCCTCGGGCGTCTTCAAGGCTGATACCGTTCTCGCCAAGCACGACGAGAACTACATGCCCAAGGATGTCGCCGACGCCCTGAAGAAACAGGGACATTGGAAAGACGAATACGAAGCAAAAGCGAAAACCGGCAAGCGGGCGGATGACAGTGCTGCGGCCAATACCACACAACGCGAGCAGGGAGCGGTGCGGTGATTGCCGAAAGCGGACATTACGCGCTGGTGCTTGCTTTTGGCCTTGCGCTGATTCAGTCGACGGTGCCGATCCTGGGCGCCCGCTGGCGTGAATATTCGCTGATGAACGTCGCGCGCTCGACGGCGGTGGCGCAGTTGATGTTCGTCGCGGCGTCCTTTGCGGCGCTGGTCACGCTCCACGTCGCCTCGGATTTTTCCGTCCTCAACGTGTTTGAAAATTCGCATTCGATGAAGCCGCTGATCTACAAGATTACCGGCGTGTGGGGAAACCACGAAGGCTCGATGCTGCTCTGGGTGTCGATCCTGGCGTTGTTCGGCGGCCTGGTTTCGATCTTCGGCAACAACCTGCCGATAACGCTGCGGGCGCACGTGCTGGCGGTGCAGGCCTGGATCGCCAGCGCCTTCTATCTCTTCATTCTGACGACCTCCAATCCTTTCCTGCGGATCGCTGATCCGCCGATCGAAGGCCAGGATCTCAATCCGATCCTGCAGGACATCGGTCTCGCCGTACATCCGCCGATGCTTTATCTCGGCTATGTCGGCTTCTCGATTTCGTTTTCCTTTGCGATTGCGGCGCTGATCGAGGGCCGGATCGACGCCGCCTGGGCGCGCTGGGTGCGGCCGTGGACGCTGATTGCCTGGATATTCCTCACCACCGGCATCGCAATGGGGTCTTACTGGGCCTACTACGAACTGGGCTGGGGCGGTTGGTGGTTCTGGGACCCGGTCGAGAATGCCTCGCTGATGCCGTGGCTCGCCGGCACCGCACTGTTGCATTCTCTGGTCGTGATGGAGAAGCGGAACGCGCTCAAGGTCTGGACCATCCTGCTGTCGATCCTGACCTTCTCGCTGTCCCTGCTCGGTACCTTCCTGGTGCGCTCGGGGGTGCTGACTTCGGTGCATGCCTTCGCCAACGATCCCCGGCGCGGCGTCTTTATTCTGTTGATCCTGTGCGTCTTCATCGGCGGCAGTTTGTCGCTTTACGCCTTGCGCGCTTCCTCGCTCAAGCAGGGCGGCCTGTTTGCGCCGATCTCGCGGGAAGGAGCACTCGTGCTCAATAACCTGCTGCTCACGACATCCTGCGCGACGGTTTTTGTCGGAACGCTTTATCCGTTGGCGCTGGAGGTCATGACGGGTGAGAAGATTTCGGTCGGCGCGCCGTTCTTTAATCTTACCTTTGGGCCGCTATTTGTTCCGTTGCTGGTCGCGCTTCCCTTTGGACCGTTGCTGGCCTGGAAGCGCGGCGATCTGCTCGGCGCCGCCCAGCGCCTGATGGCCGCCGGCATCGCCGCATTCTTCGTGCTCGCACTGGTTTGGGCCTGGACTCAAGGCGGCAGCACATTCGCGCCGCTGGCGATCGGCCTGGGGGCTTTTGTCATCGTCGGCGCCGTGATCGATATCGTCGAACGCATCGGACTGTTCCGGCTGCCGCCTGGCGTCGCGTTTCAGCGCGCCCGCGGACTGCCGCGCTCGGCCTGGGGCACGATGTTCGCCCATGCCGGCATCGGCGTCGCGCTGATCGGCATCGTGTGCGAGACGACGTGGAACAGCGAGAATATCAGAACAATGAGAGCCGGCGATGTCACCAACATCGCAGGCTACGAGCTGAGGCTCGACAGCTTGACGCCGCTTCAGGGCCCGAACTACCGCGAGACGGCCGCTAAATTCAACGTGCTGCTCGGCGGGCAGCCGATCGCCACCATGACGCCCTCGAAGCGCAACTTCACCACGCGCGGTGCTACGACGACGGAAGCGGCGCTGCTCTCGCGCGGCGCGAGCCAGCTCTACATTTCCCTTGGCGATGTCAGCCCCGACGGCGCCGTTGCCGTGCGGATCTACCACAAGCCCCTCGTGCTCCTGATCTGGTTCGGACCGGTGCTGATGGCCTTTGGCGGCGTGCTGTCGCTGTCGGATCGTCGCCTGCGGGTGGGAGCGCCGAAGCCGGCAAAGTCCATGCGCGGGTTGCAGGCGGCGGAGTGACCCTTTGAAGCGCGCTTTGTTCGCATTGATGATGCTGATGACGATGGCGACGGCAGCTCAAGCCGTGCTGCCGGACGAGATCATGTCAGATGCGGCAAAGGAGGCGCGGGCGCGGGACTTGTCGCGCGAATTGCGCTGCATGGTCTGTCAGAACCAGTCGATCGACGATTCGGAGGCGCCGCTGGCCCGCGACCTGCGGCTCCTCGTTCGCGAACGGATCGCTGCCGGCGATAGCGACGCGCAGGTGATGGACTTCCTGGTGGCGCGTTATGGTGAGTTCGTCCTTTTGAAGCCACGACTCAACTCGCACACTTGGCTGCTCTGGTTTCTGACGCCGCTTGCGCTCGCGGCAGGTGCTACGGCGTTATGGGCCAACAGCCGCCGGAGAGCGAAAAGCGTACCCGAGGCGCCTGCGGCGCTCTCGGCCGAAGAAGAAGAAAAGCTTGCAGCCCTCATGTCTGCTGACGCGCCGCCGGAAAAATCCTGACGTCTCCTGCTGCCACCAGTTGAGAGTTATTCGCAGCCGAAGCACTGCCTACGTATTTGTACGGAGGCAATGGCAGGCCGTATGCGGACATTGCGCGTCGCTAGCTTCATGCAATTTTGACCTTTGTCTGAAAATTTGCCGGCATGTTTCACGTCAACCAAGTGCGCTCATGTTCTCCGACAGCAAATTGACGATTCGTTTTCTGGTTGGCGCTGTCGTTGCCTCCCTTCTGTTCCTGCTTGCGATCGGCGGTGGCACCGGCTTTGTCGCCGTGCTCTATCTCAACAATGAGATCACCTCGCTGGCCCCAGAGTTCGCTGCGCTGAGCGGGCCGGGCCGCGACCACGCGCAGCACATCTACCAGGACGCGCAGGCGGCATTCTCCTATTTTCTCACCGCTTGTCTTGTGATCGCGATTTTCGCCGCGGTCGTTTGTCTGACGGCCTATTTCGCAGTTCGTAACGGTATTATGCGGCCGCTTGCGGCGATCGTGCATGCGATGCGCGAGGTCGCCGATCAGAAATTCGACACGCCGATTCCGGGATTGGGCGGCTCCAACGAGATCGGGCTGCTCGCCGGTGCGCTTCAAGTCTTCAAGACCAACGGGATCGAGCGCTTGCGTTTGACCGAGCAGAAGCTCGAGGAAGCGCGCCGCCAGAGCGACCGGTCCCGGTATCTTGACGGTCGCATCCACGAGTTCAACGACCTCGTCGCGAGCGTCGTCGCCAGCGTCGCGTCATCAGCGGTGCATCTCAAAAGCAACGCCGAGACGCTGTCGCAGGTGGCGAACGAAACCACCGGCAAAGCCAATTCTGTAGCAATGGCCGCGGAGCAAGCCAGCACGAGCGTGCAGGTGGTGGCCCGATCGACCGAGGAGATGACCACCTCCATCGGTACGATCAGCCGCCGCGTCTCTGATGCAAGCCAGCGCGCCGAGGGCGCGGCCGCCGAGGCTGAGAAGAGCCGCGATACCATCCACACGCTGTCGGAAGCGGCGGAGAAGATCGGCACTGTCGTGCAACTCGTGCAGGCGATTGCCTCGCAGACCAATCTGCTTGCGCTGAACGCCACCATCGAGGCGGCGCGGGCAGGGGAAGCCGGCAAGGGGTTTGCGGTTGTGGCTTCCGAGGTGAAGAATCTCGCGCACCAGACCAGCAAGGCTACCGAAGAGATCTCTGCCCAGGTTGGCAACATCCAGGGCATCACCGCGGAGACGTGCAGCGCCATCGACGCCATCTCCGCCACGCTCGCCGAGATCAATGAGATCATGTCCGGTATCGAGGTCGATACCGATCGGCAGCGGAACTCGACGCAGGATATTTCCCGAAGCGTCCTGGACGCCGCCCGGGGCACGTTGGAGGTCTCCAACCATATCGGCCAGATCACGGCGAGCTCGGCGCAAACCGGGAAAATGGCGGGCGAGGCGCTCGCGGCCGCCGCTGACCTGTCGCAGCAGGCGACAACCTTGAAGCGGGAAGTCGACGACTTCATCCGCAACGTGAAAGCAAGCTGAGAACATACCGGTCAGCCTGCGATAATCCGCCGCATTCGATCGGCTGTTCATTACCAAAGTTTAATTCCCTCGCCAGCGCGTCGTAAGGCGTAAATCCCCATGTTTGGGGCCTGCAGGTATACGCCCCGCACCATTCCGATTCAGGCTCTGGAGAAGTTTTTATGACCGATCGTCCCACCGATCTTTCCACGCTTCCGTCTTACCGGGCACCGCGCCGTTCCCTGTTGTCTGCGCGCAAATTGGCGCTGATGGCCTCGGTGGTCGCCGGTCTTGGCGTGGCGGTCTACGGCTTCGGCCCCTCGGGCGGCCCCGTCGACCTCTTCAGCACCAGTGCGCACGCGCAGGTCAACAACGAGGTCCGCAAGGTCGCCCAGCCGATCGGCTTTGCCGATATCGTCGAGCGGGTGAAACCGTCTGTGATCTCGGTCAAGGTCAATATCAACGAGAAGGTTGCGAAAAACGATAATGGCGACAACGACGATTCGTCGCCGTTCCAGCCGGGCTCTCCGATGGAGCGCTTCTTCCGTCGGTTCGGCGGGGGCGATCTGCCGCCGGGGCTGCGCGCCATCCCGCGCGGCCGCGGCATGGTGACCGGACAAGGCTCGGGCTTCTTCATCTCGGCTGACGGTTTCGCCGTCACCAACAACCACGTGGTCGACGGCGCCGACAAGGTCGAGGTCACGACCGACGACGGCAAGACCTTCACCGCGAAGGTCATCGGAACCGATGCGCGCACCGACCTCGCCCTAATCAAGGTCGAGGGCGGTTCGAATTTCCCGTTCGCCAAATTGTCCGATGGCAAGCCCCGCATCGGCGATTGGGTGCTCGCGGTCGGCAATCCCTTTGGGCTCGGCGGCACCGTGACCGCAGGTATCGTGTCGGCCAGCGGCCGCGACATCGGCAACGGTCCTTATGACGATTTCATCCAGATCGACGCGCCCGTGAACAAGGGCAACTCGGGCGGCCCGGCCTTCAACACTGAAGGCGAAGTCATGGGCGTCAACACCGCGATCTATTCGCCATCGGGCGGCAGCGTCGGCATTGCGTTCTCGATCCCGTCCTCCACGGTGAAGAGCGTGGTCGCCCAACTCAAGGACAAGGGCTCGGTGAGCCGCGGCTGGATCGGCGTGCAGATTCAGCCGGTCACGCCCGACATCGCCGACAGTCTCGGTATGAAGAAAGCGGAAGGTGCGCTGGTTGCGGAACCGCAGGCCAACGGTCCAGCGGCCAAGGCCGGCATTGAATCCGGCGACGTGATCACGGCAGTCAACGGCGAATCCGTCAAGGACGCCCGTGAACTCGCCCGCACCATCGGTGGTCTTTCGCCGGGAACCGCGGTCAAGCTCAATGTGCTGCACAAGGGCCAGGACAAGGTGGTCAACCTCAGCCTCGGCCAGTTGCCGAATACGATCGAGGCCAAGGCGGATACCGACAACAGCGACAAGGGCGGTGCGAACCGTGGAACCGATGTGCCCCGGCTCGGCTTGACTCTTGCGCCGGCCAACAGCGTTGCCGGAGCCGGCAAGGAAGGCGTCGTGGTTACCGACGTCGATCCGAAGAGCGCGGCGGCCGAGCGCGGGTTCAAGGAAGGCGACGTTATTCTGGAGGTCGCCGGAAAGAGTGTGACGAATGTCGCAGATGTGCGCGAGGCGATTGCAGCCGCGCGCAGCGATAACAAGAATAGCGTCCTGATGCGGGTCAAGAGCGGCGGCTCTTCGCGCTTTGTCGCGATCCCGCTGGCGAAAGGCTAGACGCCCGGTGCGCGACGAAATGGAGGGTGCCGTCGGCATAATCGCCCCCGCCGACGCTGCTTTCCTCGGGGGTGGGTCGTGAGCCCGCTCCCTTGACTACCTTCCGGTGGAAAACGCCCCCCTCCGTCGGGAGGTCAAAGGGCGGTGAGGTCCCCCCAGCTTCACCGCCCGCTTTTTTTGATTTTAATTGGCTCAAAAGGGCGGGTCCGATCGCCTTGCATGAGGGCCCGGGTCACGCCATGGTGATGGAAGTTTCCACGTGACCGCGACCGCGACCGATACACAGATGCGCCTTTTGATCATCGAAGACGACCGTGAATCCGCCGACTATCTGGTCAAGGCGTTTCGAGAAGTCGGGTATGTCGCTGATCTCGCAGGCGACGGCGAAGAAGGGCTGGCGCTGGCGGAAGGCGGCGATTACGACGTATTGGTGGTCGACCGCATGCTGCCCAAGCGCGATGGCCTGTCGCTGATCGGCGCGCTGCGCGAGAAGGGCAACCGCACCCCCGTTCTGATCCTGTCGGCGCTCGGGCAGGTCGACGACCGCATCAAAGGCCTGCGCGCCGGCGGTGACGATTATCTGCCAAAACCCTATTCATTTGCGGAACTGCTCGCCAGGATCGAGGTGCTGTCGCGGCGCCGCGGCGGACCTGCCGAAGAGACGACCTACCGCGTCGGCGATCTCGAACTCGACCGCCTGTCGCACCGGGTGATGCGCGGCAAGGAAGAACTGACGCTGCAACCGCGCGAGTTCCGCCTGCTGGAATATCTGATGAAGCATGCCGGACAGGTGGTGACGCGGACCATGCTGCTGGAGAATGTCTGGGACTATCACTTCGATCCGCAGACCAACGTCATCGACGTGCACATTTCGCGGCTGCGCTCCAAGATCGACAAGGGTTTTGAGCGGCCGCTGCTTCATACCATTCGCGGCGCGGGATACATGATCCGTGACGGCATTCGGTAAGCTGATCCGAACCACGGCGTTCCGCCTGACGCTGTTTTATCTGTTCTTGTTCGCGTTGTTCGCGGCATCGTTGCTGGCGTTCTTCGCCTGGAACACACGCCACCTGATCACCGAGCAGATTACCGCCACGGTAAACGCGGAAACCGGTGAGGTCAGCGATATCTTCAGCCGTCGTGGCCTGCGTGGGCTGGTTCTCACCATTGAAAATCGCGCTCTGCGCCCCGGGGCCAATCTCTATCTCGTGACGACGCCTGCGGGGCAGGCGGTCGCCGGCAATGTCGGATCGCTTTCCCCGGGGGTCATGGGTACGATCGGATGGTCTGAAACCGCCTATCGCCGGCTCGACGATCAGGACAACGCCAATCATTTTGCGCTGGTGAAGGTCACCGAACTTTCCAGCGGCTTTCGCCTTCTGATCGGACGCGATCTCGAAGAGCGGCGCCGGATGATCGGCATCGTCGCCAAAGCCGCGCAGTTCTCGTTGCTGGTCGTGGTCGTGCTTGGACTTGGCGGCGGCATTTTCGTCGCCCGGCGGGTGCTGGCGCGGATCGATGCCATGACCGGCACAACCGAACGCATCATGGCGGGCGATCTGAGCGGCCGTCTTCCGGTTGGACGCAGCGGCGATGAACTCGATCGTCTTGCGAAGAATCTCAATGCCATGCTGGAGCGCATCGAGGCATTGATGATGGGGTTGAAGGAAGTTTCCGACAACATCGCCCACGATCTGAAAACGCCGCTGACGCGTCTTCGCAACCGTGCCGAGGACGCGCTGGCGAAATCGAGAACCGAGCCCGAATATCGCGCCGCGCTCGAGCGCACCATCGAGGAGTCGGACGGGCTGATCCGCACCTTCAATGCGCTCTTGATGATTGCCCGCGCCGAGTCCGGACAAGCTCGCGGCAATATGGATGACTTCGACGCCGCCGAGGTCGCGCGAGGCATTCACGAACTTTACGAGCCGCTCGCCGAAGACGATGGCATGACGCTGCACGTGAAAGCCGAACCGGCACCGATTCATGGCAATCGTGAGTTGATCAGTCAGGCGCTCGCCAATCTGGTCGAGAATGCCATCAAATATGGCAAGCCGATCGTTGCCACATTGCCGACGGGGGCGGGTGCGGGGCTGGAAGCCGATCCCAAGCAGATCCTGATCGAGGCCCGGCGTGTCGGCGATCAGGTTCTGTTGAGCGTCACCGACCACGGTCCGGGCATTCCGGTCGGCGACCGCAAGCACGCGGTCGAGCGATTTGTGCGGTTGGAGGCCAGCCGGACCCAGCCGGGTTCCGGCCTCGGCTTGAGCCTGGCATCGGCCGTGGCGACGCTACATGGCGGCGATCTCAGGCTCGACGACGCCCATCCAGGGTTGATCGCAACGCTGGCCATTCCGGCCCGGTCAGGGTCGAGCGATAGGCTTGCGGCTCAAACGGCGGATGTGCCACAGAAAGCGGCATGAATCGGGTTAGAAAAGCCGGCCCGTGCGCATCGATTTGACACCGGTAGTCCGTCTGGATCGACATTCCCCATGACCGTTCCCGGAATCCGTGATGCGGATGTCGAGTCCATGTCGCTGGCCGCGCGTTTCGCCGCCGGGCCGCTGTTGTCTGTGCCCGAAACGGCCGAGCAGCGTCTCGAGGCGTGGCGATCCGACCTCACCAGCGCCATCAGCGCCGAATTTGCGGGTCTGTTCGCACGATTTCCGCTGGCCAGGAGCATTTTCGCCGGCCTCGCCGAAGCCTCGCCCTATCTGTTCGACCTGCTTCGCGCCGACGCCTCGCGCGCGCTTCGCGTCTTGCAACGCGAGCCCGAACGGCATCTGACGCAACTGACCGAGGAATGCCGCCGAAAGGTGTGGGGTGCCTCGAGCGAAGCGGAAGCGATGCAGATTTTGCGGACGACCAAGGCCGAGGCCGCTCTGTTGATTGCGCTTTGCGACATCGGCGGCGTCTGGCCGGTCATGCAGGTCACGCGCGCATTGACCGATCTCGCCGTTACTTGTGTGCAATCGGCCTTGCACTTCCTGCTGCAGCAGGAAACCACGCGGGGAAGGATGCTGCCGTCCGATCCGGAGCATCCGGAGCAGGGCAGCGGCCTCGTGGTGCTGGCGATGGGCAAGATGGGCGCGGGGGAGCTGAATTTCTCCAGCGACATCGACCTGATCGTTTTTTACGACGCTGAATCCAATTCGCTCGCCCCGGATATCGAGCCGCAGCAGTTCTTCGTCCGTGTGGCGCAGGGGCTGTCGCGCATGTTGCAGCAGCGTAGCGGTGAAGGCTATGTCTTCCGGGTCGATCTGCGACTGCGTCCCGATCCGGCCTCGACACCGCTGGCGATCTCGATCCGCTCCGCGCTGCATTATTATGAGCGCGAGGGCCGCACCTGGGAGCGCGCGGCCATGATCAAGGCGCGGCCTTGCGCCGGCGATTCGCAGGCCGGCGAAGCGCTGATGGCGGAACTCTCGCCCTTCGTCTGGCGCAAGCATCTGGACTTTGCCGCGCTCTCCGACGTCCACGACATGAAGCGCCAGATGCAGACCTTTCGCGGTCAAAGCGACATTGCGGTCGAAGGGCACAACGTCAAGGTCGGGCGCGGCGGGATTCGCGAGATCGAGTTTTTTGCGCAGACGCAGCAGTTGATCACCGGCGGCCGCCATCCCGAACTGCGGGTGCGTCCGACGCTGGAGGCGCTCGATCGCCTCGCCACCAGCAACTGGATCACCTATGAGGCGCGCAACCAACTCACCGCTGCGTACGAATTCCTGCGGCGGGTCGAACACCGCCTGCAAATGGTTGCCGACGAACAGACCCATACGCTGCCGGACGATCCTCAAGCTGTCGAGCAATTTGCGCGGTTTTTCGGCTATCAGAGCCGCGCCTCGTTCGCACACGACCTGCTCGGGCACCTCACGATCGTCCAGGGGCATTACGCCAAGCTGTTCGAGGGCGATCCGGCCGGGACGGCCAAGTTGCCCGAGATCGATTACGGGGGAGGGCCGGACGACCCGCGCCTGACCGAACATCTGGCCTCGCTCGGCTTCAAGAAGCCGGTCGCCGTCGCCGGAACGGTACGGCAGTGGCTCGATGGCGACTATCGCGTATTCCGCAGCGAAGCCACCCGCAATTCCTTTGTCGAGTTCTTGCCGTCGCTGATCAGCGGCCTTGCCAATGCCGAAGATCCTGACAACGCCATCGTCGTCTTCGACCGCTTTCTCCAGGCCCTGCAGCGCGGCGGCAGGCTGTTCGTCCTGCTCAGTCAGAATCGCGATCTGGTGGCGCTGGTGGCCCTGATCCTGGGCGCGGCGCCACGGCTCGGCGATATGCTGGCGCGGCAGCCGCAGATCATGGATGGCCTGATCGACCCGCGCTTCTTCGGCGCGATGCCCGACAAGACCGAGTTGTCTGCGCGTCTTGCGGCGACATTGGAAGATGCCGGTTCTTACGAGGAGTTTCTCGACCGCCTTCGCCTGTTCGGCCGCGAGAGCCTGTTCTTGATCGGTACACGGATCCTGTCGGGTACCGTCTCGGCGCAGCACGCCGGCGTCGCCTTCGCCGACGTCGCGGAGGGCATCGTGCACACCGTGCATGGTCTCGTGACCGAGCAGTTCGCGGCACAGTACGGCCGGATCAAGGGGCAGGAAACCGCAATCCTGGCAATGGGCCGGCTCGGCAGCCGCGAGATGACGGCGGCCTCCGATCTCGATCTGATCCTGCTCTATGACTTCGATTCCGAGCATCCGGATTCCGATGGCGCCAAATCCCTGCATGGTGCGCAATACTTTGCGCGCTTCACGCAGCGACTGATCAGCGCCTTCACGACCCGCACCAATTACGGCGTGCTTTACGAAATCGATATGCGGTTGCGGCCCTCGGGACGTGCTGGTCCCGTGGCGTCCCATGTCGATGCGTTCGCCGAGTATCAGGAAAAGGAAGCCTGGACCTGGGAGCACATGGCGCTGACCCGGGCGCGGGTGATTTCAGCCTCTCCGCAATTCCGCGACAGGATCGAACGCGTCATTCGCGAGGTCCTGACCCGCCCGCGCGACGGCGCCGGCGTTGCGATCGACGTGGCCGACATGCGCCGCGCCATCGCGCTCGAGAAGGGCGAAAGCGACGTCTGGGACCTCAAGCACGTCGCCGGCGGGCTCGTCGATATCGATTTCATCGCCCAGTATCTGCAGCTCGCCTGCGCGGCCGAAAAATCGGAGATTCTTAACGTCAATACGCTGGAGGTGCTCGATAGAGCCGGGCGTCTTGGCGTATTGCCGGCTGCGTCAGTGGAAATTCTGCGGTCGGCCGCTTTGCTTTATCACGATCTGACGCAAATCCTGCGGCTATGCGTGAGCGATAAATTCGATCCGGAAACCGCCGGCCAGGACCTGCTCCGCATCATGGCCCGGGCGGGCGACGCGCCGGACTTCTCCTCGCTTCAGGCGCGCGTCAAGGAGACCGAGGCCGAAGTGCGGCGGGTGTTTCGCGCAATTCTGGAAGAACGCAGCTAGCCCGCCGTGCGTCGGCGGCGCCGCGGTCAATACGCCTTGACGCCAGCGGCTTTCAGCGAGGCGATGGCGTCACGGACGTTCGGATCAAGGCCCGCGCCGCCTGCGTCGAGATGCGCAAAGATCACCTTGCGCATCCGCGGGTCCCAGAACTTCTTGATGTGTTCGGCAACGCCGGCGACTTCCTTGTCGTGCCCCTGGCTCTGGAAAAACTTGCCGATTTGGTTGGCCATATAGACGAGCCGTTCGGCGGGATCATGCGACATGAGCGGTTCCTTGGGTGATCGCCGCTGAGGCGATGCGATCGGGATGGGTGAAAATTTCAAAACCGTCGGATCTCGCGACGGCGACAAGGGTAATTCCGGCGGCATCGGCCATCTTGACGGCGAGCGCGGTGGGGGCGGAAACGGCGACCATGACGGCCGCGCCGATCGCCGCCGTCTTCTGCACCATCTCGACCGATACGCGGCTGGTGAGAAGCACCAGTCCGTCGCCTGTCGAAGCCTTGGCATGCGCAAGCGCGCCGGCGAGCTTGTCGAGGGCGTTGTGACGACCGACATCCTCGCGGAGCGCAACGATGCCGGCGGCCGGTGTCCAGAAGGCCGCGGCATGGACCGCACGGGTCTCGACGTTGATCGGCTGCAGCGGCGGCATGCTCGCCATCGCGACCATGAGTTCTCGCGGGCTGAACGAGGTCCCCTTGCCGACGACGGCCGTCGGCCGCACGGCTTCGGCGATGGAATCGATGCCACAGAGTCCGCAGCCGGTCGGGCCGGCGATATGCCGCCGTCGTTCGCCGAGGCGGGCGGCTTTTTCTTCCGCCAGCCACATCCGCAGTTCCACGCCGTCATCAAGGTCGACGATATCGAGCGAGGAGATTTCGTCCGCCGACTGCACGATCCCTTCGTTGAGGCTGAAGCCGACCGCGAAGTCTTCGAGATCTTGCGGCGTTCCCATCATCACGGCGTAGGTGCCGCCGTTGTACGTCAACGCCAGCGCCGTTTCTTCCGGAATCGCACGCAGGCCCTCGCTGAGGCGGTTGTCCCGCCACGCCAGACGACCCACGGTGCGAACCGGATCGCGCAACGGCTACTCCGCAGCTTCCACAACCGGCGCAATACGCCGCGAGTGACGCGCCTGCTCCTCGTAGGCCTTCTGCCATTCCGACGGACCGTTGGAAGGCGAGATTTGCACCGCCGTGACCTTGTATTCGGGGCAGTTGGTTGCCCAGTCGGAGAACTCGGTCGTGATGACGTTGGCCTGAGTGTCCGGATGGTGGAACGTGGTGTACACGACGCCGGGTGCGACGCGATCGGTGATCAGCGCGCGCAGGGTGGTTTCGCCGGCGCGGCTCGCGAGCCGAACCCAGTCACCGTCACGCACGCCGCGCTGTTCCGCATCGTGCGGGTGGATCTCGAGCCGGTCTTCCGCGTGCCATACCACGTTTTCGGTCCGCCGCGTCTGGGCGCCGACATTGTACTGGCTGAGGATGCGTCCGGTGGTCAGCAGCAGCGGGAAGCGCGGTCCGGTCCGCTCGTCGGTCGGGATGTACTCGGTGAGGACGAACTTGCCCTTGCCACGAACGAAGCCGTTCATGTGCATCACCGGCGTGCCTTCCGGCGCCTTCTCGTTGCAGGGCCACTGCACCGAGCCGAGTTCATCGAGCTTGGCGAAGGAAACGCCCGCGAAGGTCGGGGTCAGTGCCGCAATCTCGTCCATGATCTCGGACGGATGATTGTAGTGCATCTCAAAGCCCATCGCCTTGCCGAGCTGGATCGTCACCTCCCAGTCAGCCAAGCCATTGAGCGGGGTCATCACCTTGCGCACGCGCTGGATGCGGCGTTCCGCGTTGGTGAAGGTGCCGTCCTTCTCCAGGAAGGTCGAACCCGGCAGGAAGACGTGCGCGTAGTTTGCCGTCTCGTTGAGGAAGAGGTCATGAACGATGACGCATTCCATCGACGACAGCGCCGCCACAACATGCTTGGTGTTCGGATCCGATTGCAGGATATCTTCGCCCTGCACGTAGAGACCCTTGAAGGTGCCTTCGATCGCGGCGTCGAACATGTTGGGAATGCGCAGGCCGGGCTCGGGGTTGAGCTTGACGTTCCAGGCCGCCTCGAACTGTTCGCGCACCGAGTCGATCCCGATGTGCCGGTAGCCGGTCAGCTCATGCGGGAATGAACCCATGTCGCAGGAGCCTTGCACGTTGTTCTGGCCGCGCAGCGGGTTCACGCCGACACCGGGGCGTCCGATGTTGCCAGTTGCCATCGCGAGGTTGGCGATCGCAATCACCGTCGTCGAGCCCTGGCTGTGTTCGGTGACGCCAAGGCCGTAATAGATGGCGCCATTGCCGCCGGTGGCGTAGGTGCGGGCCGCTTCGCGCAACGCCTTCGGATCGACGCCGGTCATGATGGCGGTCGCCTCGGGGCTGTTCTTCGGCAGCGAAACGAAATCGGCCCACTCCTGGAATTCGTCCCAGTCGCAGCGTTCGCGAACGAACTTCTCGTTGACGAGGCCTTCGGTGACGATGACATGCGCCATCGCGGTGAGCACGGCGACATTGGTGCCGGGCAACAGCGGCAGATGCAATGCATCAATGTGCGCCGAGTGCACCATTTCGGTGCGGCGCGGATCGATCACGATCAGCTTGGCACCCTGACGAATCCGCTTCTTCAGGCGGGAGGCGAACACCGGGTGGGCAGCCGCCGGGTTGGCGCCGATGATCACGGCGACGTCGGTGTCCTCGACCGAGTCGAAATCCTGGGTGTCGGCCGAGGTGCCGAAGGTGGTGGCAAGGCCATAGCCGGTCGGCGAGTGGCAGACGCGGGCGCAAGTGTCCACGTTGTTATTGCCGAAGCCGGCGCGGACAAGCTTCTGCACCAGGTAGGTTTCCTCGTTGGTGCAGCGCGACGACGTAATGCCGCCGACGGCGTCGCGGCCGTACTTCTGCTGGATGCCCTTGAACTTGTCGGCGGCGAACTTGAAAGCCTCATCCCACGACACTTCGCGCCAGGGATTGTCGATGCTCTCGCGGATCATCGGCTTGAGAATACGTTCCTTGTGGGTGGCGTACCCATAGGCGAAGCGGCCCTTGACGCAGGAGTGGCCGCGGTTGGCCTTGCCATCCTTGTACGGCATCATCCGGACCACTTCCTCGCCGCGCATTTCCGCCTTGAAGGAGCAGCCGACGCCGCAATAGGCGCAGGTGGTCACGACGGAGTGCTCCGGCTGGCCGATCTCGATCACGGACTTTTCGGTCAGCGTCGCAGTCGGGCAGGCCTGGACACAGGCGCCGCAGGACACGCATTCGGAGCCGATGAAGGCTTCGTTCATGCCGGGCGAGACGCGGCTGTCAAAGCCGCGACCGGAGATCGTCAACGCGAAGGTGCCCTGGACTTCCTCGCAGGCGCGCACGCAGCGCGAGCAGACGATGCACTTGGACGGATCGTAGGTGAAATAGGGGTTGGATTCGTCCTTCGGCATCCAGGCCGCGTTGGTCTCGCCGTTATTCTTGGCGAAAACGTGATTCTCGCCGTCGTAACCGTAGCGTACGTCGCGCAAGCCGACCGCGCCCGCCATGTCCTGCAATTCGCAGTCGCCGTTGGCGGCGCAGGTGAGGCAGTCCAGCGGATGGTCGGAGATGTAGAGTTCCATCACGCCCTTGCGCAGCTTCTTCAGCCGCTCGGTCTGGGTATGGACCACAAGGCCGTTCATCGCCGGCGTGGTGCAGGAGGCCGGCGTTCCGGCGCGGCCTTCGATCTCAACGAGGCACAGCCGGCAAGAGCCGAAGGCGTCGACCATGTCAGTCGCGCACAGTTTCGGGATTTGCGTGCCGGCCTCCATGGCCGCCCGCATGATCGAGGTGCCCTCCGGCACGGTGATGCTCTGACCATCGATGGTCAGCGTGACCATGGTCTGCGATTTGGAGCGCGGGGTTCCGAAGTCGGTTTCGTGGATCAGCGACATGGCGATCTCCTTAAAATCTATTCCGCAGCCTGCAGGCTCTTGGGAGCCGGGCCGAAATCTTCCCTGAAGTGTTTTAGCGCGCTCATGACCGGGTAGGGCGTGAAGCCGCCCAGCGCGCAGAGCGAGCCGAATTTCATGGTGTTGCAGAGGTCTTCGACCACCGCGAGGTTTTGTTCGACCCGTTCGCCGGAACGGATCTTGTCGATGGTCTCGACGCCGCGGGTCGATCCGATCCGGCAGGGCGTGCACTTGCCGCAGGATTCGATCGCGCAGAACTCCATGGCGAAGCGGGCCTGTTTCGCCATGTCGACGGTGTCGTCGAATACCACGACGCCGGCATGGCCGATCAGGCCGTCGCGCGCCGCAAAGGCTTCGTAGTCGAACGGCGTATCGAACAGCGCGCGCGGGAAGTAGGCGCCCAGGGGACCGCCGACCTGGACCGCGCGCACCGGGCGTCCGGTAAAGGTGCCTCCGGCGATATCGTCAACGAGTTCGCCAAGGGTAATACCGAAGGCGGTTTCGAACAGGCCGCCAAACTTGACGTTGCCCGCCAACTGGATCGGCATCGTGCCGCGGGAGCGGCCCATGCCGAAGTCGGCATAGGCTTTTGCGCCGCCGGCGAGAATGAAGGGGATCGCCGCGAACGACAGCACGTTGTTGATCACGGTCGGTTTGCCGAACAGGCCCTTGTGCGCCGGCAGCGGCGGCTTGGCGCGGACGATGCCGCGGCGGCCTTCGAGACTTTCGAGCAGAGAGGTTTCCTCGCCGCAGACATAGGCGCCCGCGCCGACGCGCACTTCAAGGTCGAAGGCGTGCTTTGAGCCGCAGACGTTCGAACCCAGATAGCCTGCGCGCCGCCCGACCGCGATCGCGGCGCTCATCGCCTCGATCGCGTGCGGATATTCCGAGCGAATGTAGATGTAGCCTTTGGTGGCGCCGACGGCGACGCCGGCAATGGTCATGCCTTCGATCACCAGGAAGGGATCGCCCTCCATGATCATGCGGTCGGCGAAGGTGCCGCTGTCGCCTTCGTCGGCGTTGCAGACGATGTACTTCTGATTGGCGCTGGTTTGCGCCACGGTTTTCCATTTGATGCCAGTCGGAAAACCCGCGCCGCCGCGGCCGCGCAGTCCCGAGGCGGTGACGTCGGCGAGAATGGCGTCGGACGTCAGCGTCAGCGCGCGCTCGAGCCCCTTGTAACCGTCATGGGCGCGATAGTCGTCGACCGAACGCGGATCGATGATGCCGCAGCGCGCGAAGGTGAGGCGGGTCTGCCGCTTCAACCACGGAATTTCCTCGGTGAGGCCTTGGCAGAGCGTGTGCTGGCCATCAGCCAGGATCGCGTCCAGCACGGAGGCGGCGTCGGCTTCCTTCACCGGTCCAAAGGCAACCCGCCCCTTTGGCGTGGCAACCTCGACCATCGGTTCCAGCCAATAGAGGCCGCGCGAGCCGGTGCGGACGATTTCGATTTGTGCATTGCGCTTGGTGGCGGCCTGTTCCAGCGCCGCCACGGTTTCCTCGGCGCCAACGGCAACGGCGCCGGCATCGCGTGGAACGAAGATACGTAGTGTCATCGCTGGGCCTCCGCGATCAGCGCGTCGATGCGTGCTTCATCCAGCATGCCGACAACGCGGCCATCAAGCATCGCCGAGGGGGCTGTGGCACAAAGCCCGAGACAGTAGATCGGTTCCAGCGTCACGCGCTCGTCCGGCGTGGTGTTGCCGATCTTCACCCCGAGCTTGGCTTCGGCCCGCGCCGCGACCGCATCGCCGCCGGCCGCCTGGCAGGCCTCGGCGCGGCACAATTTCAGCACATGCTTGCCAGCCGGCTTGCGGCGAAAATCATGGTAGAATGTGAAGACGCCATGCACCTCGGCGCGTGACAAATTCAGTGCCTCCGCGATCATGGGAACGGCTGGTTCCGGCACGTAGCCGAACGCCTCTTGCAGTGCGTGGAGGATCACCAGCGTCGCACCTTCCAAGTGGGTGTGCTCCGCTATGATTTCAGCCCCGCGCTTTTCGTCCCATGGTTCGTAGATGGACATGATCTGCCTTCTCTGTCAGTAGTTTATCACCGACTACTCAAAGACGGAATCATTCTAAGAATCAATAAAGCTGTCCCATGCTGCAATAGCGAAAGGCAATCGATAGGGAAGTGATATCAGTCGATATCGGATCGCGATGAGCCGTCGGTTCGGTACCCTCGCAAGGCCCGGTTCTAGCCACTCGGGACTTGCCTCGATATGGGACTTTTGGCCCAATTTTGCGAGGGTTCGGCCATGATATTCGTTGGCCCGCAAACTGTTGAGGAACGCCTTGATCGATAAGCTTGAACTTCTGCTGGCACTGGCAAAAGAGCGCCATTTCGGGCGGGCGGCGGAAGCCTGCGGCGTTACCCAGCCGACGATGTCGACCAGCCTCAAGCAGCTCGAGGAAATTCTCGGCGTCATGCTGGTGCAGCGCGGCTCGCGCTTCCAGGGCTTTACGCCCGAGGGCGAGCGGACGCTGGATTGGGCGCGGCGGATCGTCGGCGATGCGCGCGCCATGCGCCAGGAAATCAACTCGCTGAAGGAGAAGCTCTCCGGCGAAATCAGGATCGCCGCGATTCCGACCGTGCTCGGCATGGTGGCCTCGCTGACGACGCCATTCCGCGCCCGCCACCCGGATGTGCGGTTTCGCGTCGTCTCCTGCACCTCGGCCGACGTGCTCGGTCTGCTCGAAAACCTCGAGGTCGATGCGGGGCTGACCTATATCGAGAACGAGCCGATCGGCAATGTTCGCACCATCCCGCTCTATAATGAGAGCTATCGTCTCCTGACCTCGCCTGATGGCGAATTCGGCGACCGCGAGCAGGTAACATGGTCGGAAGTCGGCAAGGTGCCGCTGTGCCTGCTGACGCCGGATATGCAGAACCGCCGCATCATCGACCGCGCGCTCAAATCGGCAGGCGTCGAGGTGACGCCAACGCTGACATCGAACTCGCTGCTCGTACTCTATACACACGTCAAGACCGGCCGTTGGGCGAGCGTGATGCCGGCCAAGCTTGCGGAAACGCTGGGGCTTGCCGACCGCGTCCGCAGCATCCCGATCGTCGACCCCGTGGTCGACTACAGCATCGGCATGGTGGTGCCGCAGCGCGACCCCATGACGCCCCTGATCGCGGCGCTGGTTCAGATCGCGCGCGAGGTGGCGCCCTCGCTGGCGTAGTTTCACGCCGCGGCCGCGACCTTGCCGACGGCGCGGTGCGCATCGCGCGGCAGGCAGACCCGAACCACCGTGCCGCTGCCAAGCCTGGAGCGCAGCCGCATCGAGCCGCCATGCAGATTGGTCAGCGACCGCGCGATCGCAAGCCCCAGCCCCGAGCCGTGATAGGTCTTGGTCAACTGGCTCTCGACCTGCTCGAACGGGCGGCCGAGACGCTTGAGCGACTGCGGCGCGATGCCGATACCGGTGTCGGCGATCAATAGCACCACCGAATCCCCGACCTGCCGGCTGCGGACCGTGACGCGACCGCCGTCCGGGGTGAATTTGACGGCATTCGAGAGCAGGTTGACGACGATCTGCTTGGTGGCGCGGCGATCGGCCACCACCGAGATCGAACTGTCGATGTCGGCATCGAGGTCGAGGTTCTTGTCGTTGGCCCGGCCCGAGACCACGCGCAGGGATTCGGCGAGCGTCTTCGACAAATCGAGCTCTTCCATATCCAGCTTCATGCGGCCGGCCTCGATCTTGGACATGTCGAGAATGTCGTTGATCACCTCGAGCAGGTAATGCCCGCTGGTGAGGATGTCGTGGCAGTATTCCTGATACTTCTCCGAGCCGAGCGTGCCGAACATGCCGCTGCCCATGATTTCCGAGAAGCCGATGATGGCGTTGAGCGGCGTGCGCAGTTCGTGGCTCATATTGGCGAGGAATTTGGACTTGGTCTGGTTGGCTTCCTCGGCGCGGGTTTTCTCCCGGGAATACTTTTCCGCCAGATCCGCAAGTTCGAGCGCCTGCCGTTCAAGTTCGCTCTGCGAGCGCTTCAAGTCGATGACGGTGGCGCGCAGGCGCAGGTCGTTGTCGACCAGTTTCTGCTCGTGCTCCTTGATGCGGGTGATGTCGGTGCCGACCGACACGTAGCCGCCGTCCTTGGTCCGCCGCTCCGAAATGTGCAGCCAGTTGCCGTCGTCGAGTTGCGCTTCGAAGGTGCGCGCGCCCGGCGCCTGATTGGCGACTTCGTGCAGGCGGGTGCGCACCTCCGGCATCCGTCCGACCTCGATCACGGTCTCGTAGGAAGTGCCGGGGATAACCGCTGAGTCCGGCAGCTTGTGCAGGCGCTGAAAGTGCGAGTTGCAGAGCACGAGCCGGTCGCTCGCATCCCACAGCACGAAGGCTTCGGGAATGGTCTCGATCGCATCGCGCAGGCGCAGGTCGGCCTCGACGGTCTTTTCGGCAAGGCTCTTCTGCTCGGTGATGTCGACGGCAATGCCGATCAGATGCAGCCCGGCATCGGCCGCGCCCTGGCTCAGTTCGCACCGCACGCGCAGCCAGATCCAGTGGCCGTCGGTGTGGCGCATGCGGAAGGTATGGTCGATATAGTTGATCTTGGCGGAGATCAGCTGGTCGGCGATCTCGAACAGATCGATATCGTCCGAATTCACCAGCGCGTTGACCTCGCCGAAGGTGAGGAGGTCGCTGCGGTTCTCGAGCCCCAGCATCGTGAACATCGATTGCGACCAGAAAATCTTGCCGCGCGACAGGTCCCAGTCCCACAGCCCGCAGCGGCCGCGATTGAGAGCGGTATCGATGCGCCCGCGCACGGCGTCGTTGATCAGGTCGCCCTCGCGGGCGCGGGTCGATTGCCAGTGGAAGGCAAAGCCGAGGATCAGCACCACGAAGCCGGTGGTCGCCGACAGCGTCACCGACAGCGCCGCATCGGAGCGCCAGATCGAATCGGTCTTTTCCTGGATCACGATCACCTGGCCGGGCAAGGATTTCACCGTGCGGCGGACCGCCAGTGCGCCGTCGCCGTTCGGCAGCGTGATGTCGGTAACGGCTGCCGGTTGCGCCTGAGAGGATGAGGGAACGACGGCACTGATGATTTCGACAAGGCCGCTGGCGTCGCCGATGGCGGCCTCGACCGGCACGCGGGCGAGAATCCGCTGATCGACGCCGGTGACGATGACGTGGCGTCCGGCCGCGATCGCCCAGGACGGAATGAGGCCGGGCAACAGCAGCTGCAGCCGCTCGAACGAAGCGGCACGATCCTGGTGGACCGACGCGATCCGGTCGAGCCGTTCGGCGAGCAGGTCAGCCAACGCCGCGAGCTCGCGTTTGGCGGCCGCGCGCTTCTGGCGGTTCTGGTCGATAACCTGGACGAAGGCGCCGAGAAAAATGGTGATCAGGAACGCGATGATCAGAGTCGGTACTGCACGACGGAGCGCTGGCTCCGCTAACAACAGCCTGTGATAGGCTGGCTTCGCGATCGATTGCGCCAATCCCTTGATCGAATCGGATTGGACGCACGCGTTCGCCGCGTGAGCGCGCGCCATCCCGTCTGCCCCCTTGGAAAAACTTTGAGAACCACCCCGTTCGAGGAGAATCGCCGCTCCCCGAATCAGGTTTCATTTGAATCCACTTTTCCCAGACTGTCGAGAGTCAACGATTCCTTAAGGCAAATAAATCTTGTCCACGGCGAATCGCGGTCACCAAAAAACCCGGAAAAAGCCGGGCGAAGTTGAGTCCGAAACGGGAACGTGCGCCCGCCAAGCATATTGCGTCATGCGTTGGGTGGCTCGGCATGACTGATGACGCGTTTGACGCTCGGGAAGGCGCGTCGCAGCGCGCGCTCGATCTCGTCGACGCTCTCGTGCACCTTGATGACGCTCATCGAGGGCGCCGCGCGGCAGTGAAAGTTCACGATCTCGCCGGCGTCGGTGTCGCGCACCCGCACGTTATGGATATCGTGGATCGCGCTTGCGGCGGCGAACGTCGCGAGCGCGTCGCGGATGGCCTCGACCCGGTCCGGCGCGGCATCGGAGCCTTGCGGCAGTTCCGGTTCCAGCGGCTCGATATGGGTGTCGACTTCGACATCTTCGCCGAATTCGTCGCGAATGTTCCGCTCGAGGCCCTGAGCGATGTCGTGGGCGGCGATCAGCGTCATCTCGCCGTCGACTTCGAGGTCGATCGAAACGATGAGCTTGTCGCCGAGATCGTGGACCGTGACATGATGAACCGCGAGACCGGCATTGCGGGCAATGACCATCACGCGTTCGCGGACGCTCTCATTGTCGCGCGCGACCGGAATCGCGGTGAAGGTGAGGTCGGCATCCTCGAACAGCGCGGAGACGGCCGCTTGTGCCTTTTGTTTGATCTCATCGACCCGGTCGATCGGGAAGGTGCGCGGCACCAGCACGGCGGCGTCGATGAAATGCGTCGATCCCACCATGCGCACCCGCATGCGATCGATGCCGACCACGCCCGCGACAGCGCGGATCGCGGCGGCGGCTTTGTCGGCGGCGCCTTCCGGGGCGCGATCGAGCAGGGTTTCGACGGTCGAGCGGGCAAGCCGCATGCCGAGCATCGCGATCACGATCGCAATGGTCGCGGCGGCGGCGGCGTCACCCCACCAAAAGCCGAGGCCGGAGAGCGTGAGGCCCGCGATGACCGCGATCGATCCGAGCACATCGGATGCAAAATGCAGCGCGTCGGCGGCCAGCGCCTGGCTTTTGGTCTCGTGCGCCGCGCGATGCAGCGCCCGTGCGCGCCAAAGATTGACCGCGATATCGAGAATGAGCACGACGAACGGGATCGCCGACAAGGTCGGAGGCGGGGTTCCTTCGCGCAAGCGGCTATAGGATTCCACCAGAATGCCGCCGGCCAGCACATAGAGCATGGCGATGATGCCGAGCGCCGACACACTTTCGAGCTTGCCGTGTCCGTAGTGATGCTCATCGTCCGCCGGGCGGTCGGAGACGCGCACCACCATCCAGGTGACGATGGTCGCTCCGACGTCGACGGCGGAATGCAGGGCTTCCGAGATCAGCGCCAGGCTCCCGATCGCGATGCCGACCACGAATTTGGCCGCGGCCATGCCGGCGCTGGCGAAAATCGAAATCGCCGCGACGCGCGACTTGGCGGGATGAACATCGTGATTCATGGTGGCGGTTTAGCAGGCCATCTTTAACGATTGAAGTACGTCGAAATACTGCTGTTGCTAGTTAGTCGCATTAACGTGAGAGGAGCGCATACGTGCTCTTTCTCGCGGCGCGCGACGCCCGAGCTTTGGTCTTAGTTTCGTCGCCCTGAAGAAGAGGGCGCAGGGAATGCCGGATGCCAGGCGCACCCGCAGCCTCGCGTGCAAGGTAAAAAAGCACACGAGTTAGTCACCACAGGTTCGCCGGAGCAGCCCGGCATTCCCTGCGCGATGGTGTTAACAGCTTCCTTCGTGCTCGCCCCGGAGACCGGGCTTTGTTGTCTCCGTGGGTGACAACGCTCGCGCGTTGCACCGGATATCAGCGTCGGGATATCAGGCCCACACGACTTCGCCGTCCGCTTCCGATGCGCTCGTCAGTCGCACCAAACGCGTCCATCGCATCCCGCAACCCAACGTTCGTGACGATCGCGAAGCGCCCCTCGAGTGAGGCGGGACGAGCGGAATCACTAAGGCTGCTTCTAGCAAATCGCGAAGCGGAATATTTTTCGCGAAAGGACTGGACAGGCGACGCAAATCAGTTGCCTTGGGGCCGCGAGGCGGTCCTGGCGTAGCTGATCTTCATTCCGTCGATGTCGTCCCGTGACCCGAAGCGAAAACTGTCGCCAATGCATTTGCGAGATTCTGCGGCGTAAACGGCGCAAAATGGATCGATACGCGGTGGGTGCCGGACGGAACTTCTACCGCAAGAAATAGCTGTGCCGCGCGCAGAATAGGCCTTTCTTGTCCGTCGACTTCCGCTACCCAGCCCGGATAGTAGAGATCGTGCACCAACAAGAATTTCGCGGTTTGCGATGTGGTGACGACATCGAGCCGGCCCGGAGCTGACGATGCAATTTTCGCGAAGCTTGTGTTGGAATCTTCGGATCGCGACGGCAACCGCTGATCGAGCTCGCTGACCAGGCTCACCCGAGGCAATGCCCCGGGAATCCGGTAGATCCAGATAGGTGGGCCAGAGAGCAGGAGTTCGGACGCTGGTACCGCCGAAAGGCCCGGCAGACTTCGCAACGGTGAGCCGAGAACGAGATAGGTCAAGCCGAGCGCCTTCGCCAGCGAACAGTCGTAGTTGTCAAATGAAGGCGGAAATTGGCGCAATGACACGTTCCAATTCTGCTCGCCGGGCGAGACGAGGCGATCGTATGCGCCGATCCGCAGCGGATTGTATCCGTTGATCGCTTCCCAACCGCGAACCATTGCGAGGTTCTGCCAGGGTCCGCCAAGGCCCAGAACTTCGATCCGTGGGTATTCGCCGCGGCGGCGGTCGGCTGCGAGAGACCTTTCCAGTAACCGGATCGCCTCGGCGTCCGGACCAGACGGTGCCTCGAGGACCGCGTAGACACTCCATGGTTCGGCGTTCAATCGCGATGCGGTATTCCACCACATCAACTCGCTGACGCCGGCAAGAACGAGAAGCCACGCCGCGAAAGGGCGGGTCGCTTCGCGTCGCATGGAAAGAAGAGCCGCGCCGGCGGCTAGCATCAATGTCAATGAAATGAGTGCCTCGCGCCCGGCTTCCGCCCCATGTCCGGTCCTGGCCGAGAACACAATCGCCGAAGCAATTGCTGCAAAAAATGCCGCGACCGCCAGCAAAGCGCTCCATGGTCGCAATTTCGGCAAGCCGATGCGGACGTAGTCGGCGAGGCAATGACCGACAATAAAGGCGGTCGCAATCACGAAAATAAAACTGGCGTCGGTCGGCCGGCGGAAAAGATCGATGCCGGGAACAAAGCTGAATGCCGTGCCATAAAACGGCGTGTAGCGCCCCAGCATGAAAAGGCAGGCGATTGCGAGCGCGCCGGCCATCAGGCGGCGCCCGATCTCCCAAGCGCGGTGTCCGGCAACGCCGAACCAGAGCAGAAGCAGCGTCGGCACCGAGCCAAGAAAAAGGTAGTTTTCGGAATCGTCGGTGAGATCGACATCCGCCAAAGTCGCGGCGCCAGGCCCCCAATAGGCTGAGTGGGTGCCGAAGATATTGGGAACTGCAACGTTCGCAAAGTTCGCCGGATAGAGCGAGCCTCTCAGAGCGTCACTGAGCCCTTCATTGGGCCGGTTGGACAAAATTGCAAATTGCATGGTCAGAAGCAGCGGTATCACCAGCAGCGCAGCTCCCACGACCGTCATGACGGTGAGCACACCAACTCGTTCCCGCAAATATCGCGCGAGGGAATGAGCGCTGATTGTTTCTGCGACAGCAGCCGCAACCAGCAGCGCGCAAAGCAGCAAGGCCACCTGGTTGCGGCCCAGCGCCATGGCTGCCGCGACAACGGCAAAGGCAACGGCCAGGCCGTATGAGCGCCGCTCAAGCGCGAGATGCAGAAGCAGCAGCGCCAACGGAAAGGCGCTGTAGCTCAGGATAATCCCGGTATGCTGGAGACGCCCGGAGGCGGGACCGCCAAGCATGAAGATTGTCGCGGCCAATACGATGCTTGCCGAAGGCCAGCGCGCGCGCCAGCCGATGAAGACCACTGCCAGGCCGCCAATGAGCAGGTGAGCTTGGACCACCATGTCGAAAGCCCGCATCGTGGGAAAGCGGGCGATTGCTGCCCAGACGATGAAGACCGGCGCGAAAATCAACGACTGCGGGTCGGCAGCGCTGGGATGCCCGCCATAGTGGTACGGATTCCAGAACGGCCACGCGCCGGAATGCAATGTCTCCGATAAAAAGCGAAAGAACGCATAAAACTGATTCTTGGAGTCCCACGGCACCACCGCGTCCTTGATGGTCCGGTGTAAGGCCGAAATGACCGGGATTGCCGAGACGAGCACAACCGATGTTGCTAGCCTGCCAAGGGAAATTCGATTTTCGGGCGGTGCGGTCACGATTTTACGCCTTGGTGTGCCTGCTCACGGGTCGCAGCAAAGGAACTCCTTCCAATCCCACTCGTTTCCTCTCTCGGTTTCTGGACCGGGATGGGAAATTCGTTGAACCGACGGCAACTTCTTCGCGCTTCAGTCGTGATGTCCGCAGCCGCTGCGTTGCCGCGCGTGGGCGCCGCCGACTCAGCACCATCGGCGTTCGGGTCGTCATCCGTGCGAGAACTGGCCCGCACGCTTGCCACCAAGTCGTTCGAGCCGCCCGATGAGAAGCTGCCTGAGGCCTTGCAGAATCTCAATTATGACCAGTATCGATCGATCCGCTTCCTGCCGGACCATGCGCTGTGGCGTAACGAGAAGCTGCCGTTCCAGGCGCAATTCTTTCATCGGGGATTCTTTTACAAGAACAAGGTCGATCTCTTCGAAGTCAGCAATGGACGCGCCGTTCCTATCCAATATCGACGCGACGACTTCTCGTTCGGCGAGGGCTTGGGGCAGTGGCCCAATGTCGACCTCGGCTTCGCCGGCTTTCGCATTCACGCGCCCATCAACAGGCCGGACTATTTCGACGAGGTCTGTGTGTTCCTCGGCGCGAGCTATTTCAGGGCGGTTGCGAAGGGCGAGACCTATGGGTTGTCCGCCCGTGGCCTGTCGATCGACACCGGGGAGACCAAAGGCGAAGAATTTCCCGTGTTCAAGGCGTTTTGGCTGGAGAAGCCGGCACCGAACGCGACCTCCATCGTGATTCACGCATTGCTGGACAGCAAGAGCGCCACCGCCAGCTATCGCTTCACTATTCGGCCCGGCGAGAGCACGATCTTCGACGTCGAGATGTTTCTCTATCCCAGAGTGGATGTTGCGCATGGCGGTCTTGCGCCGATGACCAGCATGTTCTTCTTCGGGCCAAACGACCGCAAGGACTTCGACGACTTCCGCCCTGCGGTTCACGATTCTGATGGGCTCGCGATCTCGAACGGCAATGGCGAACAACTCTGGCGCCCGCTCAACAATCCGCGCGACTTGCAAGTGAGCACCTTCACCGATCTCAATCCCCGCGGATTTGGGCTGATGCAGCGGGAGAAGAAATATTTCGCCTATCAGGACCTTGAATCACGGTTTGAACGGCGTCCCAGCCTTTGGGTGGAGCCGATCGGCGATTGGGGCGAAGGCGCCGTCGTCCTGTTCGAGATTCCGACCAAGGAGGAGATTCACGACAACATAGCGGCCTTCTGGCGTCCAAAGCAGCCGCTCACGGCCAAGAACGAACACAACTTCACCTATCGCCTTCATTGGGGTCCGGACGCCCCGAAATCCGACACGCTGGCGCGGTTCACCCGGACCGGGGTCGGCAATCGAGGCGATGAGAGCAAGCTATTCGTGCTGGAATTGATGGGCGACAAGCTCAAGGGCATCGACCCGAAGACCATCAAGGGAACGGTGACCGCGGAGAAATCCGAGATCAGCAACATCGTCACCGAACCCAATCCGGAGACGGGCGGCTGGCGCCTCAGTTTCCAATGCGCGATCCAGAGCAAAGCGCCGATCGAATTGCGCGCTGTCCTGGTCCAGAATGATACGCCGATTTCCGAAGTGTGGACCTATCGATGGACGCCCTGAAGGAATCATCCTTACGGCCTGAGATCGCCCTCCAGCCATTTCTACCTCCGGAAAGCAGACTTTCCATGGAGCCTTGCCGGCTCGATAGGCTGGTGGAGCGCAAGCGGGCGATCGCGCCGGTCGGAACCAATCTGTTGTTTCGGCGGCTGTTCATCCTCGTCGGCACGGCAGCGCTTACATCCGCCGGCGGCTACGAAATGTACGGGGTCGTAAATGTCGGCGGCGTGACCGTGCTCGAAGGAATGCTGCTCGCCTTCTTCCTCGCGCTGCTGGCCTGGGTTGCTTTTTCCTTCATGTCGGCGCTGGTCGGATTTTTCCTGCTGTTGATCCGGCGCAAGGGCGGACTGGCCATCGAAGCCGATGGCCCGCTGCCGAATCTTTCATCGCGCACGGCCATGCTGTTGCCGACGTACAATGAAGATCCCCACCATCTGATGGCACGGCTTCGCGCGATGTACGAGTCGGTGGCCGTCACCGGTCACGGCGCCCGGTTCGACTGGTTCTTGCTCAGCGACACCACCGATCCCGATACCTGGGTCCACGAAGAGGTGGCCTTCATTGCGTTGCGTCGGGTCTGCGGTGCAGATCACCTTTACTATCGACACCGATATGACAACACCGCTCGCAAGTCCGGCAATATCGCAGAGTGGGTGAGACGTTTCGGCGCCGCCTACGACCACATGATCGTGCTCGATGCCGACAGCCTGATGGAAGGCGACACGATCGTGCGCCTGGTTCACGCGATGGAAATGCATCCCGGCGCCGCGCTGATCCAGACGCAGCCCGTCATTGTCAACGCAAGCAGCCTGTTCAGCCGTCTCCAGCAGTTCGCCGGTCGGATCTACGGTCCGCTTATCGCCACCGGCAACGCGTGGTGGCATGGCCCGGAAAGCAACTATTGGGGACACAACGCCATCATTCGCGTCCGCGCGTTCGCAGAGGATGCAGCGTTGCCGGAACTGCGTGGCCGTCGGCCCTTCGGCGGGCATATCCTGAGCCACGATTTCGTCGAGGCCGCCTTGATGCGGCGGGCGGGCTGGGCCATCTACATGGCACCTGAACTCGGAGGCAGCTTCGAAGAGGTCCCGCCGTCGATGCTGGACTTCGCCTCCCGGGACCGGCGATGGTGCCAAGGCAACCTTCAACACATTGCAGTGCTGCCCGTGCGCGGTCTGCGCTGGGTGTCGCGCCTTCATCTCCTAACCGGCATCGGCGCCTATGTCACCGCGCCGATGTGGCTTGTCTTCCTGATCCTCGGATTGTTGATTTCATTGCAGGCCAACTTCATCCGGCCGGAATACTTTCCGAAAGGTTTCTCGTTGTTTCCGACCTGGCCGCAACAGGATCCCGTGCTGGCGGCGTGGGTGTTCGCCGCCACGATGGGATTGCTGATCGTCCCCAAGATGCTGGCATATTTGGTGCTGATCAGCAGGGGCGATCAGCGTGGCTCCTTTGGTGGCCCGGTGCGCGTGTTTTGCGGCATTCTTTTCGAAACGCTGCTTGCGGCGCTGGTCGCTCCGTCGATGATGATCCTGCAGTCCGCGGCGGTTGCTGAAATTCTCCTCGGCCGCGACGCCGGATGGCAGGTCCAGCGCCGAAGCGGCGGCGAGATCGCGCGACAGGAAATCTATCGGAAACTTGCCACGCCGACACTGTGGGGCCTCGTGATGGGGCTGAGCGCAGGCGCCGTATCCCTCCCACTTCTACTGTGGATGTCCCCGGTCATTGCCGGTCTGCTGCTGGCGATTCCATTGGGATTGCTGACGTCCCGGCGATCGAGTGCGGCCGGGCTATTCGCGACCCCTGAAGACCGTCGTTCGCCTCCGGTCGTGCTTCGCGCGAACGAGCTGATGGCATCCGGGCCTGTCGGCGTGACGGGCGCTCTGCGCCAACTGCGAGACGATGCCGAGTTGCGGAAATGGCATTTGGCTTCGCTCCCTTACGAGCCGCACAGCAAGCTGGGCCGGATCGATGTAGCGCTTGCGACCGCCCGTGCAAAGATCGAGCAGTGCGAGATGTTCGACGATGCGATGACCTGGTTGGATAAATCGGAAATCCGCGCTGTACTTAACGATGCCACGACACTGCAAACCGTCCTGAAATTGCGTCAACCGGATTCCATCGGGTAGTATCGGGGCTGCAGGTTCTCCTTGGCGAAGAAGTTGAGCTGGTCGCAGCGCTACTTCCCGGTTTTTGCCAGGCATAGGGGCCCGGACCGGCTGCCCAAATCGTTGGTGCGCGTCGGCACCGTCATTGACCGGCTGCAGTATTTTTCGCGCGCGACGAAGCGACGCTAGCGGGACCGCTCCCCGCCGAGATAGGCGCGCTCGAGCCGATGCGGCAGGTCGGGCTCGCTGGTTTTGGCTTCCAGCACGATTTGACCCTGCACCAGCGCATAGACGCGGTCGGCTGTCGCCAAGGCTTTTTCGAGCAGTTGCTCGACCAGCAGCACCGCCGTGCCATTGCCGCGCAGCCGGGCGATCACGTCCAGCACCCGGTCGACCAGCACCGGCGAAAGACC
The DNA here is from genome assembly GCF_035701725.1 of Bradyrhizobium sp. Lineage (GTDB taxonomy): Bacteria > Pseudomonadota > Alphaproteobacteria > Rhizobiales > Xanthobacteraceae > Bradyrhizobium. The sequence continues at coordinate 71,681 of NZ_DASSRP010000254.1, forward strand.
GGCGGACGGTTCGTCCAGCATCAACAGGCGAGGGCGGCGGATCAGGCCCTGCGCCACGGTCAACATCTGTTGTTGCCCGCCGGACAGCGCGCCGCCGCGCTCGTGGCGCTTCTCGGCGATTTCCGGAAAGAACGACAGCGCCTGGTCGACCCGCGCGGCGCGTTCGCCGCGCGGCAGGTCGTAAGCGGCGAGCAAGAGATTGTCGGTGACGGAGAGCTGCGTGAACACCCGATGGCCCTCGATCACATGCACTAGGCCTTCGCGCGCGGTCTGGCGCGGCGTGGCGTTGGCGATGTCGCGCGCGCCAAAGCGCACGTCGCCGGAATTGACGGGCAGCAATCCGGACAGCGCGCGCAACAGCGTCGTCTTGCCGGCGCCGTTGGGGCCAAGCAATGCCACGACTTCACCCGCTGAAATGTGAAGATCGATGCCGTGCAGCACACGGATCTTGCCGTAACCGGATTCCAGCCGGGCGACCGACAGCAGCGGCTCAACCACCGAGGTAGGCACTGACCACCTCCTTGTGCGTACGAATCTCCGCGGGCGTTCCGGCGGCGAGGATGCGGCCGAGGTTGAGCACCGTGACCTGATCGCAGATGTCGAAAATGAGATCGGCATGGTGCTCGACCAGGAGCAGACCGGTGCCACGGCGGCTGATCGCCTTGATGAGCGCCGCCAGGCGTTCGATCTCGTCGCCGGAGAGGCCGGCGGCGGGCTCGTCGAGCAGCAGGAAATCCGGCTCCAGCATCAGCGCGCGCGCGATCTCGATGAAGCGCAATTCGCTGTGCTGCAAGCGATCGGCGCGGACATCGGCAAGCGCTTCGAGGCCGACGACGCCGAGCAGCGCGCGCGCCCGCATCGCCAGCATCTGCTCGTCGCGCCGGTTGCGCGGAAGCGCCAGCAGGGCTTCGACAAAGGAGGCCCGTCCGTCGATGTTGCCGCCGATCATGACGTTCTGGAGCACCGAGGCTTCGCCGATAACGCGCGGCGTCTGGAAAGTACGGGCGATGCCGTGACGCGCGCGCAGCGTCGGCGCGCCCGGCTCAAGCAAGCGATCTCCAAGACCGATCGTGCCGCCCTTGGCGACATAATAGCCGGAGATCACGTTCAAGGTCGTGGTCTTGCCGCTGCCGTTGGGACCGATCAGGCCGTGGATCTCGCCGGGCTTCACGTCGAGATCGAGATTATCGATCGCGCGCACGTTTCCGAAACTCAGGGTGATGCCGCGCAGCGTCAGGGTCTGGTCGCCGGCAGTCTTGCGGAAACATTCCGCGAGCGCGGCGGGGCGCGGCACGATCGCGCGGTTGGAAAGGAGCGGACGCCGGTTGCGCCAGTCGAGAAGGGCGGCGATCCCGCCGGGCATCACCAGCACGATCAAGAGCAGCAAGACCGCGTAAAGGAACGTCGACCATGCCGCCAGTGGAGCCGCGATCTCGGGCAGGATGGTCAGGATGATGGTGCCGAGCATCGGACCGAGGATCGAGCCGCGCCCGCCGATCAGGATCGCAATGAAGAACAGCACCGAGAGGTCGAAGGTAAAGGCATCCGGCGTGATGTAGGTCTGCAGGCTCGCGAACAGGCCGCCGGCGATGGCGGCAAGCGCACCAGCCAGCAGGAAGATCGCGATCAGCAGGCGCTGCTTGGAAATGCCGGTGGCTTCGGCCGCGACCTCGGCGTCGCGAATGGCGATCAATGCGCGGCCGAAGCGGCTATGGGCGATGTTGGCGGTCAGCCAGGTACACACAGCCGCAAAGCCGATGCAGAGATAGTAAAAGCCCCAGGCGGTATTGAGGGGGGCGGGGAATTCCGGTCCCGCGATGCCGATGCCGCCGCCGGTGACGCTCTGCCAGGCGAGCGCGATCTGGGCGACGATGGTGGCAAAGCCGAGCGTCGACATCGCGAAATAAAAGGTGCGCAGCCGCAGGGCCGGCAGGCCGACGACGACCCCGAACACGGCGCCGACGATGCCCGCGACTGCCAGTGCCGCGAACACATCGAGCGGCGGCATCACATTGCCGGCGACCAGCACGCTCGTGGTGTAGGCGCCGAGCGTCAGCAGCGCGACGTAACCGATGGCGAGGTGTCCGGCAAAACCGACGATCAGGTTGAGGCCGGAGACCAGCACCCAGTAGATCGCCGCGCGGGTGCCGATCAGCGCCCAGTAGTCGTTGCTGACGAAGGGCAGGATCATGGCGGCGGCGAGGATCGCGAGGAATGGCGCGATCTGAAGCCCAATTCCCTGCCAGGCGCGCTTCTCATTGCGGACGGGCGCTGCGGTGAGTGCGGTCATTACACCCTCCGCGCCGCCTGGAAGCCGAACAGCCCTTGCGGTCTTGCCAGCAGAACCACGATGAACAGGGCGAACACCGCAACCGAGGAGAAGATGCCGCCGACCAGGAAATTCGCCGCCTGCTGAAACAGGCCGAGCACGAGCCCGCCGATGACGGCGCCGCGGTTGTTGCCGAGGCCGCCAAGCGCGACCGGAACGAAACCGTAGAAATTCAACAGCGCACCGTTGGCGAAAAACGCCAGCAGCAACTCGCCGCCGGAGAATCCGGCGATGCCGCCGACGATGCCGGCCAGCGCATAGCTTGCCACGCGCAGGTTACGTTCGGGCAGGCCGAGCGCCCGCGCCGCGAAGTTATCCTCGGCGATGGCCAGAAAGGCGCGGCCGACCAGCGTGCGGCGATAGAGATATTCGAGGCCGGCGATCGTGATCGCGCAAGCCGCAACCGGCAGCCAGAACTTCTCGTCCCACACCCCGCTGCCCCAGCCGATCAGGCGCGGAAACGGCTGCGGCTCGGTGCCCCATTTGATGGCCGCGACCTGCTGGATCATCAACGCCAGCGCCAGCGTCGAGAGCACGTACAGATGCTGGTCGAGGCTCTTGAGCACCGGCCGCACCGCGACGAATTCGGTGATGATGCCGATGATGGCGCAGGCGGCCAGCGTCAGCACGAAGCCGGCAAGCAGCGGCAATCCCATCTTGAGCGTGAACATCGAGCCGAACACCCCGCCGAGCATGGCGAGCTGTCCGGCCGTGAAGCTCATCACGCGCGAGGTCGAGAACATCGTGTTGTAGGTGACGCCGACCAGCGCATAGATCGCGCCTGCCGCCAGACCGGATGCGATGATCGAGGCGAGCATCTTGCGCCGCTCCCGCCGCCTTTATGTGTATCCGGGCGCCAGCGAAAACGCGCCGTTCTTGGCGGTGGACGCCTCCGACATCACGACCTCTTCGGTCAGATAGCCGTTGTGCTGGGTCGGCGAGAACGTGAAATTGCCGAAATAGCCGGGATATTTCGACAGCGAGTTCCAGTATTTGATGATGCCCGCGCTCTCGGTCGAGCCGCTCTGTTCGACCGCCTTGGCGATCAGATCGATCGCATCGACGCCGTCGGCGATCCACCACAATAGCGTGTCGTTCATCGCGACGTTGGCCTTGAGCAGGCGATCGACCAGCTCCTGGGTTTTCGCGGGCAGCTTGCCGGAGGCGTCGTAGCTGCAGCTCTTGTAGCCGACGACATAGACCTTCTTCCAATTCTCGGGCTTCTCGACCAGCCCCGCGATTTCCCCCGATGACATCGAGGGATGACCGGCAAAGGGCACGTCCCAGCCCATCGCGGCGCGGGTGTTGAACATCCGCGCCTCCATGCCGGTCGAGACGCTCCAGACCACGATGACCTCGGCACCGGCGTTCCTGGCGCGCAGCATGTCCGGCGTCATGTCCGGCTGGGTCGCGTCGATGTTGGCCTGATAGACGACTTCGGCGCCGTCTTTCTTGAACGCGGCGACCGAAGCGCCGACCGCGGTCACGCCGTAGCCGGTGGTGTCGCCGATCACCGCAATCTTCTTCACCTTGAGAATATTGAGGCAGTAGTTGCGGACGGCATCGTCCCACTGGCTGTTGGAGGGCGCGAGGCGGAACGCGTTCGGGAATTTGGCGGGGTCGATCAGCGTCTCCACGACGCAAGGGTGGATGTTCGGCATCTTGGCGCGTGCCATGATCGGCGTGGTCGCGAGCGCCTCGCCGGAATTGAAGGGGCCCCAGATCGCATGCACCTTGGCCTGGCTGATCAATTCCTGGGTCGCGTTGACGGCCTTGGTCGGATCGCCTTGGGTGTCGCGGGTGACGACTTCGAGCTTGCGCCCGTTGACGCCGCCGGCAGCGTTGATGGCGTCGACCGCGAACACCACGCCGCGGTTGAAACCGATCGTCGGCGCTGAACTCGGCCCGGTCATCGCCGCAAGGAAGCCGATCTTGATCGGTTCCGCGGCGACCGCAGTGCGAAGCGGAAACGTGGCGGCGCCGAGCGCTCCCGCGCTTCCCAGCAACACCTGACGACGTGAAACGGTCATTGGCTCCTCCCCAAAACTTTTTTCCGGGTCCCGTCGTTGCCGCGGGCCTATGCAGTCATCTTGGGTCTATCGCCAAGATTTGTGACTGATGGAGCGAATTTGAACCGGATGTGGAGAGCTTGTCCAGAGCCTGCGGAGGTTGCCGGCGTTGCAGTGTTTGGTCCCGCCCGGCGGGAAGGGTTGACCGGCATCCATAAAGGATTGCCGAAAAACCAAACTACCGGAGGATCCTGCGCTAAGCGGTATTATCCACTGTGGTCGTTGGAAGGGCTCGATCCTCTTCTTGTTTACTCTCGCCTGCTCGATCCAGATCGATGCCGTGGGTTTCCGGCAGAAGGAGCGCCGCGCCGATCACGAGCCAGTATCCCGCGCCGGCAACAAGCGCGATGGCAAGCGGCAATGAGATATATCCACCGCTGAGCCAGCCGACGGCCAGCGGGAACAGCGAACCGATCACACGGCCGATGTTGTAAGACACGCCGTAGCCGGTGGCGCGGACCTCGTTCGGATAGGATTCCGAAATCGTGGCGCCGATTCCCGCGAATACGCCCTGCATGAGAACGCCCAGGGGGAACCCGAGAAAAAGCATCGACGCATTGGAAACCGGGATCGCCATGTAGGTGATTGCCATCGCCAGGGCACCGATGGCGAACAACACGTAGGTCACCCGCCGTCCCCATGAGTCCGAAGCATAGGAGCCCGCGACATATCCGACGAAGGAGCCGAGGATCGTCACCGAAAGATAGGAACTGGTGCCGAATACCGACAGCCCGCGCTCGGTCTTCAAAAATGTCGGCAGCCAGGTCGCGATCGCATAGTAGGCGCCGAGCATTCCGCCCGACAGCAGGCTGCAGAGGATGGTCTTGCCAAGTAACGGCGGTGATCCCACCCGCGCGAGCAGCGCGAGCGCCGACGGACCGGCGCCCGCTTCGGCACGAGTCCGGGTGAAGACCTCCGGTTCCTTCAAATTACGCCGCATGTAGATCACGATCACCGCCGGAAGGATGCCGACGAAGAAGCAGATACGCCATGCGGTCTCCGGGGCTGCCACCGTGAACGCGACTGCATAGACGATGGCCGCGGCGGCCCAGCCGAAGGAATAACTGCTTGCGGTGAAGCCGGAATATTTGCCGCGATGCGCAGGATTGCGGATCAGTTCGGTGACGAGCACCATGCAAAGCGAGGATTCCCCGCCGAAGCCAAGACCCTGCATCACGCGAAACGTCGCCAATTGCACCGGGCCGTTGGCAAGGCCGCACAGAAAGCAGGACACGCAGAATAGCGTGATAGTCCAGCGCAATACCCGCACCCGGCCGTAGCGATCGGCTGCGATGCCTGCGCCGATCGCGCCGATGAGAGATGAAAGCAGCGTCCAGGTGACGATACCGCCTGCCGTTGCCGGACTCATATGCCACTGCGTGATGAGCGTCGAAATCAGGAATGAGTAGATGAGAAAGTCGAATACATCGACCGCGTGCCCGAGGAATGCGCCATAGAATCCCTTGCGCTCTCCCGGCGTCAGTTCCGTGAACCAGCTCAGCATGACCCCTCCATTTTTCTCGCGTCCCCTGCGATGGATTGAGAAGAACGTCCCGGCGGCCGGAAGACGAAGCCGGCTTGCTCCAGCAATTGTGCGAAGCGCAGCGACGTCAAATCGGCATAGCGCGCCGCGACGATCTGCACGCCGGTCGGCAGGCCGCTGCTTCCCGGCCCGATCGGTGCAACTGTCGATGGCAAACCACAAAGACCGGAGTGTCCGGCCCAGAACATCTGGTTGGTCATCGGCTGCGGTCGTCCGTTCACCATGAGCGTTCGCTGCCAAGGTTCGCCGGTTTCGTCGAGCGGGAAAGCAGTGGTGACTGCGGCAGGGCAGAGCAGCACGTCATAATCGTCGAAGAAGTGCCGCCAGGCCTCGGCGAAGCGCGCCCGCCGTTGCTCCAGCTTCAGCCAGTCGCGGTGGCGAATGCCGGTGCCGACATATTGCAGCGTTTCGTAATCGAACCTCGTCGGATCGGCGCTCGCCGCTTGTGTCAGAATTCGTTCGAAGGCCGGATCGTCCAGATAGAGCGAGGTCGTCGCGCGGACCATTTTCACGAATGCGCACCACAATTCGACCGGATCGAAATCGGGTCGCCGATTCCAGACGACGGTGGCGCCTTCCGCTTCGAGCCGGCGGGCGAGGCACTCGATCGCGCCGCCAACTTCCCGATCGACTTCGGCCAGTACGTGATCTGCAAGAACCGCCACGCGAAACTCCGCGAGCGTCTTCTTACTGCAACTCGGCAGCTCCAGCCGCCACGCCGACGCCATCTCGTCGCCCGGTCCAACAATGGCGCGCAGCACCAGTTCGAGATCTCGGGCGCTGCGCGCAATCGGGCCTGCGACGTTGATGGCCTGCTCGCAAAAACTGATGCCGATGCCGTGCCCTCGCATCGGAACCACGCCGTGGCTGCTTTTGTGCGAGAACACGCCGCAGAAGTGGGCCGGATTGCGCAGCGATGACGCGATATCCGAGCCGACATCGAAGAAGCTCATGCCGGCGCATACCGCCGCGGCGCTGCCCCCTGACGAGCCGCCAGGCGTGCGCGTGTCATCGTGAGGGTTGCGTGTGGTGCCGTAGATCGTGTTGTAACTCTGCCAGTCCCGCAGCGCGATCGGCACGTTGGTTTTGCCGAGCAGGACCGCGCCGGCGGCACGCAGGCGTTGCACGACAACAGCATCGCTCATCGCGATATTGCCGAGGTTGACCGGATTGCCTGACGTTGTCGGCCAGCCCGCGACGTCAAAGGATTCCTTGACGGAGAACGGAATGCCGTCCAGCGGACCCCGCGTTTCGCCCCGCGCCCGCCGCGCATCGCTTTCGGCCGCAGCCGAGCGCGCGGCATCGAAATCGCTCAGGATCAGAGCGTTGATGCGTTCGTGATCGGCACGATAGGCATCCTCACAGACTTCGACCAATTCCCGTGCGCTGATGTCACCGCCGCGAAGATACTCGGCCGCCTGCGATGCGGAAAGAAAGCGAGCGTCGAGCTGCGAGGCAACCAGGCTTTCGGGGCGCTGTTCAGGCACGAGTACTCCGCGGTTGTTTGCACCCGTCGGCCTGAGCGATGAAACCCGAAACACGGTTCATAGGCTCTGCCATTTGCTCAGAGCTTGATGTCGGCCTGGACCAGTACGCGGTGTTTTGAGCCGAAATGCTCCTGCAGCGCTTTCAGCGCCGCGACGCCGCAAGCCGTGTCCTGCTCGCCGTTGCCGCCGGAGAGGCCGATGCCGCCGACCACCTCGCCATCGACCACGATCGGAAATCCGCCGACGAACACCGCAAAGCGGCCTTCAAAACTCCATTGAATGCCGAAGGCCTCATTGCCGGGCAGAGCAGGGCCGTTCGGCGTCTGGTTGAACAGATGGGTCGAGCGCTTGTGACCGGCGGCCGTGAACGCCTTGTTCCAGGCGATCTGGGGGCCGGTGATGCGCGCGCCGTCCATGCGCTCGATCAACAGCGGATGGCCGCCGTCATCGGCGATGCAGACGGTTTCGAACACCTTGATCTCGTCGGCTTTGGCAATGGCGGCCGCCGCCATCAGCCTCGCTTCGGCGCGTTCGAGCTTGAATGTTGATCGCATATCGTTGTCTCGCTTGTCGTTTCACCTCTCCCCGGCGGGGCGAGGTCGGATTGCGTGAAGCGCAATCCGGGTGAGGGGCCGCGGCGCGATCGAGGGATCGTAACCCCTCACCCGGATCGCATCTTGCGATGCGACCCGACCTCTCCCTTTGGGAGAGGTGGTCTTCGCTGCTGCCAAAGTTCGACCTGGTCTCATATTCTAGATCCCGCGGTAGACCGTTTTGATCTGGGTGTAGAATTCCAGCCCCGCGCGTCCGGACTCGCGGAAGGTCGAGGTCGAGGAGTGCTTGACGCCGCCAAACGGCGCGTTGATCAGGTTGCCGGTCGTGGTCCGGTTGATCTTGACAGTGCCGGCCTCGATATCGCGGGCAAAGGCGTGCATCAGCGACGGGTTGCGGGTCGCAATCGCCGCGGAGAGCCCATATTCGGTATCGTTTGCCTTGGCGATCGCGTCTTCGTAGCTCTCGACCTCGATCAACGCCAGCACCGGGCCGAAAATCTCCTCGCGCGCGATCCGCATGCTCTGCGTGACATCGGTGAATACGGCAGGGGAGACGTAATAGCCGCTGCCGTAGCCGGGACCGGTCAGCCGATCGCCGCCGGTGAGCCATTTGGCCTCGCGCTTGCCGATCTCGACATAGCGCAGCACGGTCTCGAGCTGCTTGGCGGTGGCGAGCGGGCCGATGTCGTTGCCCGCGGTCATGCCGCTGCCGATCTTCAGCGTCTTGATCCTGGCGAGTAGCTTTTCGGTGAATGCGGCCTTGACCGCGCGCATGACCAGCACGCGGCTGGTGCCGGTGCAGGCCTGTCCGGTGAGCGAAAATCCGCCCTTCACGGCAAGCTCGACCGCCTGGTCGAGATCGGCATCGGCCATGACGATCAGCGGGTTCTTGCCGCCCAATTCCATCTGCGTGCGCGTGGTGATGCCGACGGAACGGTGGATATGCTCGCCGGCCGCGGTCGAACCGGTGAAAGAAATCGCCCGCACGATTTGGGGCGTCGTGATGGCTGCGCCGACATCGCCGGCGCTGCCGTTGACGAAATTGAGCACGCCCTTCGGAATGCCCGCGGCGGCAAGGGCCTCGGTCAGGCGATAGCCCGACAGCGGCGCATCGGAGGAGGGTTTGAACACCACCGTGTTGCCGGTGATCAGCGCCGGTGCGATCTTGCGTGCCGGAATCGAGGTTGGAAAGTTCCATGGCGTGATGACCGCGACCACGCCGAGCGGCTCGCGCTCGGTGTAGACGATCATGCCGGCGTCATCCTGCGGAAAGACTTCACCGGCAAAGGATTGTCCTTCCACGGCATAAAAGCGCAGCGTCTGCGCCGAGCGCAGGATTTCGTCCCTGGCGAGGTTGAGCGGCTTGCCCATTTCGCGCGTCATGTCGACGGCGAAGCTGTCGGCATGCGCGTCGAGATAATCGGCGGCCTTGTTGAGAATCCTGGCGCGTGCCGAGATCGGGGTCTTGCGCCAGGCTGCGAAGGCGCTCGCGGCAGCGCGCACGGCGCTTTCCGCATCCTGCGCGGTCGAGGCCGGAAACCGGCCAACGATGTCAGAGGTGTCGGCCGGATTGATGTTGTCGATCGATTCGCCGCTCGAAGCGGCCACCCATTCGCCGCCGATATAGTTCTTGAAGGATTCGACGCCGCTTGTGCGTTGCGGTTTTTCGGCAAGAAGTGTCATCGCTATCAGCTCCAGAACAGCACGGCACAGACGGTGGCAACGAACAGGCCGGCAAGGACAGGCACAAGCAGCATGCGCACGGTCTCAAGCACGGAGACGCGGGCAAAGCCGGCCACTGCGATCAGCGACGACCAGGCGATCAACGTTCCGCCGCCGGTCCAGACCGCGCCCAGTTGGCCGACCGCGCAAAGGGTTGCGACGTCAAGGCCGACGGCCGGGGCAAGCGCGCCCGACAGCGAGCCGGTCAGCGGCAGGCCGGCGAAGCCCGAACCGTCGATGCCGGTGATCATGCCGACCAGCAGCACGCCGAAGGCGACCAGATAGTGATTCTGCGGAATGAAGGCCTGGGCGGTCTGGATCAGATCGAACAACAGGGGCGGGGCCTGTCCGGTCGGTACGTTGAGGATTCCGGCCGCAAGTTCACCGCCGGCGCCCATGAAGAAGAATCCGGCGATCGGCAGCACCGATCCCATCGCCTTGAAGGCGAACACGAACCCGTCGGTGATATGATCGGCGCAGACATCGAGGCTCTTGCGGGGGCCTTCGGCGGCGATCGTCGCCAGGATCATCAGCACCGCGCCCATGCCGCCGACCAGCGCGGCCGCGTCGCCGCCCTTGAGCTCGGTGAAAATGCCGTGGAAGCCGAGTTTTGGAGCCACCATGACTGCGATCACGGCGGCAAAGCCGAGCGGGGTGAGAATGGCGAATAGTTTCGACCAGCCGGCGCGTCGCTTATCGATCAACGGCAGATGATGACGCAGCTTGTCGTCGATCGCGAGCGGGTCTTGGTCGGCCGTGCCTCGCGCGATCTCGGCCTTGTCGAACGTGCCTTGCGATTCCAGCCGTTTGACGTCGCCGTTACCCGACTGTCGTTGCCATTGCTCGAGCAGCGCTTCGTTGCCGGGCTGAATCAGCTTGCGGCTGCGGATCGAGAGGTAGGCGAGCAGCAGCGCGACGCCGCCCGCAATCAGCGACAGCGCCAGCGCGCGATCGGCTACCGCCGCGGCGCTCACCGTCGCGCCCGCCGCCTTGGCGCTGATGGCGGGCGCAACGCCGATCACATAGTCCGATGAAAGCGCCATGCCCTGGCCCGCAATCGCAATGGCCATGGCGCCGGCGAGCGGCGACAAGCCGACCGCGATCGCCGCCGGCAGCAGCACGGCCGAGACGAGAGGAACGGCCGGCGTCGGCCAGAAGAACAGCGAGATCACATAGGTGACCGCGGCGAGGATGAAGAAGGCCTGATGGCCGTTGCCCATGATCGCACGGAACGGCTGCACCATCAGCACGTCGGAACGCAGCGTCTTCAAGGCATTCAACAGCGCGGTGATCAGTGAGATCACCAGGAAGATGTTGAACAGCTCCTTGGCGGCGACGAAGCTCGCATTGAAAATGCTCGCGATCGCGCCGACCGGGCTTGCCGTCCACGCCAGTGCAACGACGAAGGTGGCGACGATGGAGGGCAACACGACGTTGGCGCGCAGCACCATGGTCAGGACGACGGCAACGATGCCGGCGACATAGGCCCAGTGAGCGGCCGTTATCACGATGGAATGACTCATTCGACGCTCAGCCTGTTGATTGTATACAATTTTTGGCCTGTGGCTGGCCTTGTGCTGGCCAGCTCGTTCCTCATTTAGACAGGTTTCTGGCCGAGTGGCCGAATTTCAAGGCGCATTGACTTAAATCAAAATTGTATACTATATACTTCTTCAAATGCAATCCATTTGCATTCGCGTTTCCCAATTTCTGGCCAGAGGGAGTGCCTGCAATGCCCGAGCTGATGAACCACGTGGATTTTCGCACCGCGCTTGAGAACGCCATCAAGGGCAAGAGCGCCAACAAGGCGCCGTTCAGCATTGCCTGGGCGAGCGGCAAGCTCAGCCGCGCCCATCTCGCGCGATGGGCGGAGAACCACTATCACTACGTGGGACCGTTTGCGGACTATCTGGCCTATGTCTATGCGCGGATGCCGGACCGCTACACCGAAGCCAAGGACTTCCTGCTCGCCAACATGTACGAGGAGGAGATCGGCGGCGATCGCCACACCGACCTCCTGATCCGCTTTGCCGAAGCCTGCGGCACGACGCGCGAGCGGGTCATCGATCCCGATAACATGTCGGCGACCACGCGCGGCCTGCAAAGCTGGTGCTACTCGGTGGCGATGCGGGAAGATCCGATCGTCGCGGTAGCCGGGCTCGTCGTCGGCCTCGAATCGCAGGTGCCTTCGATTTACCGCCGGCAGACGCCGACCTTGCGCGACAAATACCAGTTCTCCGATGAGGAAGTGGAGTTCTTCGATCTCCATATCGTCTCGGACGAGATCCACGGCGAGCGCGGCTATCAGATCGTGCTGGAGCACGCCAACACGGTCGAATTGCAGCAGCGCTGTCTCAAGATCTGCGAGATCGGCGCGCAGATGCGGCTGCTCTACACCACGGCGCTCTATTGGGATTACGTCGCGCAGGACCTTCCGATCGAGCAGCTCGAAATGACCGAGCGCAAGGTGGCCTAGGAACGTGCCGATCGTCATCCTGCATCGCGACGGCCAGACCTATCGGGGCGAGGTTGCCGAGAACAGCAACCTCGTCGTGAAGGCCGGCATCAGGCAATTTCCCTTTCCGCACCTGCGTTATGGCTGC
>NZ_DASSRP010000255.1:0-16486 GCF_035701725.1 Bradyrhizobium sp.
GAGGCGGCGGATCCGAGGCGAAATCCGGGACGGAAGTTCAGGACGCTTGAGTTCAAGGCTCTCTGCAGAACCGCGGGACAAACAGGAAATCGGCCAGCCGCGACGACCGCGTTCGCGGCGATGGCCGACGGGGGAAATTGATTGGCTGATGAATTCATTCTCGAAACCCACGGATTGACCAAGGAATTCGCGGGTTTCTTTGCCGTACGCGACGTTTCCCTCAAGATACGGCGTGGCAGTATTCATGCGTTGATCGGCCCGAACGGTGCCGGCAAAACGACTTGCTTCAATCTGCTCACCAAGTTTCTGAAGCCTTCGGCGGGTCAGATCCTTTACAAGGGGCAGGACATCACGGCGATGGCGCCGGCCGACGTCGCCCGGCTCGGCCTCGTTCGTTCCTTTCAGATTTCGGCGGTGTTTCCGCATCTGACGGCGCTGGAAAACGTACGCGTCGCCCTGCAACGACAGCACGGCCATTCCTTTGATTTCTGGCGTTCCAAGACCGTGCTCGACCGCTTCAATGCCCGCGCGCTCGAACTATTGAACGATGTCGGCTTGAGCGAGTTTGCCAATACGCCTGCGGTCGAGATGCCCTACGGCCGCAAGCGCGCGCTGGAAATCGCAACGACGCTCGCGCTCGATCCCGAGATGATGCTGCTCGATGAGCCGATGGCGGGGATGGGCCACGAGGACATCGACAAGATCGCCGCGCTGATCAAGCGCATTTCTGCGAAGTACACGATCTTGATGGTCGAACATAACCTGTCCGTGGTCGCCAATCTGTCGGACATCATTACCGTGTTGACGCGCGGACATGTGCTGGCGGAAGGCAACTATGCCGAACTCTCGAAGGACGAGCGCGTGAAGGAAGCCTATTTGGGGGCCGGCCATGGTTGATGTCAAAATGGCCGAAGCCGCCGCAGCGCGGTCGTCCTCCGCCGCGCCGATTCTGGCGGTACAGAACCTCGAAGCCTGGTACGGCGAATCCCACATCCTGCACGGCATCAATTTCGAGGTGAATGCCGGAGAGGTGGTGACGCTGCTCGGCCGCAACGGCGCGGGCAAGACCACCACGCTGAAGTCGGTGATGGGTATCATCGGCAAGCGCACCGGCTCCGTCCGCTTCGACGGCAAGGAAATCATCCGCGCCTCGTCCGACAGGATTGCGCGTTCCGGCATCGCGTTTTGTCCCGAGGAGCGCGGAATTTTCGCAAGCCTCGACGTTCGCGAAAACCTGCTGCTGCCGCCGACGGTCCGCAGCGGCGGACTGTCGCTCGATCAGATCTTCGGTCTGTTTCCCAATCTCAAGGAACGACTGAGCAGCCAGGGCACCAAATTGTCGGGTGGCGAGCAGCAGATGCTGGCGATCGGGCGCATCCTGCGTACCGGCGCACGCTTTTTGATGCTCGATGAGCCGACCGAAGGACTTGCGCCCGTCATCATCCAGCAGATCGGCCAGACCATCAAGCGCCTCAAGAGCGAGGGCTTTACCATCCTGCTCGTCGAGCAGAACTTCCGTTTCGCCGCGACCGTCGCCGATCGCTACTACATCGTCGAACACGGCAAGATCATCGACGGCTTCGCCAATGCGGAGTTGCAAGCCAATATGGACAAGCTTCACACCTATCTCGGCGTCTGAAAAGCAACGCTGATCGTCAGAGGGACTGCCAATGAAGAACAAAATTTTCGTCAGCCTGTTGCTCAGCACCGCCATCGGTCTCGCCGCCACAGGATTCGCCTGTGCCCAGGATAAGACCGTGAAGGTCGGCGCGCTGTCCGATCAATCCGGCCTGTATGCCGACCTCGGCGGTCCTGGCTCGACGCTTGCCGCCCAGATGGCGATCGAGGATTCAGGCCTGACAGCCAAGGGTTGGAAGATCGACGTGATCTCGGGCGACCATCAGAACAAGCCCGATATTGGCACCGCGATCGCGCGGCAGTGGTTCGATGTCGAAAAGGTCGACGTCATCGTCGACGTGCCGAATTCCGGCGTCGCGCTCGCGGTCAATAATGTCGTCAAGGAAAAGAACGGCGTCTTTATCAACTCCGGCGCGGCGACTTCGGACCTCACCAATGCGCAGTGCTCGCCCAACACCGTGCACTGGACCTACGACACCTACACGCTTGCTCATGGCACGGGGCAGGCGCTGGTAAAGGCGGGCGGCGATACCTGGTTCTTCCTCACCGCGGACTATGCGTTCGGTGCGGCGCTGGAGCGCGACACCACGGCGGTGATCCTCGCCAACGGCGGCAAGGTGCTCGGCGGGGTCAAGCATCCGCTGAACACCGCGGATTTCTCGTCGTTCCTGCTGCAAGCCCAGGCTTCGAAGGCGAAGGTCATCGGCCTTGCCAATGCCGGCGGCGACACCACCAACACCATCAAGCAGGCGGCCGAGTTCGGCATCGTCAAGGGCGGTCAGAAGCTCGCAGCGCTGCTGCTGTTCATCACCGACGTCAAGGCGATCGGACTTGAAACCGCGCAGGGGCTGAACTTCACCGAGACGTTCTACTGGGACATGAACGACAAGACCCGTGAGTTCTCCAAGAAGTTCGCCGCGCGGATGAAGAACGGCGCGCCTCCGACCATGGTGCAGGCCGGCGTCTATGCGGGCCTGATGCATTACTTCAAGGCGCTCGAGGCGCTCGGCGGTAATCCGCATGACGGCGTCAAGGTCGTGGAAAAGATGAAGTCGATGCCGACCGACGATCCTCTGTTCGGCAAGGGCGAGGTTCAGCCGAATGGCCGTGCCATTCACCCGGCCTATCTGTTCGAGGTCAAGAAGCCGTCGGAGTCCAAGGCACCATGGGATTTCTACAAGCTGGTCGGCACGGTTCCGGCCGATCAGGCGTTCACGCCGCTTGCCGAAAGCAAGTGTGCGCTCCTGAAGAAGTAGGCGAGCAATTCAGGTGGCCTCGCGACCGCGGGGCCGCCTCGTTTCCGCGGCAGCATGAGTTGAAAGATCGACCGATATGCAAGCTCTCTATGCCCAGCTCCTCGTTGGATTGATCAACGGCTCGTTTTACGCCCTGCTGAGCCTCGGGCTTGCCGTGATCTTCGGCATGCTCAACATCATCAACTTTGCGCATGGCGCGCTATATATGATGGGCGCGTTCTGCGCCTATTTCCTGCTGAATCTCTGGGGTATCGGATATTGGTGGGCGCTGCTGCTCGCGCCGATTGCGGTCGGCATTTTCGGCATGATCCTGGAGCGGACCATGCTGCAATGGCTGTCCGGCCTCGATCATCTCTACGGCCTGCTCCTGACCTTTGGCCTCGCGCTGATCATTCAGGGCGTCTTCCAGAACTATTTCGGCTCGTCCGGTTTGCCTTACGCCATTCCCGATGAGTTGAAGGGCGGCATGAATCTCGGTTTCATGTTCCTCCCGATCTATCGCGGCTGGGTCGTGGTGTTCTCGCTGATCGTTTGCCTGGCGACCTGGTACCTGATCGAGCGGACGCGGCTTGGCGCATATCTGCGCGCGGCGACCGAGAATCCGACGCTGGTGCGCGCCTTCGGCATCAACGTGCCGCGCATGATCACGCTGACCTATGGCCTCGGCGTCGGTCTGGCAGCGCTCGCCGGCGTGTTGTCGGCGCCGATCAACCAGGTCCGGCCGCTGATGGGTGAGAACATCATCATCGTGGTGTTTGCGGTGGTCGTGATCGGCGGCATGGGATCGATCATGGGGTCGATCATTACCGGCTTTGCGCTCGGCCTGATCGAGGGTCTGACGAAATATTTCTACCCGGAGGCCTCCAACACCGTCGTGTTCGTTCTGATGGTGCTGGTGCTGCTGGTGAAACCGACGGGATTGACGGGACGGGCGGCCTAGTGCCGTCTATTTGAAGTTCCTGCACTGCAAGCGGCGAATCCGATCAGGAACTTCAAATAGAAGAACGGCACTAGAGCCGAAATTTCTTGCTAGCGCCCATAACTTTCCGAAGTTCGTGGAGAGTGGGCGCTGCGAGGGAAGACGAACTTCGGAAAGTGGGCGCTAGCTATGACGGCAATGACGGATGACACCATACCGGTAACCCCGCGCGCGATCCGCGACGAGATGATCGCGTTTGCGATCCTGACCGTGCTGCTTCTACTGGTGCCGCTGACAGGACTCTATCCCTTCTTCGTGATGCAGGCCTTGTGTTTCGCGCTGCTTGCCTGCGCATTCAATCTGCTGATCGGCTATGGCGGGTTGCTGTCGTTCGGACACGCGATGTTCTTAGGCACAGGCGGCTACGTGACCGCCCACGCCGTCAAGGTGTGGGGTTTCCCGCCCGAGCTCGGCTTGCTGGTTGGTACGGCCGGTGCAGCCGCCCTCGGCGCAATCACTGGCCTCGTCGCGATCCGCCGCCAGGGCATCTATTTCGCGATGATCACGCTGGCGCTTTCGCAGCTGATGTACTTCATCTATCTGCAGGCGCCGTTCACGCATGGTGAAGACGGCATCCAAGGCATCCCGCAGGGCTATCTGCTCGGAATCCTCGACCTGTCCAAGCCGACCGTGCTTTATTACGTCATCGTCGCCGGCTTCCTGCTCGGCTTCCTTATCATCTTTCGCGCCATCAATTCGCCGTTTGGCGAGGTGCTGAAATCGATCCGCGAGAACGAGCAGCGCGCGATCTCGCTGGGTTACAAGACCGACCAGTACAAGTTGTTGGCTTTCATCCTGTCCGGAACGCTGGCCGGACTGGCTGGCGCATTGAAGGTGTTCGTTGTCCAGAACGCCTCGCTGTCCGATGTCGAGGTCGGCATGTCTGGCGAAATTGTGCTGATGACGCTGGTCGGCGGCCTCGGCACGGTGTACGGCCCGGTGATTGGCGCTGTCATCATCGTTGCCACGCAGCAATATCTTGCCGGCTTTGGTTCCTGGGTGACGGTGATCCAAGGCTCGATTTTCGTGGCTTGCGTGCTGACGTTCCGCCGCGGCATTGTCGGCGAAATCGCGCATTTTTTCCGCCGTTCGCTCTAGAGGAGGCGGGGGTTTGTCCGCGATCTTTTGGCCGATAAAGCCGTGGATGAGCGCCGATTCCGCCGGCTGTGCGACATGCCATCTTGTCCAAATTGATTTATGACAGATATGTGACGGGCTATCCCGGCCTGTCTGCGATCTGGACTTAGCCATGTTGATGCGTTGGTTTCGCGCCTTCCTGCCCAAGGAGGAGCGTTTTTTCGAGCTCTTTGCCAAACACTCCCAGGCCGTGCGCGAGGGCGCTCTCGCGCTGCAGGGCATGCTTCAGGGCGGTGAGGAAACGCCGGTTTACTGCCAACGGGTCAACCAGTTCGAGAACGACGCCGACAATGTCACCCGCGAGGTGTTGACCGCCGTGCGGCGCACGTTCATTACGCCGTTTGACCGCGGCGACATCAAGAACCTGATCACCTCGATGGACGACGCCATCGACCAGATGCAGCAAACGGCGAAAGCGGTCATGCTGTTCGAGGTTCGAAGCTTCGAGCCGCCGATGCGGGAGATCGGAACGCTTCTTGTCCAGTGCGCCGAACTGGTCGGCCGGGCATTGCCGCTGTTGCAGTCGATCGGCAGTAACGTGGCGCTGCTGACCACCATTACCGAGGAACTCACGAAGCTGGAGGGGCGGGTCGACGATCTTCACGACATCGGATTGAAAGAACTCTTTCTGAAACATCGCGAAGCTAATGCGATGGATTTCATCGTCGGCGTCGAAATCTATGATCACCTCGAGAAGGTAGCCGACCGGTTCGACGACGTGGCGAACGAGATCAGCAGCATTGTGATTGAACAGGTCTAGGGCAGGGTTAGCGAAGTGGACGCCGCGCTTGGATTCCCCGTTCTGGTCGGACTGATCGCCGTTGCGCTGCTGTTCGACTTTCTCAACGGACTGCACGACGCCGCCAATTCGATTGCAACGATCGTCTCGACCCGGGTCTTGCGGCCGCAATACGCGGTGTTCTGGGCGGCATTTTTCAATTTCGTCGCGTTCATGGTCTTTGGATTGAACGTGGCCCAGACCATCGGTACCGGCATCATCGAGCCCAGTATTATCGATGTGTCCGTGATCTTCGCGGCGCTGGTCGGTGCCATCGTATGGAATTTGATCACCTGGGCTTTGGGCATTCCGTCCTCGAGTTCGCACGCGCTGATCGGCGGTCTGGTCGGAGCGGGCATGGCCAAGGCCGGAATTTCGGCGGCGGTGTGGAGCGGACTGACCAAGACGTTGCTCGCGATCGTGTTGTCGCCGCTGGTCGGATTCCTCCTTGCGCTCGTGCTGGTCGTGATCGTGTCATGGGCGTCGGTTCGTTCGACCCCGTTCGCGGTTGACCGCGCGTTTCGGATCCTGCAGTTCATCTCCGCCTCGCTCTATTCGCTCGGTCACGGCGGCAACGATGCGCAAAAGACCATGGGCATCATTGCGGTCCTGTTGTTCTCGCAAGGCAAGCTGGGTTCGGAGTTTCACGTGCCGTTCTGGGTGGTGATTGCCTGCCAGATGGCGATGGCGCTCGGCACGCTGATGGGGGGGTGGCGGATCGTCCGGACCATGGGCCTGAGGATCACCAAGCTAACGCCGATGCAGGGATTTTGCGCCGAGACCGGCGGGGCGGCGACCTTGTTCCTGGCGACCTTTCTGGGGGTTCCGGTCTCCACCACACACACCATAACGGGGGCTATCGTGGGGGTCGGGGCCGCACGGCGCGTTTCCGCGGTGCGCTGGAATGTGGCGAGTTCGATCGTCTATGCCTGGGTGATTACCATTCCGGCCGCCGCGGGCATCGCCGCCGCGGCCTACGGGCTGGTAATATTGTTGAGGTAGGCGGACGAGGTCGGTTGGAAGCGTTGGCGCATTGCCTATATGGAGCGCTGGCCATCCCTTGATCCAGCTCGGTTTCCCTGCCAAACGCTTCGCCCATGTCCGATCTTGCCCTTAGCGCTGATTCTTCGCCCTCGTCGCCGCTTGCGAGCGAGGTGGCGCGACGGCGCACCTTTGCGATCATTTCGCATCCTGACGCCGGCAAGACCACGCTGACGGAAAAACTGCTGCTGTTCGGGGGCGCGATCAATCTGGCCGGGCAGGTCAAGGCCAAGGGCGAACGTCGCAATACCCGTTCCGACTGGATGAAAATCGAACGTGAGCGCGGGATTTCCGTGGTCACCTCGGTGATGACGTTCGAGTTCGACGGCCTCGTTTTCAACTTGCTCGATACGCCGGGCCATGAAGATTTTTCCGAAGACACCTATCGCACGCTGACGGCGGTTGATTCCGCGGTCATGGTGATCGACGCCGCCAAGGGTATCGAAGCACGCACCCGCAAGCTGTTCGAGGTCTGCCGTCTTCGCGACATCCCCATCATCACCTTCATCAACAAGATGGACCGCGAGAGCCGCGACACGTTCGAACTGCTCGACGAAATCGAAAAGACGCTGGCGCTCGACACCACGCCAATGACCTGGCCGGTCGGCCGCGGCCGCGATTTTCTGGGAACGTACGACATCGCGACCGGCGGCGTCCGCCTTCTGGAAGGCGGCGGCGCCAAGACCGGCGCGGCACAGCAGATCGATATTGCCGAACTTGCCGGCCTCAACGCCAATCTCGACGTCGCCGGCGTCAAGGAAGAACTCGAGCTGGTTTCGGAAGCCTGTAAGCCGTTCGAACTCGAGGCGTTTCGGGAGGGACATCTGACGCCGGTCTACTTCGGCAGCGCGCTGCGCAACTTTGGCGTCGGCGATCTGCTGGAAGGGCTTGGCCGCTTTGCGCCGCCCCCGCGGGCGCAGGAAAGCAATCTGCGCAAGATCGATGCGGCTGAGCCGCGCATGAGCGCGTTCGTCTTCAAGATCCAGGCCAATATGGACCCCAACCACCGCGACCGCATCGCATTTGCGCGACTGTGCTCGGGTAAGTTGACGCGGGGCATGAAGGCCAAGCTCGTGCGCACTGGCAAGACCATGCCGCTGTCGAGCCCGCAATTCTTCTTTGCCCAGGACCGCTCGGTGGCGGACGAAGCTTTCGCAGGCGACGTCGTCGGCATTCCCAATCACGGCTCCTTGCGCATCGGCGACACCTTGACCGAAGGCGAGGACATCATCTTTGTCGGCGTGCCGAGCTTTGCGCCGGAAATCGTACGCCGGGTGCGGCTGACCGACGCAATGAAGGCCAAGAAGCTCAAGGAAGCCTTGCAGCAGATGTCGGAGGAGGGCGTCGTGCAGGTGTTCCGGCCGCGTGACGGCGCGCCGGCGCTGGTCGGCGTGGTCGGGCCGCTGCAACTCGATGTGCTCAAGGCGCGGCTCGATGCGGAATATTCGCTGCCGGTCGAATTCGAAGTTTCCGAATTCCAGTTGGCGCGCTGGATTTCCTCCGACGACCGCAAGAAGCTCGACGCGTTCATCGCTGCCAACGGTTCGGGTGTTGCCGACGACGTCGACGGCGACCCGGTATTCCTTGCCAAGAACGAATTCTATCTCGGCTACACCAAGGAACGTGCCGAAGGTATCACCTTCGCGAGCGTCAAGGACGTGAAAAAGAAGGCCTAGCGCTTGAGCCGGATCACGCGCGAGGATGTGAATAGCTTGCTACCGACAATGCTGACCATTACCCGCGATTTGGCGTTACATTATGCCGGGGTTATGACTCCGGGACGCAACGCATGCTTGGTCGCATTGCCATCTGTTTCGTCGTTGTCGCTCTAGGCTTGGCCTCTGCAGGAAGCGCCGATGCCAGGCGTGGGCACCGTGCCAATCCGATCCCATTTTCGCATGAGCCGTGCAGCGTGCTGTCCCATCATCCGTGCACGCCGTATTTTTGCAGTGTATTCAGCCGTGGTCCCTGCATTCCCGAAATCGATTATCCCTATGGCGAGAACCTGCAACTGACGGTCGAGAGCAAGCCGTCCAGTGAAGACGCGTCGAAGTACCAAAAGCCGGATCATGATCTGGACAATATCGGCGACCTCTTTGCCGCCTTGCGTTCCTGCTGGACGCCGCCGCAGCCGGACTCGGCGAAAGAGGGGATGCAGATGACCGTGCGTTTCAGCTTCAAGCGGTCGGGCGACTTGATTGGTCCGCCGCGCCTGACGTTTGCCACCGCGGGCACGCCCGCCGAGGTCCGCAACACCTATTTCAAGGCCATCAACGACTCCATCGACGCCTGCGTGCCACTCAAGTTCACCGGCAATCTCGGCGGGGCTTTGGCGGGGCGGCCGATCGCAATCCGCTATGTCGACAACCGCGATATCGGGAAGCCGGACGCCACGCCCTAGCGGCCATTGAGTCTGGCCTGCCTTGCCGCCGGGCGCTCGACTCGCCATCTCCTGCATTGCTGTGCGGCTTGCGAACGTGTACCCGGTAGCCCCGCATGGGTTTAACGCGGAGGGGACGTGATGGGACTGGCGGTGATGATCCTGGGCCTTGCCCTGTTTCTCGGCATCCACATGTTGCCGGCCCACCGCGACTTGCGCGGCCGTCTTGTCTCGGCGATGGGCGAAGGCAGTTATAAGCTCGTTTACGCACTCGTCTCCGTACTCGGGATTGCGCTGATCGCCTGGGGCTTCGGGCACTACCGCGCAGCCGGAATGATCGACGTCTGGGAAGGATTGGTTTCCCCGAAAACGCTGCGCATTCTTAAGCACGTCACGGTCGCTCTGATGTTGCCGGCGGTGATCCTGTTCGTGGCATCCTATCTGCGCGGACACATCTACACGGCCCTCAAGCATCCGATGCTGGCGAGCGTCAAGCTCTGGGCGGCAGCGCATCTGCTCGTCAATGGCGATCTCGGCTCGATCATCCTGTTCGGTTCGTTCCTGGGGTGGGCAGTATTCGATCGCATCTCGCTCAAACGCCGCGCTGACCCCGGTGGTCCACCGATTCCGGTCGGCGGCTGGGGCAACGATGCGATTGCGGTCGCCATTGGAATTGTCGTCTATCTCGCACTTGCCTTCGCGTTCCATCCGGTCGTGATCGGCGTTCCGGTCGTAGGAGTTTAAAACATGTCGGTTCAGGCAGCGATCAAGCGCAAAACGGCTCCCGATATCCGCGCGCGCAAGAATGGCGAACCGATCGTGATGCTGACGTCATATCACGCCCACACGGCGGCTCTCGTCGACCGCTATTGTGACGTCATCCTGGTCGGCGACTCCCTCGGTAACGTGATGCACGGCTTTGAAACCACCGTGCCGGTGACGCTCGATATGATGATCTTGCAGGGTCGCGCCGTGATGCGGGGCTCGCAGCACGCGCTCGTTGTCGTCGACATGCCATTTGGCTCGTACGAGGCCTCGAAGGAACAAGCCTTTCATTCGGCGGTCAGGATCTTGAAGGAGACCCATTGCGGCGCGATCAAGCTCGAGGGTGGCGCGCGGATGGCGGAAACGATCGCGTTTCTGGTCGAACGCGGCATACCGGTGATGGGCCACATCGGCCTGACGCCGCAGTCGATCAATACGCTGGGCTCGTTCCGTGCCCAGGGACGCGAGGAGGCGAGCTGGGCGCCAATCGAGAACGACGCGACTGCTGTGGCGCAGGCCGGTGCCTTTTCGGTCGTGGTTGAGGCGGTGGCCGAGCCCTTGGCGTGCAAGATCACGAAAGAGATCGACATTCCGACCATTGGTATTGGCGCCAGTGCTGCCTGCGATGGTCAGGTGCTGGTGCTGGAGGACATGCTCGGACTGTCGCCGCGGGCCCCGAAATTCGTCCGCCGCTATGGCAACCTCGGTCCGATGATCGAGGCGGCTATCCAGGGCTATGCGGCCGATGTCCGCTCCCGGGCTTTCCCGGGTCCGGAACATGTTTACGGAATGAAGGCAAAGGCGTAAGCACACGGCTCGCCCGTGGCGGAGGTGGATAACCCCTCAGGCGCCGCCGTTAACGCTTTGACAGGGCTCACTTTGCCTTGCCACCGCCATATCACTAGGCTAACGCGACCGCCATCGAAGGGGCAGATGAATCGCGCCCTGGGGTTCCAGGCGTTTGAGGCCGGGATGGGGTACTTTTAAGTGTCTGAACTATTTGATGAAGTTGACGAGGAAGTGCGCCGGGAGCAACTCAAGAAGCTCTGGGACAAGTACTCGCTCTATATCATCGCGGCCGCCGTCCTGATCGTCGCCGCCGTCGGCGCCTGGCGCGGCTATCAGTATCTGGAAGCCCAGAAGGCGGCCGAAGCCAGCGCTGCGTTCGAAGCCGCAATCGAACTTGCCGATCAGAACAAGAACGCCGAGGCGGAAGCGGCCTTCGACAAAATCGCGACCACGGCACCGTCAGGCTATCGCATACTGGCGCGTCTGCGCGCTGCCGGCGAAGCTGCGGCGCGTGACCCGAAGGCGGGCGCGAAAATGTACGACGAGCTTGCCGCGGACCGCAGCATCGGCGCTGAGCTGCAAGAGCTGGCGCGCGTCCGTGCCGCCGGGCTGCTCGTGGACACCGACAGCTATCCCAACATGCTGCAGCGGCTTGAGGCTGCCACCAAGCCGGACGCGACATTCCGCCATACCGCGCGCGAATTGCTGGCCTTGTCGGCCTGGCGCGCCAACGACACGACCGCCGCCCGGCAATGGCTCGATATGATCGCCGGCGACGGCGAGACGCCCTCTGCCCTTCGCCAGCGTGCCGAAGCGTTGCAAGCGTTGCTTCCACCGGTTGCCAAGAGCTGACGACGGTAAAACGTTGAACGAGAAATCGACCATGCCTCGCCTGCAACGTCTGATCGCCGCTTTCGTTCTCGTCGCGCTCTCGGCCGCGATTGCCGGCTGCTCGAGCAGCGTGAACAGCTTCGATCCGATGGATTGGCTCGACTGGATCGATACCAAGAAGAAGCTCCAAGGCGACCGCAAGCCGGTATTCCCGGAGGGCGTACCCGGCCTTGAACAGGGCGTCCCGAAGTCGCTCTACAAGGGCGCCTCGCAGCAGGAGGTCGATCAGAACGCGCAGCAGGCGGAAGCGCCGCCGCCGCCTCCTGAGAAGCCGAAAAAGACGGCCAGGAAGAGCAAGCAGCCTGCGGCGGCGACAGCCAGCACCGATCCTTCCGCCCCGCCCGAAGAAGACACCACAGCGGCCGCGCCGCCTGCGCCGAAGAAGAAAATCGTGCGCCAGCGCACGACAGCCCCGCCGGCCGACCAGCCCGCCGATGCACAATCGGCCGCACCCCCGGCGCAGCCCACGCAACAATCAGCCGCGCCGTTCCCGGCGCCACTTCCGGGCGGTACGTTTACGCGCTAACGCTTGATGCGACGGCTCGGCCAGGACCTGTCCGGTTGATGGCTGGGGGCTCGTGTTTTTCCCGCGCGTTCCGGATCTCTGATGTCCTTTACGATTGCCATTATCGGCCGGCCCAATGTCGGGAAGTCGACGCTGTTCAACCGTCTGGTCGGACAGAAACTTGCGTTGGTCGACGATGCGCCGGGCGTGACGCGGGACCGGCGTGAGGGCGAGGCACGGCTCGGCGATCTCCGCTTTACCGTCATCGATACGGCCGGGCT
Organism: Bradyrhizobium sp.; assembly: GCF_035701725.1. Classification (GTDB taxonomy): domain Bacteria; phylum Pseudomonadota; class Alphaproteobacteria; order Rhizobiales; family Xanthobacteraceae; genus Bradyrhizobium. The sequence goes on from NZ_DASSRP010000255.1 coordinate 12,441, forward strand.
CGACGAAGGTGCCAGAGGTTCGCTCACGGCGCGGATGCAGGAGCAGACGGAAACCGCGATCGGCCTGGCGGACGCTTTGATGTTCGTGATCGACGCGCGCGCCGGATTGACGCCAAACGACCGCACCTTCGCCGACTATGCGCGCCGCGCCAATAAGCCCGTTATCCTTCTCGCCAACAAGAGCGAAGGCAAGCACGGCGAGATCGGCGCGATGGAATCCTATGCGCTCGGCCTGGGCGAACCGATCATGATTTCGGCCGAGCATGGCGAGGGTATGGGCGATCTCTACGAGGCGCTGCGCGCGGTCATGCCGGAAGCCGAGGACGAAGCCGCGGGCGATGAGGAGATTGTCGACGGCGAAGCGGACATGACCCGGCGGCCGATCCGGGTCGCCGTGGTCGGCCGTCCCAATGCCGGAAAATCGACGCTGATCAACCGCCTGCTTGGTGAGGAGCGGCTACTGACCAGCGCGGAGGCCGGCACCACCCGTGACTCCATCGCGGTGGAGATCACCTGGAACGATCGCGAATTTCGCGTGTTCGACACCGCCGGACTGCGGCGGCGTTCGCGGATCGAAGAGAAGCTCGAAAAGCTGTCAGTTGCCGATGCGCTTCGCGCGATTCGTTTTGCCGAAGTGGTGGTGCTGATGACGGACGTACAGAACAAGTTCGAGGAGCAGGACTTGCGCATCGCCGACCTGATCGAGCGCGAGGGCCGGGCGCTCGTGATCGCCGTCAACAAATGGGACCTGACGGAGGCCAAGCCGGGCGCGATCTCGGCCCTGCGTAGCGAGGCCGATCACTGGCTGCCGCAGGTCAAGGGCGCGCCGCTGGTTGCGGTATCGGGCCTGATGGGCGAGGGCATTGACCGGCTGATGCGTGCGATCGAAGACGCCTACGAGGTGTGGAACCGGCGGGTGCCGACGGCAGCGCTCAATCGCTGGTTCGAGCAGGCGGTGAACGCCAACCCGCCGCCTGCGGTCTCCGGCCGCCGGCTGAAGCTGAATTACATCACGCAGGCGAAGGCGCGGCCGCCCAGCTTTGTGCTGTTCTGTTCGCGCGCCGACGCCGTGCCGCAGTCGTACTTGCGCTACCTGGTGAATTCGATGCGCGAGGAGTTCGGCCTGCCGGGCACGCCGATGCGGATTGCGCTCCGTGAGAAGGCCAATCCTTTCGCGCACAAGCGAAAGCGTCCCTCATGAGCGAGACCAGCGCCGTCGATCCGCCGCTCGCAACATCGCCGGCGCGGGGCGCCGCGGTCGCCTTCATCTTCGTCACGATCCTGCTCGACATGCTGGCGCTCGGTCTGATCATGCCGATCCTGCCGAAACTGGTCGAAAGCTTCGTCGACAACGACACCGCACGAGCGGCGCGCATCTTCGGCGTGTTCGGAACCGCCTGGGCGCTAATGCAATTCTTCTTCTCGCCCCTGCTTGGCTCGTTGTCCGACCGCTTTGGCCGCCGACCGGTGGTGCTGTTGTCGAATTTCGGGCTGGCGCTCGACTATGTGCTGATGGCGCTGGCGCCATCATTGATCTGGCTGTTCGTCGGCCGCGTCATTTCGGGCATTACGTCGGCCAGCATCTCGACGGCCTTTGCGTACATTTCCGATGTCACGCCTGCTGAAAAGCGCGCCGCGGTGTTTGGCAAGGTCGGTGCCGCCTTCGGCGCCGGATTCATTCTAGGTCCCGCGATCGGCGGCCTGCTTGGCGATGCCGATCCACGGCTGCCGTTCTGGGTCGCAGCCGGCTTGAGTTTTGCCAATGCGCTCTACGGTCTCTTGATCCTGCCGGAGTCGCTGCCGCGTGACCGTCGGTCATCGTTCCTCTGGAAAAGCGCCAATCCGGTTGGCGCATTGCATCTGCTGCGTTCCGACCGCATCCTCGCCGGCCTGTCGGTGTCGAACTTCTTCGCGCAGCTCGCACATGTGGTCTTGCCATCGACGTTCGTGCTCTACGCGACCTATCGCTATGGCTGGGATTCCAAGACTGTCGGTCTGACGCTGGCGATGGTCGGCATTTGCGCCATGTTGGTGCAGGGCGCCGGCATCGGACCGATCATTCGCTTGTTCGGCGAGAAGCGCGCGCTTTTACTCGGATTGCTCTGCGGCGCGGCTGGATTCTTCATCTTTGCCGCGGCCCCGACCGGGCCGCTGTCATGGCTTGGCATTCCGGTGATGTCGCTATGGGGTGTTTCGGGTGCGGCGATCCAATCGTTCATGACAAGCCAGGTCGCACCCGACCAACAGGGCCGGCTGCAGGGGGCAACTTCGAGCGTGCAGGCAATATCCCAGCTCTTAGGCCCCTTCCTGTTTACGCTGACATTCGCCTACTTCATTGGTGACAGCGCGCCGATCAAGCTCGAAGGTGCGCCATTCTTTCTGGCCTGTGCGCTGGTTCTGCTCGCGTGCGCAATCGCAGCCGTGACGCTCGCCGGCAGCCGCAGCGATCCCAAGTGAGTTGTTATCGAAGTGCGTCCGAGGTCAATTTGAATTTCTGGACGCGCTTGGCATTGTCGACCTCGGCTGTATAGACATTACCCTTGGCATCGACCGCCATAGCATGGACCCAGTGAAACTGGCCGGCATTGCGGCCGCTTCGTCCAAAACGGCCGACCACCGTGCCATCCGAGCGGGTGACGATGCGGATCTCGTTGTTCTCTCCGTCCGCACTGAGCAGATAGCTCTGCGTTGGGTCCGGCCAGATCGCGATGTCCCATACCGCGCCGTTGCCGAGCGTGTTCTTTTCGAAGAACCACTCCTTGACGAAGCTGCCATCCTTTCGGAACACCTGAATCCGGTTGTTGATGCGGTCGCAGACATAGACGAGGCCGTCATTGGCAATCTTCACGCAATGCACGGGGTTGGCGAATTGCTGCGAAACCGGCGCCTTAGGATCGTAGGCCGATTGCCGGTCGTCGCTGGGCACGTTGCCGTAGGCGCCCCAGTGCCGTTTGTAGGCGCCGGTGGTGGCATCAAACACGATGACGCGGTGATTGCCGTATCCGTCGGCGACATAAATCTCGTTTGCGTCCTTGTCGATCGCGGTCTCGGCAGGCTTGCCGAGCTGGGTGGTGTCATTGCTGCCCTTGCTCGGCGCAATCGAGCCGATCTGCATCACGAATTTGCCGTCGAGCGTGAACTTCAGGATGGCGTTGTCATTTTCGGCATTGCCGCCGATCCAGACAAACCCGCGCTCATCGACTTCGATGCCGTGCTCACGCCCGACCCATTGGTAGCCCTCTCCCGGACCGCCCCACGCGCGCAGCAGATTGCCCTCGTCGTCGAATTCCAGCACGGGCGGCGCCGGAACGCAGCATTTTGAGCGCGGCGGCGTCAGCACCGCGCCCTTTTCATCGTCAGTGAGCGATCGAGGGCGATGGATGATCCAGATGTGTCCCTGGGAATCGACTGTGATGCCGCCGACCTGCCCGAGAATCCAGTTGTTGGGCAGCGGCTTCGGCCAGGCCGCATCCACGGCGAAGGTTGGAATTTCGCCGGCACGCAGCGGCGAGGCTGTGCCAAGCGTCAATATGGCGATGGTGCTGCTGGCGACCGCGCCCCAGAGGAGCGCGCGTACCAAACGGGGCAGGCGTGGCATCATCGCAACCTCCATCGCTCCTTGGCCCAGCGGCGGCCGCCCCTGCTCGGGACCTCATGCAGGCGGATGAAAGCTCATCAGGGTCCGTGTCGGATAGTCGTAGAACTTGCCGCTCTCATCCCATGACGGCAGGCACATCGGGACGATCAATTCGGCCGCCTGTTCCGGCGTGTCGAGGGTCATCGGGTCTTCGCCGGGGAAAACCGCTGCGCGCATGCGGGTGCGGATCGGGCCGGGGTTGAACAGATTGACCCGGAGCGGCGTCGAGGCCGTCTCATGGGCCCAGACCCGCGCCAGCGTTTCCAGCGCGGCCTTGGAGGCCGCATAGGGCCCGAGATAGCCGGTCGCCTTGTTGGCGGCCCCCGAGGTGATGAAAACCGCGCGGCCGGCGTCGGACTTCTTCAAAAGCGGCTCCATGCACCGGATCAATTGAAAATTGGCCGTCAGG
>NZ_DASSRP010000256.1:0-2400 GCF_035701725.1 Bradyrhizobium sp.
GACGGCATTGGAAGCGTGGCTCCGCGAGCAGCGCGCCCGGCTGTCGAACTCGTCATCGGTCGCCAAGCCAATCGATTACATGTTGCGCCGCTGGGATCGGTTCACCCGCTTCATCGATGGTGGGCGGATCTGCCTGACAAATAATGCGGCGGAGCGTGCGCTGCGCGGCTTTGCCTTGGGCCGCAAGTCCTGGCTCTTCGCCGGCTCCGAACGTGGGGCCGACCGCGCCGCGGTCATGGCAACGCTGATCATGACGGCAAAGCTCAACGAGGTCGATCCGCAAGCCTGTTTGGCCGACGTCCTGGCCCGGATCGCCGGCATCCCGCAAGGTCGGCTCAATGAGCTGTTGCCCTGGGAATGGAAGGCGCCTGTTCAGTCCGCTGCCTGATCCGGCTTCTCAGCCGCGCAACTGCGCATTTCTCTGATGGTGAGCAACGATTTCACGCGATGGTGAGCAGAGGTATTTCGCGCGATCATGAGCGGCCGCTTTGACCGACACGGTGATTGGTTCAGGCGTTTGAGTTGGCGTCAAGAGTTTGGTTGCGGGCGTTCTGTTTTCGCATGCTTTCTCCGATGAGTTGAAGGCGGTGAGCGTTGTGAACAAGGCGATCCAGGATGGCGTCGCCGAGGGTGGGGTCGCCGATAACGTCGTGCCAATGTTCGACGGGGACCTGGCTAGTGACGATGGTCGAGGCGCGACCGTGGCGATCATCAAGGATCTCCAGCAGGTCGCGCCGTTCGGGCTGGTTGAGAACCGAAAGGCCCCAGTCATCGAGGATCAGCAGTTGAACGCGGCCGAAGGTTTTGAGCAGACGGCCATAGCGGCCGTCGCCGCGTGCGAGGGCAAGCGCCTCGAACAGGCGCGGGACGCGATGATACTGGACCGAACGGTTGTCGCGGCAGGCTTTGTGGCCCAGGGCGCAGGCAATCCAACTCTTGCCGAGCCCGGTTGCCCCGGTGATGAGCAGGTTCTCGTTGCGGTCGATCCAGTCGCCGACGGCGAGTCTGGCGAAGACGGCGCGATCGATACCGCGTGGCGTGCGCAAATCGACGTCTTCCACGCACGCGCTCTGGCGCAGCGCGGCGAACTTGAGGCGGGTCGTGAGACGTTTGGTGTCGCGCTCGGCGGCTTCGCGATCGACCAGCAATCCGACGCGCTCCTCGAACGACAGGGCGTCGAGATCAGGTGATCGTCGCTGCTCCTCGAAGGCTTTGGCCATTCCGGCCAAGCCAAGCGAGATGAGCCGTTCGTGGGTGGGATGTGTCAACATTGAGATCTCCATGGTTCAGTGGAAATAGCCCTGACCGCGGATGTTGCCGTGGCGCAGGGGCTGGTGGTCGGACGTCTCGTCGAGAAAAGCGCGATCAAGACCATTTTTGAGGATCGAACGGATCGATGCGACGGAGCGAGCCTTGATCAGGATGCCGCGTCGGCAGGCTGCATCGACGCGCGCGTTGTCGTAGCTCCTGGCCAGCGACAGGATACCGAGGCAGGTGCGAAAACCTTGCTCGGGATGCGGCCGGGCCGCGATCACGGTCTGGAAGAACGCCGCGGCAGAGGGGCCGATCTTCTCGCCGGCAGCGATCAGTCCTCCGGGCGTCCATTTGCCATAGCGGCGATGGGCGCTCGGCATGTGATCGGCAATCGTGGTGTGGCCGCGGCGGTTGGGCGCACGGGCGTGGCTGGCGATCCTCTGGCCCCTGTGGAAGATCTCGACGGTCTTGTCGGCGATGCGCACATCGACGAGCTCACGGATCAGGCGGTAAGGGGTGGAATACCAGTGGCCGTCAATCTCGACATGATAATCTGGTGCAACGCGGCAGCGCTTCCAGCGCGCGAAGACGTATGGCTGGTCCGGCAGTTCTCCCAGCTTGAGACGATCGATCTCGGCGAACAGTTCGGCACGGCTGGAGCCGAAACCGCGCATCTGGCGAGCGTTGAGTTCAACGACCAGCACGCCAATGGCGGCATTGAGTTCCGCCAGCGAGAAGAAACGCTGATTGCGCAAACGGGCCAGAATCCAGCGCTGCGCGATCTGCACGGCGACCTCAACCTTGGCCTTGTCCTTTGGCCGCCTCGGCCGTGCCGCGAGGATCGCGGTACCGTAATGGCTGGCCATCTCGGCATAGGTTCGGTTGAGCCCGGGATCATAGCGATCGGGGTTGCTAACGGCGGCCTTGAGATTATCGCAGACCACGAACTTCGGTACGCCGCCGAGATATCTGAACAGATTGGTATGCACGCCGATCCAATCGGACAGGCTCTCGCTTGGGCAAGCCTCGGCGTAGGTGTAGTTCGAGGCTCCCATTGCCGCGACGAACAGCTTCATGGCGCGCACTTCGCCGGTGATGGGATCGAAGATATCGATGGTGTCGCCGGCGAAATCGACGAAAACCTTC
>NZ_DASSRP010000257.1:0-4260 GCF_035701725.1 Bradyrhizobium sp.
CATATCGGGATAGAAAGCAGAAGCCGATTCATGCGTGCAGTTTATCTCAGGCGTCCACCACATGGAATTCACCAATCGGCGAAATCAGCTCAAGCATGGCTTTGTTTGACGCGCGATGTCATGCGCCCGATTCGCTTGTTCAGATGCAAGCCTATTTTATGCGGCCTCGCGCAGGCCAGCCAGGAATGAATCGACGCTTTTGAACAGCGCCGAGGCGTGCTGGCTCAGTTCGCCGGAGGCGGTAAGGACGGTGTCAGCCAGCGCGCGCGACTGTTCCGCGGCGTTGCTGGCGCCGGCGACATTGACGGCGACTTCGCTGGTGCCGGCCGCAACCTGCTGAACACTGTGGGCGATCTCGCGGGTCGCGGCGCCCTGCTGCTCGACAGCGGACGCGATCGTGGTCGCAATACCGCTGATCTCGCGAATGGTGGTGCTAATGCCGCCGATGGCGCTGACGCATTCCTCGGTGGAGGCCTGGATCGCGGCAACCTGACCGGCGATCTCGTCGGTGGCTTTGGCGGTCTGGCTGGCGAGCCCCTTGACCTCGGACGCCACCACCGCAAAGCCTTTGCCCGCTTCGCCGGCGCGCGCCGCCTCGATGGTTGCGTTCAGCGCCAGCAGATTGGTCTGGCTCGCGATGGCGCTGATCAGGCGAAGCACGTCGCCGATTTTCTCGCTGGCGGCCGCAAGCCCTGTGACCATCTCGTTGGTTTTCGCGGCTTTGCCGACGGCGGCGTCCGCAACGTCGCTGGAATGCGTGACCTGGCGTCCGATCTCCGCAACGGAGGAGGCGAGTTCTTCGGTCGCCGCCGCAACCGTGTTGATGCTGGAGGAGGCTTCTTCGGATGCCGCGGCCGCGGCTGCCGCCTGCGCAGATGTGCCGTTGACACTGGCGGTGATTTCCGCAGCGATGCGCTGCATGTCTTCGGTCGCGCGGGCGACCGCGGTGACGAGGCTCCTGACGTCGGCCTCGAAACGATCGGCCATGCGCCGCTGCAGCGCGCTCTTTTCCTGTTCGCTCTGCTTCTTCGCCGCTTCCTGGGCCTCGCGAAGCTGCTGCGATTCGATCATGTTGCGGCGGAACACGTCGACCGCGCCGGCCATGGTGCCAAGTTCGTCCTTGCGATCGCCGCCCGGGATCGTCACATCGGTATCGCCGCTGGAAAGGCGGTTCATCACCGCGGTGATCGCGGCAAGTGGCCGCGACATGCCGCGGCCGAGCAGGAACGCAAGCAGCGCGGCGGCAGCGAGTATCACGATCGTTCCGAAGATCATGGTGCGCTGGGAACTGGCGGAGGCGGCCTCATAGGCGGTCGTGTCCTTGACCAGTTCGAGCACAGCGACCGGCTGGCCGGCAAAGTTCCTGATTTGCCCGAGATAGAGCATCGCGGGGTGACCATTGAGGGTGGCGTCGCGGCGCACGATGGCGCCGTCGAACACGCTCTTCAACTCGGCTTCGCTCGCCAGGGATTTTTCAGTAAACGTCGATCCGATGGTGACAAAGGCGTTGCCGTCAAGACGATGCACCGCGAGGTCGACACCAAGACGCTGCTTGACGCTCTCGACGAACTGCTTGTTGAAGGAGACGCCAATGTCGGCCACCCCGACGCTCTTGCCGTCGCGCATGATCGGGGTCATCGCGAAAATGCTGAGCGAGTCGCGGCCGGCTTCGACGCCGACGATGGGTTTGCCGGTTCGGTTCGATTCCACCACGGTGGCGCGGCGAGCTGAGATGTCTTCGCCGAATTGCTTGGGATTGTGCGCACGATAGAAGTTGGTTGCCGGCGGCGTGTGGAAGCTGATCAACGGAATGCCCTGCGCCTTGATCGCTTCCATCGGGGCCTTTAACAGCGGCTCGAGCGCTTCGCGATCGCCCTTGGCGACGGCGTTCGCGACCGGCGGCAGATTGGCGATCACGGCGCTGACCGCAAGTCCGGCGCGGCCTTCATAATCGAGGGTGGCGATCACGCTGTCATATTGCAGCTTGAGCTGCTGGTCGAGCGCCAGGCGCATCAGTGAGCGCTCTTGCAGCACCGAAAATGTTCCGAGGATCGCGCAGGCCGCCGCAACGGTCAGCGAAATCGCGAGGATGAGGCGAATCGCGATCGATCTGATCTGGAACATGGGATTTCGGAGGCCCCGCAAAGGTTAACCCGAAGTTCCCAGAAACAGCTTAATAACTGATTGCTTTTGAGGGCCGGCGCATGGCGCGGCCGCCAGCCCCGCTGAAATCACATGGTGGGTCCGCGCGGGATCGCGCTGTTGGTCAGAATCATCTTGCCGACGTCTTCATAATGATTGTCGCGGGCCTGGATCTGTTGCGAGATCGCGTGCATGTCGCGGAAACGCCGCTCGAACGGATTCGATTTGAAGACGGCGGTGGCGCCGGCCATGTGATAGGCGGTCTCGACCACCTCCGTCGATTGGTGGATGGTGTAGGTCGCCGACAGGCGAATGGCGGCTCGCCCCTGTTCTGAGAGTTTTCCAGTGCTCAATATTTCCTGCCAGGCATTTGATGCCGTGGAGAAATGATAGGCGCGCGCCGCGCGCAGCTTGGCCTCGGTGCGGCCGATCAGGCCTTGCACCGCGCTGTTGTCCTTCATCGCAGTAATGCCGACCGAATGCTTCTTGCGCGCAAGATCGATCGCCGCATCGAGCGTCGCCCGCGCCACGCCGAGCGAGACCGCGCCGAAACCGAGCCCGAACATGCTGTAGGTCGTGATGGCGTAAAGCGGACCATGCTCGCGCAGCGCGCTGAAGTCGTCGCGCAGCGCGGCGAAATTCTCCGGGATGAACAGGTTCTCGACCGAATAGGAATCGGTACCGGTGCCGCAGAGCCCGATCACGTTCCACATGTCGTGGATGGTAGCGCTCGATGCGGGAAACATGATGGTGCGTATTTCAGGCGTGCCGTTCGGCCTCATTCGCGTCTTGCCGTCCGCTTCCAGCACCTGGACGTGGGCTCCGAGCCAGTTCGCCTGGCGCATGCCGCTGGCGAAATCCCATCGTGCGCTGATGGTGTAGCCGCCGGGAACCGCCTGTACCGCGTGCGCGATCGCGCCCCATGCCGCGATATCGTCCGGCTTGCCGAAAATCTGATGTGCAACATCCGCGTCGAGATAAGCCCCCGTCATGCCAACGACCGAGCATTGGCCGACGCACCAGGCCGTGGAGGCGTCCGCCTTGGCGATTTCCTCCAGCATTTCCATGAAGACGACGGGCGGCGATTCAAAGCCACCGATGCTCTTGGGCAACAGCGATTTGTAGAGCCTGTTTTCGATCAGCGCGGCGACCAGTTTCGGGGTCAGCCGCCGCGTTCGTTCGATCTCGTCGGCCTCTTGCGTGATCAGCGGTGCCAGCGCCTTGGCGCGCTCGACGAGGCCCATGGTGCCCGAGGTTTCGGAGCCCAACATTTCGGAATCCAAGACTTCGGGCTTGTTCATGGCGTTTCCCTAATGCTCTTTATCGAGCGATCAATTAGGGCCATGTTGATCCAACTCGCCCCCGGGATCAAGTCGCAGTTGCGCGCCTCAATGCAGAATTGTCCGGCGCAGCTTGCAGGGCTCGGAGGGGTTCAGCTATCGACCTTGAGCGCGGCAATGAAGGCTTCCTGCGGAATGTCGACCTTGCCGAACTGCCGCATCTTCTTCTTGCCTTCCTTCTGCTTCTCCAGAAGTTTGCGTTTGCGCGTGATGTCGCCGCCGTAGCACTTTGCGGTGACGTCCTTGCGCAGCGCCCGCACCGTTTCGCGCGCGATCACCTTGCCGCCGATCGCAGCCTGGATCGGAATCTGGAACATGTGCGGCGGGATCAGTTCCTTCATCTTCTCGACCATGGCGCGGCCTCTTCCCTCGGCGCGGGTCTTGTGCACCAGCATCGAGAGCGCATCCACCGGCTCGCTGTTGACCAGGATCTGCATCTTGACGAGGTCGGCCGGCTTGTAGTCGGTGAGATGATAGTCGAACGAGGCGTAGCCCTTGGAGACCGACTTGAGGCGGTCGTAGAAGTCGAACACGACCTCGTTGAGCGGCAGGTCGTATTTCACCAGCGCGCGGTTGCCGACGTAGGTCAATTCCTTCTGCGAACCGCGCCGGTCCTGGCAGAGCTTAAGCACCGAGCCCAGATATTCGTCCGGCGTAAGGATCGTCGCCTCGATCCAGGGCTCCTGCATCTCTTCGATGTGGTTCGGGTCCGGCATGTCAACCGGATTGTGAATCTCGAGCTGCTCGCCGTCGGTCTTGCTGATTTTGTAAATGACGG
>NZ_DASSRP010000258.1:0-2593 GCF_035701725.1 Bradyrhizobium sp.
CTGCGGCTTGCGGCTCAGCCCGCTGTCAGGCATATCCGCGCTCATGGAGCTGTGGCCGAGTGGCTGAAGGCGGCGGTTTGCTAAACCGTTATAGGCTTGTAAAGGCCTATCGAGGGTTCGAATCCCTCCGGCTCCGCCAGTAAAATTCAATGCGCGACGATTTGGCCGGAACGCCGGGAACCGTCACCTGGCAGTAAGCGAGACACGTGGCAAAGGTGCCGCAGCGCGTCCGCTTTGCGCAATCAGATCACACGCCCTGCTCGCTAGGGACTATGCCGCCCGCTTTTTGCGAGGCGCCCTCGCCTTCTTCGGCTTCGTCGGGACTTCGGCAGCATGCTCTCGGGCGCCAACCTGCTCACCGAGGATCGATCGTTGCGCAGCGAGCCAATGATGCTCGGCCTGCCCTTCTTCGCAGCCACTCTCGATCCAAAGGTGATAGGCGCGCTCGCGGATGGCCTGTTCCAGGTCGTACATGATGATCCTCCGTTCAGGGTTGATGGAGCCCACCAAACGTCTCGCCCCTAGCGGAAAAGCCGGCGGGCACTACGCCGCCGGCTTACCCGAGCGACTGCCGGCCCGGCTGTCCGGTTCCGCCGCTTCGTGAAGAGAAGCTTCGACTTAGTTGGTTAACGATTGGTTAATTCCGCAAGCTTGCGCCTGCTTGTCGCCATAGTATGTGAAGCGTCGATCTGTTTGGCATCGGGATGGTCGGAAAAGTCTATGCGCGAGTATCCGACGAACGCTTCGGCTGGTTCGCCGCACCTGACTTCGAGCATCGCCACGGCGAGCCGCTTCGGCTGGCATCGCTCTCGGCTTCGTGCGGCGTCCGCAACTGTGCCACGCGCGCGTTGGACGCCGCTGGCCTGGAATGGATCGAGGTCTTTCTCGGCGGCGGCATGACAGCGGTGATTGCCGCCGTTTCGGCCGGCATCGCCGTTGGCGCGCTGGCGCACCGCGTCGTCCCACCCGGCGTCGTCGAGGTCGCAGACAAGTTCAGCCTTCCGCCGCTCCCGCCGTCCAGATCGTTCTGCTCGCGGAGCGCGTTGCGAACGCTCGCGGCCGCGTTTCGTGAACACCGCGTCCACGGCGCTGCGAAGCCTGCCGGACGGCCAAGGTTCGTCAGAAAACAGCCGAAAGCGCCTGACGTCAAAGCGCCAACTCCCTGAGGTCTTCGAGCAGCCCGCGTCCCTTTGGCTGCCATTGCAGGCGCTGGCGTGTCAGTTCGCTTGAGGTCGGGGCGTCGCGCCCGATGAACGGCGCAAGCCAGCCGAAATGGGCGCCAGCCTTTTCCGCGGCGATCGATTTGACCGGAAGCTTCAACCTGACACCGATGACTTCCGCAACGTCCCGGAGCGTTACCCCCTGTTCCGCCACGGCATGATATGTGGCGCCACGCTCCGCCCTCTCCAGCGCAAGCCGGTAGATGCGAGCGGCATCGGTGACGTGCACGGCCGACCAGCGGTTGCGGCCTTCGCCGATGTAGCAGGACACCCCTCTCTCGCGCGCCAGTTCGATGGCAAAGGTGACGAGGCCCTGCCGGGTCATGTCATGGACTTGTGGCAGGCGCATCACCGAGACGTTGATGCCTTTAGCGACCAGCGCGCGGGCCGCCTCTTCCGAAGCGGCACGCGGAATCACGGTGGAGCTCGCGACCTCGTCTTCCTCCGTCGCCGCTCTTCCCGGCACGCTGCTCACGATCAGGGTCCCCGACGTCACCACGAGCGGCCGGTCGGAGCCTTCCAGAACAGCGCCAAGCGCGGTGATGACGCGGCGGTCGTCTTCGCAATTCGCGACGAATTTCGAGAAGTCGTGATTGAAAGCGAGATGGATGACGCCATCCGATTTGGCAACAGCGCGTTTCACGCCATCGAGATCTTCCAGCGATCCCATCACCACCTCGGCGCCGGCGGCTGCGAGCGCTTTGGCCTTGTCAGGTGAACGCGCCAATCCCGACACATGATGGCCGGCTGCGATCAACTCTTTGACAACCGCCGAGCCAATGAATCCAGTCGCACCAGTCACAAACACATGCATGATGAAGTCTCCCTTCGCTTGATGGGAGACAGATGTCGGCTTCCCGTGTATCCTGGTAAAGTAGTGAGATTATCGTGGTATAATCACTAACAGGATGATGAGCGAGCCCCTCGCCAACGACAGCCTGCTCGGGACCTATCTCAGGACTCGTCGCGCCAAGCTCGATCCGGTCGCACTGGGATTTTCGACGCAGCGGCGCCGGACGCCGGGATTGCGCCGCGAGGAAGTGGCGCAGCGCGCCAATATCAGCCCGACCTGGTACACCTGGCTCGAGCAAGGACGCGGCGGGTCGCCATCAACCGACGTCCTCGACCGGATTGCACGCGCGCTGATGCTCACCGAGCTTGAGCGCGAACATCTCTTCCTTCTCGGCGTCGGCCATCCTCCTGAAGCGCAGTACCGAAAAGACGATGGTGTCACGCCGCGATTGCAGCGCGTGCTCGACGCGCTGGAACCGAGCCCGGCCCTGATCAGGACCGCGACATGGGACGTGGTTGCGTGGAATCGCGCGGTCGCGGTGATGCTGACCGACTACGGTGCGCTGCCGGCGGGGAAGCGC
>NZ_DASSRP010000259.1:0-4107 GCF_035701725.1 Bradyrhizobium sp.
CCTTCGTTTCCCAGGACCGGCGCCATTACGGCGCAGCCGATCACGGGCATCGCGAGCGGCGCCAAAAAGACACCCTTCCAACTGAAATATATCGTCTTCATTCCGGATTGGTCGCACAAAGGGTCTATCCGGTTCGACGACCTGCTCCTCAGTTACATCCCGCCCATCTTGCAGACGTGCTTCCATTCCTCGGCCGTCACCGGCTGCACCGAGAGCCGCGAATATTTCACCAGCGCCATGGCGGCGAGTTTCTTGTCGGCCTTGATCGCGGCCATCGTCACCGGTGTCTTCAGCGGCTTGTCGGCCTTGATGTCGACGCAGACGAACTTGCCGGTCTTGTCGGTCGGATCGGGATAGGCCTCCTTGATCACCTCGGCGATCCCGACGATCTCCTTGCCCTCGTTGGAATGATAGAAGAACGCCTTGTCGCCCTTCTTCATGTTCACGAGATTCTGCCGCGCGGTGAAATTGCGCACGCCGGTCCAGGCCTCGCCCTTCGCGCCCTTTTGGACCTGCTGGTCCCAGGACCACACCGATGGTTCGGATTTCACCAGCCAGTAGTTCATGACGGCATTCTCTTCCTTGTGACGTCAAATCATACCACGACAGAGCTATAAGCGCCGTCAAGGGGTGGGCAAGTGCCACGCCCGATGGGGGAGCTGGAATGCATCTCGATCGTCGAAAATTCGTCACGCTTGCCGCCGCCACGCTGGCCACGCCTGCCGCATGGGCGGCGGCGCGCCCATTCAAGGCAATTGCCTTCGATGGATTTGTCATCACCGATCCGCGTCCGGTGTTCGCAAAGACCGAAGAACTGTTTGCCGACAAGGGGCGCGCGCTGAACGAGGCCTGGCGGACGCGGATTTTCGAATATACCTGGCTGCGCACGGTCGGCGGGCACTATGCGGACTTCTGGCATGTCATCGAGGATGCGTTGCTGGTCGCGGCGCGGGCATCCAAGGTCGAACTGAGCGCCGATCAGCGTGACGCCCTGATGCAGACCTGGCTCACCTTGAAGGCCTGGCCCGATGTCGCCCCGGCGCTGAAGCAATTGAAGGCCGCCGGGATCCGCATGGCGTTTCTCGCCAATCCCACCGCGAAAATGCTCGATGCGGTCATGACGAATTCGGGACTAGAAGATGTCTTCGAGCCGCATCTGTCGACCGACAAGGTCAATGCCTTCAAGCCCGACCCGCGCGCCTACCAGATGGGGATCGACGCTTTCAGGCTCGCGAAGGAAGACATTGCCTTTGCCGCTTTCGCCGGCTGGGACGCGGCCGGCGCCAAGTGGTTCGGCTATCCGACCTTCTGGGTCAACCGCATGAATGCGCCGGCCGAGGAATTGGGCGTGATGCCCGACGGCATTGGCGCCGGGATGGCCGATCTCGTGAAGTTCGTGCTTGGCTGAATCCGGCCCTCAGTCACCCTTCACAAAGGGATAGCCCTTCTTCTGCCATTCGGCCAAATCCATCACGACCGCCGTGACATTGGTGAAGCCGATATCCCTGAGCTGCTTGGCCGCCAGCGTGGCCCGGCCGCCGGTGGCGCACTGCACGTAGATCTTGCGGTTCAAATCGACCTTGCCCGGATAACCGAGCGATCTCCAGACCCGGAATTCAAGACGGCCGCGGGACACATTCGTGGTGCCGGGGACGTGCCCCGATTTGAATTCGGTTTCCTCACGAACGTCGATCAGCGCCGCGCCGTTCGGATCCTTGATCACCGCGAGATAGCCGTCCATGTCCGTCGTGTCGACGCTCTTGCGAACCTCCGCGACATACCGGTCCACGGAATCGGGCCAGTTTTCCGCCGCATGGCCCGGCCCCGAAATCACCAACGCGGCGAGAATAACGACAACTGCCTTGAATCCACGGTCGGTCATCTGAGCCTCCGGAAACGCTTGAGCAAAACTAGCGCGGCGGGTCTCGACAACCGTTGCGCTGGATCAACGGCCGGTCTCCGCGGGATGCGGACGGCATCAGAGCGTGTTGCGCGCATGGTTGGGCCAGCCTAAGCTGGTTTCGATAATGGATCTGTTTTCCGGGGGGACCATGCTGCGTTTTATGAATTTCGTTGCGACCTTTGCGATGCTCGCGCTTATGAGTCTCGCCGCATCCAGGACGGAGGCCGCCGACGTCGCGCGCGGCAAATATCTGGTGTCGGTTGCGGGCTGTAACGACTGCCACACACCGGGTTACTTCTTCGGCAAGCCGGACAATTCGCGCTTTCTCGGTGGTTCGGAAGTCGGCTTCGAGATTCCGGGCGCGGGAATTTTTCACGGGCCCAACTTGACACCGGACAAGGAGAGCGGGCTCGGCAGTTGGACCGACGCCCAGATCGTCACGGCGCTGACCACCGGGAAACGGCCGGATGGCCGCGAACTCGCCGGCGTCATGCCCTGGCGAGCTTTCGCCAACTTCACCCGCGAGGACGTGAACGCGATCGTCGCCTATCTTCGAACGCTGCCGCCGGTCAGCAACAAGGTGCCGGGACCCTATTCCACCACCGAGCAATCTGCGGCTTTCGTGATGAAGATCGTGCCCGGCGGGCAGAAGAAATAACCATCACCCTTCCGCCTTGAACGGGCGCGTCAACAGGCCTTCGACCGCTTCGTCGATCGTCACCGCGCCGCGCAGGATATCGGCAACTGCGGTCGAGACCGGCATGTCGATGTTTTCGGCGGTCGCGAGTTCGACCAGCACCGGTGCGGTGAACGCGCCTTCGGCGAGCTTGCCGCTCGGCGGTGTCAGCCCGCGCCCGAGCGCGTGCCCGAGGGCGAAATTGCGCGACTGCGGGCTCGCACAGGTCAGGATCAAATCGCCGAGGCCGGAGAGCCCGACCAGGGTCTCGCCGCGCGCGCCGAAGGCACGGCCAAAACGCGCCAGCTCCGAGAAGCCGCGCGTAATCAGCGCGGCTTGCGCCGAGGCGCCGAGATTCCTGCCGACGGCAATGCCGGCGGCGATCGCCAGCACGTTCTTGGCCGCGCCGCCGATTTCGACGCCGCGCACGTCCGTGGAGTGATAGGGCCGGAACGTCGCCGAGCCCAGCGCCTGGACCAGCGCCTTGGCAAGCGCTTCGTCGTCGGCGGCGAGCGTCACCGCGGTCGGCAATCCCCGCGCCACCTCGTCGGCAAAGCCGGGGCCCGAGAGGATCGCCGCGCGCGATTTCGGTGCGGCTTCCGCGATCACCTCGGTCATGAATTTATGGGTGCCGCGTTCGATGCCCTTGGCACAGGCAACCAGCGGTGCGCCCTCGGCCAGATGCGGCGCCAGCGCCGCCGTCGCCGCGCGCAGATTCTGCGCTGGCGTCGCGATCAGGATGGCGTCCGCCGATGCCACGCGCTTCAGATCATCCGTCACCTCGATCGCGGCATGCAGCGTGACACCGGGCAGTTTCGGATTGCTGCGCGTCGAGGCGATAGCCTTGGCGATCTCGGCGCTGCGCGCGCCGAGAATGACGCTGCGCCCGGCGCGCGCGGCGACACCGGCCAGCGCCGTTCCCCAGGCGCCGGCGCCGATCACGGCGATCGAGTTGAATGCGGTCATCGGCCCCTCAAAATCCCGCGCGCGTATTGGCGTAACCGGCCGGCGCGGTGGCATTGCTGTCGAGCAGCCAGCGCGCGCGCGGTGCGGCGTCCATGGTGTCGGTCAGGCCGAGCGCGAGACGCTCGGCGCCGGCCCAGGCGATCATGGCGCCGTTGTCGGTGCAGAGCGCGGGCGGCGGAATGATCAGCGTGGTCTGCGCTTTCGCCGCGACCTCCTGCAACGCGCCGCGGATTGCCTGATTGGCGGCGACGCCGCCGGCCGCGACCAGCGCGCGCGGCGGGCCGAATTGTTCCTCAAACAGTTTCAGGCCGACGCTCAAGCGGTCGGCGGTCGATTCCAGCACCGCGGCCTGAAAACTGGCGCAGAGATCGCGGATGTCCTGCTGATCTGGCGGCGTCAGCCGTGCGGCTTCGTTGCGCACGGCGGTCTTCAGTCCCGACAGCGAGAAGTTCGCATCGTCGCGCCCGAGCATCGGCCGCGGCAGCGCGAAGCGGGCGGGGTCGCCGCCGCGCGCGGCGCGCTCGACCTCGGGGCCGCCGGGATAGGGCAGGCCGAGCATCTT
>NZ_DASSRP010000260.1:0-2295 GCF_035701725.1 Bradyrhizobium sp.
TTTGCTTTTTCGCCGGATTCATTTCGGGATTTGGCCTGCGCGCCATGATCTCTCAGTACCGAAAGCGTAGAGCGCGGCGTGCTAGGCTTCTAAAGCGGGATGAAGTTAGGTTCGTCCATATCCTGAATTTGCGAAGTAGCTTGCGCATTCTTCGGGCGTGAAGAGCTGCAGAGCCTCGCCGATGGCGAGGCAGACAGTTTCGATGGTTCTGGCGGCGGCTTTTCGGAGGAAGTGTTTGAGCTTGGCAAAGACCTGTTCAATGGGGTTCAGGTCGGGTGAGTATTTGGGCAGGTAGAAGAGCCTGGCCCCTGCCGAGCGGATGAGCTGACGCACGACCTTGCCTTTGTGGCTGCCGAGATTGTCCATGATCACGATATCGTCGGGACGAAGCGTCGGTAGAAGGACCTTCTCCACATAGAGGCGGAAGCTGTCGCCGTCGATGGGGCCCTCGAGAAACCATGGCGCCTCGATCCGATCGCAACGTAAGGCCGCCAGGAACGTCATGGTGCTCCAGCGGCCGTGCGGAACCTTGGCGGTAAGCCTCTGACCGCGCGGCGCCCATCCGCGCAATGCTGCCATATCGGTCCTGGTCCAGGTCTCGTCGATGAAAACCAGGCGCTCAGGTGCGACGCGATTTTGATATTTGATCCACTGGACCCGCCGCCTTGCGACGTCGAGACGATCGCGTTCGCCAGCCACCACGCTTTTTTTTGAAGCTGAGGTTCTCGGCATGGACAAACTCCCATACCGACCGGTAATCAACCTTCAGCCCGCGCTCAGCGAGCTCGGCGACCAGACCGCGCAAGGTGAAGTCTCGCTTGGTTCTTTCTAACACCCAGACACGATGTTCGCCCGAAATCGCCCTTGCCCTGTGGCCGCCCATCTTGCCGGGCGCTACGCTGCCGGTCTCTCGCTGCCGTCGCACCCATCCAATGGCCGTGCTGATGCCTACCCCGAACTGCTTGGCTGCCTGATTGCAGGACAACCCGCCGGTCACAACCGCCGCAACCACCCGCTTCCGAAGATCCAAAGAGTAAGGCTTGCCCATCCATGCCGGCCTCCAGCCCAGCCAGCATGGTGAATCAGAAACGCCCTGATTTGGGAATCCCAAATCGATTCAAGCTAACTTCATCCCGCTTTAGCCAACGCCAGCCCTCTCGTCCGGAAAAATCCGCATTGTGGCGTCGCCACAGGGTGGCGCACCGCGCGCGGATTTGTGCTAGCAAGGTCCCAAAGCAATAAAAGCTGGGACGGATGACAAGTTCAAAAATCGTTGCAGGCATCGTCGCAGGGCTCTTGGCCGGCGGCGTGATTGCGGCCTTTGCAGTGGCGTGGCGACCCGCGATCTCGGCGATCGAACCGCCTGCGCCGCAATCCTTCGATGCCAATCTCGTCAAACGGGGGCGCGACCTTGCGGCAATCGGCAATTGCAACGATTGCCATACGGTGCGAGGAGGCAGGGCTTTCGCCGGCGGCCTCCCGGTGCCGACGCCGTTCGGCGCAATTTACTCCTCCAACATCACGCCGGATCCGGAAACCGGTATCGGTCGATGGTCCGAAGCTGCGTTCCGCCGTGCGATGCGATCCGGCGTCGATCGTGCCGGGCAGCACCTCTATCCGACGTTTCCCTACGACCATTTCACCAACGTCACCGACGAGGATGATCGCGCGCTCTATGCGTTTCTGATGACCCGGCAACCGGTCCGCGCGCCCGCGCGCGCCAACGAGCTCGCCTTTCCGCTCAATCAACGCTTTGTCGTGGCAGGCTGGAAATTGCTGTTCCTGCGGCGGGAGACCTACCGGCCGGACGACGCGCAAAGCGCGAAGTGGAATCGTGGCGCGTATCTCGTCGAAGGATTGGCCCATTGCGGCGCGTGCCACACGCCTCGCAACGCTTTGGGTGCTGAGCGTGTGAGCGCGCCATTCTCCGGCGGCGACGTCGACAATTGGCACGCCTATGCGATCAACGCGCGATCGCCTTCGCCGGTGCCGTGGGATACCGAGGCGTTGTTCCACTATCTGCGCCAGGGCTGGGATAAAGATCATGGCGTCGCACGCGGGCCGATGGCTGAAGTCGTCAGCAACCTGTCGTCGGTGCGGGAAAGCGATGTGCATGCGATCGCTGTCTATATGACAAGCGTGTTCGGCCCACCCAGCCAGGATCGCCTCCACAAGGCCGATGAAATACGCGCGCAAGTCAAATCGAGGCCGTTGCAGCCCGTCCCGTCCAACGCCGCCGGCGCTTCGATCTATGCCGCTGCCTGTGCGACCTGCCACGAATCCGACAGGCCATTG
>NZ_DASSRP010000261.1:0-20098 GCF_035701725.1 Bradyrhizobium sp.
GCGCTGGCCGGCGCGCATGCTGGCAGGCCTGATCGACGGCTGGAAGAACCGCGGGCTTGCACCGTCGCAGGTGCCGGCCGGCGAAGCTGCGATCTTTGCCAACGGCAAGGGCGGCAAGCTCTATGCGAGCTATCAGGAGCGGCTGAAGATTCTCAACGCCGCCGACTTCGGCGATCTGCTTCTGGAAAACATCCGTCTGTTCCGCGAACACCCTGATGTGCTGCGGCAATACCAGCATCGCTTCAAGTTCATCCTGGTCGACGAATATCAGGACACCAACGTCGCACAGTATCTGTGGCTGCGGCTCTTGGCGCAGGCGCCGGCGTCTGCACCCTCGCCCCGCTCTTCTGTCCCCTCTTCCCTTGTGGGAGAGGGTGGCGACGAGCGAAGCGAGGCGCCGGGCGAGGGGTCACTTGCGCTTACAGACACCACACCCAACCCCTCACCCGCCTCACCGCTACGCGGTTCGGCACCCTCTCCCACAGGGGGAGAGGGTAAGGAAACGCCGGCGTTCGCGGCACGCCCCCGCAACATCTGCTGCGTCGGCGACGACGACCAGTCGATCTATGGCTGGCGTGGTGCCGAGGTCGACAACATCCTGCGCTTCGAGCACGACTTCCCCGGCGCCAAGGTCATTCGCCTGGAGCGCAACTACCGCTCGACCGGTCATATCCTCGCCGCCGCCTCGCATCTGATCGCCCATAACGAAGGCCGGCTCGGCAAGACGCTGCGCACCGAGGATGTCGACGGCGAGAAGGTGACGGTGACCGGCGCCTGGGATTCCGAGGAAGAAGCCCGCGGCATCGGCGAGGAGATCGAGGACCTTCAGCGCCGGAAGGAGAACCTGAACCAGATCGCCATTCTGGTGCGCGCCTCGTTCCAGATGCGCGAGTTCGAAGACCGCTTCGTTACGCTGGGACTGCCCTATCGCGTGATCGGCGGACCGAGATTCTATGAGCGGGCGGAAATCCGCGATGCGCTCGCCTACCTGCGCGTCGTCAACTCTCCTGCCGACGATCTCGCCTTCGAGCGGATCGTCAACGTGCCCAAACGCGGCCTCGGCGATGCCACCGTGCAGATGCTGCACGACCACGCCCGCAAGCGGCGTATCCCGCTGTTCGAGGCGGCCCGCGCCGTGGTCGAGACCGACGAACTGAAGCCGAAAGCGCGCGGCAGCCTGCGCGACCTTCTTGCCAGCTTCGAGCGCTGGCGCGCACAGGCCGAAGTGGCTTCACACACAGAATTGGCCGAAACCGTGCTCGACGAGAGCGGCTACACCGACATGTGGCAGAAGGACCGCTCGGCCGATGCCGCAGGCCGGCTCGACAACCTGAAGGAACTGGTGCGGTCGATGGAAGAGTTCGAGAACCTGCAAGGTTTCCTCGAACACATCTCGCTGGTGATGGATCGCGACGGCGGCGCCGAAGAAGAAGCGGTGTCGCTGATGACGTTGCATTCCGCCAAAGGGCTTGAATTCGACAACGTGTTCCTGCCCGGCTGGGAGGAGGGCCTGTTTCCGAGTCAGCGCACGCTCGACGAGCAGGGCCGCGCCGGCCTCGAAGAAGAGCGTCGTCTCGCCCATGTCGGGCTGACGCGCGCCCGTCGCCGCGCCAAAATCTATTTCGCCACCAACCGCCGCATCCACGGCACCTGGTCGACCACGATCCCGTCGCGCTTTCTCGACGAGCTGCCGGCGCATAATGTCGAGATCACCGAATCCAAGGGCGGCTCGGGTTGGGGCGGCGCCGGCGGCTTCGGCCCCTCGCGTTTCGACAATGTGGAATCCTTCGGGTCGAGCTACGCCACGCCCGGCTGGCAGCGCGCACAGGCAAACCGCGCGCGCGGCGGCGGCCGTCAGAACTACGGTTTTGAGGAACGGCAATCGCCTTTCGGTTCGCGGGATACGGGCGGCTTTGCCAAGCCGAAGCGCGCGCCGCTGGTGATCGAGGGCGAACTGATCGCCAAATCCACCGGCACGACATCGGATTTCAGTCTGCAAGATCGCGTGTTTCACCAGAAATTCGGCTACGGCCATGTGGTGAAGATCGACGGCAACAAGCTCACGATCGCATTCGAGAAAGCCGGCGAGAAGAAAGTCGTCGACAGTTTTGTCGAGCGCGCGGGCTAGTGGAGTGGATTTGACATTCGCTACCCCGTAGCCGAGCATTCGAAAAGCGAATGTCAAATCCGAAACTCCACTAGAATCTATAATTGCCAGTGGTGCTTCGATCCTAACATTTGCAAAAATGGCTCCCGCCAAAGGATGCAAATGTTAGAATCGGACCACTAGCCATGGATCACACGCTCGCAAGCGGCCGCATTTCGGCAATCATCAAGGCTGACGGCGCCGAGCTGTGCTCGCTGAAAAACGCCGCAGGGCACGAGCTATTATGGCAGGCCGGCCCGGCCTGGCCGAGGCATTCGCCGATTCTTTTTCCGATCGTAGGCCGACTCAAGAACGACGAACTGCGGCACCGGGGAAAAGCCTATCCGATGACGCAGCACGGATTTGCGCGGGATATGCCATTCGCATGGCGCGAGCGCACGAAAACGTCCTGCACGCTCGAACTCACCGACGACGCCGCGAGCCGTCAGCGCTTTCCGTTCGCGTTTCGGCTCGCCATCCGCTACGCGGTCAACGACGCCGATCTCGATGTGCGGTTCGAGATATCCAACACGGGCGATGAGACCTTGCCGGCGTCGCTCGGCGGTCATCCCGCGTTCAACTGGCCATTGCTGCCGGAACTGCCGAAGGAAGCCTACGCGATCCATTTCTCGAACGACGAGCCTGCGCCCATTCGCCGTCTGAAAGGCGGATTGCTGCGCGAAAAGCCGGAGCCGACGCCGATCGAAGGAAAGTTTCTGGCTCTTTCAGAGCGGCTTTTCGCTGACGACGCCCTTATTCTGGATCGTCCGGCAAGTTCCAGCATCCGCTACGCCGCCGACCGTGGTCCGTCGATCGGCTTGCATTGGCAGGGCTTTCAACAACTCGGTATCTGGTCGAAACCGGACGGCGCGCCTTTCCTCTGCCTGGAACCGTGGCGCGGCTTCGCCTCCCCGCTCGACTTCGACGGCGAATTTTCCGACAAGCCCGGCATCATGAAGACCGAACCCGGCGAAACGGAAATTCTGAGCTATCGCATTTCGGTCGGCTGAGCGCCGCCGTGATGGCCCGCAATATTACGGAGCCGGCGCAACACGCGCGCTCTCTTGTTCCGATGACGATAACATGCGCCTCTGCGCTGCCAACATGGCGGCCGGCATCTTCAGTCATCCGACGGCTCATCCAATTGATCGCCCAGCAGTTTGCGCGCATCGCCCGCACCTTGCGTCGATGCGTCGCAAACAATTTTCACTTCGGCGTTAGAAAGCTGCCAGATTCCCGCAACACCGCGCCGTTAGGTTGCAGGTCCTTCAACATATTCCTTCGTTGAATAGCAAAATCCTTGACGGTCGCAGCGTGCTGGATCGAGCCATGTTTGGCCTCGTCGCAGCCGATGGCACCGTATTGACAGGTGCGGCGTGCGACGACTTTCGATGGTTTCCTGTGCTGCTGCCGCAACCTGCCTCGCTGTTGCCGCGGACGGCCTGACATCGCTACGCAGCGCTACCGGCGCGCAAGGCGAGACGCCATCGCCGCCGGACGCCTGCGTCCGGCCACAAGCCGGCAGCACGATTGCGGAAGCGGCTGAACTGCGCAGCCATGACGGACTTCTCGAGACAGATCTGCGCATTCTCGATCAGAAGCTCGCCGACGGAACGACGCGCTACTGCTATCTGACGCTCGACGGCAAGCCGTCGCCGACCTTGCGCGTCAAGCCCGGCGACGAACTCGTCATTCATTTCAAGAACGACCTGCTCGATCTCGATCCGCAAACGCCTGAGATCGACAAGGCGCTCGCCGGCGCACCGATCTGCACGGCCAGGAAGAAGGCCGATCCGTGCGAGAGCGGCGCGATGACGCCGGTGTCGAGCAATCTGCATTTCCACGGCCTCACCGTGCCGCCGGTTTGCCATCAGGATGACGTCCTGAAGACATCGATCCAGCCGGACGATGCGCCGTTCGACTACCGCCTGCGCATTCCGGACGACGCGGCACCCGGCCTCTACTGGTATCACCCGCATCTGCACGGGTTCAGCAAAACGCAGGTGCTCGGCGGCGCCTCCGGTGCGCTGATCATCGAAGGCAGCGAGCGCGCCAATCCCGATCTCGCGGGCCTGACCGAACGCGTGCTCGTGATCCGCGACCAGGATCTCGTCAATCCCGAGGCACCGCCTTCGAAGTTTGAGCCGCCCGCGATGTCGAAGAGCCAGCTCGACAGCGACGGCGACGCGCTCAATTCCGGCACCGGTTTCGGCAAGCCCTCAAAGGATCTCTCGGTCAATTTCTCGATCATCAAATTCATCGAGCGGAATTGGGGCCTGTAGCCGATCACGCATCGCAGCCGCGACAACTACCCGAACCCGATCGCCCTGCCGAACAATCCCTATGTTCCGCTGAACAGTCCGGCGATCAGCGACCTGTTCGACTTCGGCGGCGGGCCGCTCGGCGAATTGCTGCCCTGATAGCCACCGTTTGTCACGATCCACGATCCGCCGGCCCGAAAGGCCGGCGGATTTTTTTGACCCGCCCGATCCGCGCCGTTCGGCCGCCCCAGCCCGATTGGTAAAGTTTCTGTTGCCGGAGAGCTCCCGCGGCAGCCGTCCTGGACGGTCACGCGGCGGCCTTGCAGCCGCCAAGTGGCCTGGTGCGGCCGTTTGCAATGCGGCCTTGCGCCATTGTGACCGGGCGCCGCAATGCTTAACGAATGGTTCGCGATTAAGCGAATTTTGATCGACAATACTTCGCGGCCATTTTTACCGAAAACTTGCGCGTAGGCTGTAGCGTCGGCGAGCACTAGAGGATTTGCCGAAGGATTTGGCACCCAAATGAGCCTGCAATTCAAGACAGCCAAGAAGGCCGACGAATCGAAGTCCTTCCTCGACGCTCTCGAGGACGCGGTCTCGCGCGGCACGCCCGAGAGCCGGGCGCGCGCGCTGTGGCACACCACCGACCTGATGATCGCCGGCGACTTCAGCGACGACGAGATCTGGACGTTCGGCGAGGTGGTCACGCGGCTCGCCGATGAGATCGAAGTCGCGGCTCGCGCGCAGCTGTCGGAGCGGCTGGCCCGTTTCGACAACGCGCCCGTCAACATCATTCACAAGCTTGCCTTCGACGATGCGATCGAAGTCGCCGGCCCGGTGCTGCGCGAATCCAAGCAGCTCGAGACCTATGCGCTGGTTGCCAACGCCTGCACCAAGAGCCAGGCGCACATGCTCTCGATCTCCAAGCGCGAAACGCTGGAAACCCGCGTAACCGACGAGCTCGTCAAGCGCGGCGACCAGGAAGTCGTCAACTCGGTCGCCAGCAACAACGGCGCCAAGTTCTCCGACTTCGGATTCCTCAACATGGTTCAGCGCGCCGAGGGCGATTCCATCCTCGCCGAGCAGCTTGGCTTGCGCAAGGATATCCCGCGCCATGTATTCCAGCAGCTGATCGCGAAGGCGACCGCCGACGTACGCAAGCGCCTGGAGCTCGAACGCCCGGACATGGCGCGGCAGATCCAGTCGTCCGTGACCGATCTCGGCGGCGAATTGCAGTCGAAATTCGGCCCACTCTCGCGCAGCCACTTCGTCGCCAAGCGCGTCGTGACCACGCAGCACAAGGGCGGCAACCTGAACGAGGCCAGCATCTCGACCTATGCGCGCTCGCACCGCCTCGACGAAGTCACGATCGGTCTGTCGCTGTTGTGCGCGTTGCCCAACGATGTGATCGACCGCGCGCTGTTCGACAAGAATCGCGAGATGCTCCTGATCCTCTGCAAGGCGCTCAACTTCTCGTGGGACACCACGATGGCGCTGCTGTTCCTCGGCGCCAAGGATCATCGCATTACCGCGAGCGACCTCAAGAAGCTCGAAACCGACTACGACCGTCTCAATATCGAGACATCGCGCAGCGTGCTTGCCTTCTATCAGTCGCGCAAGAACGGTACCGCGCCGCTTGATTCCGGCCTGGCGGCCGCGCTCTACGCGTGATGAGGGGAGACCTGCGAGCATGAACGCAATTCCATTCGGCAAAGGCGTGCCTGCCTTCGGCAAGGCCGCAGGGCAAGGTTTCGGCCGCAAGGGCGGTGGTGCTGGTTCGGACGCCGAAGCGCCGAAGCAGGACGGCGGCGCGCTCGACACGGCCCGCACGGTGCTGGAAGCGGCCAACGACTTCCGCGATGAGGCCACGGCCGCGGTCTGCCGCCGCGTGATCGAGGCCAGCATGAATGGCGCGCAGCCAAGCCTCTCCGATCTGCGCATCATCAATAATTATTTTCAGTAAGGGCGCTATCGCCACGACGAGGCTGCGCTCCCTCTCCCTTTGGGAGAGGGTTGCGGTGAGGGGTTACGATTCATCCGAATAACGTCGCCCCGTCACCCGGCGCATGGCGCCAACCTCTCCCCAGCGGGGAGAGGTGAAAGAACTACTTCTCCCCCAGTACATCGCCGAACAGCACCCAGGATTTGCCGTCGAACCGCGCCATCTGGATCTGGCGGATCGGCGTAACGTTTTTCGGATCGACAGTGACCTTGATGCCGGGCAGCAGCAGCGGCATTTCGACGCCGTCGAGCTGCTTGGTCTGCTTGATGATGTTCTCGCGCGAGAGATCGTCGCCGCAATTCTTCAACACCAATGCCATGATTTGCGCCACCGTATAGCCCTGCACGTTGAAGAGATCGCCGGTCGAGGCGTTAGGCTGATACTTCTTCATCCAGGCGAACCAGTCCTTCAAGGCTGGATCGTCGGCCCAGCGCGCATCGTTCGGGTCCTTCAGGTAAAGGCCGGTGACGACGCCGATGGAATTCTCGAGCCCGGCTGGCTCCAGCACCGCCGAGAACGAGTTCGACACCGAGGGCAGGATGATCAGCGGCTTCCAGCCCATGCTGGCGGCCTTCTTGATCGCTTGCGCCGCAAATTTCGGCGTCGCTTCGGCAAAGAAAACATCGGCGCCTGACTCGCGCATCGTCACCATCTGCGAGTCGATGGTGGGATCGGCGGTAAGATAGGTGGTCTCGGAGACCAGCTGATTGATGTGCTCGCCGAGCCCTTCCTTGAAGCCGCGCACATAATCCTTGCCCGCATCCTCGTTCGGCGCGATCACCGCGATCTTCGCATCCGGCTTGGTCTTCAGGATGTACTGGGCGTAGAGCTTGCCTTCGAGCTCATAGGTCGGATTGAAGCCGACCGTCCAGGGAAAATGCTCCGGATCGTTCCAGCGCGTCGCGCCTGACGAGACAAAGATCTGCGGCACGTGCTTGGCATTGAGATATTTCTGCACCGAAATGTTCGGGGCGGTGCCGACCGAGGAAAACATCGCCAGCACCTCGTCCTGCTCGACCAGCTTGCGGGTCTGCTCAACGGTCTTTGCCGGCGAGTAGGTATCGTCGAGGGTGAGGAATTCGATCTTGCGGCCGTTGATGCCGCCCTGGTCGTTGAGCATCTGGAAATAGGCGCCCTCCGCACGGGCGATCGCGCCATAGGCCGAGGCCGGGCCGCTATAGGGCGCGGTATTGCCGAGCTTGATGGTGAGGTCAGCGGCGTTGGCCGACGAGGCCGCAAATCCAAGAAGAAGGGGAATCAAAAGGGTTCTAGGTGCAGACACGCGGCGAGCCTCCCTCTGCTGCCAGTTGTTGCCGACTATTGTCGTGCCGCTGGCGGTTACAATTTTGCGGACAGGATATTGCGGCCTGCGGCTTGCGGACAACCGCGCAAAATTGCAACACACGCATCGTAGAACGCGTGTATTTCGCCACGCGGGATTGCGGAAAGAAACTTGCTGCCTATCTGACGAAAACCCGCCAAAGCGCCTGCATCAGCCGATTTTCAGGACCCAGAGACCCCACCGCCCCGATGCCTTCCATTATCTCGGTTTCCCATCTTTCCAAGACCTACGGCTCCGGCTTCAAGGCGCTGAAGGACATCAATCTCGAGATCGAGAAGGGCGAAATCTTCGCCCTGCTCGGGCCGAACGGTGCCGGCAAAACCACGCTCATCAGCATCATCTGCGGCATCAATAATCTCTCAGCCGGGACCGTCACGGTCGACGGCCACGACATCATCAGCGATGCCCGCGCCGCCCGCTCGCTGATCGGCCTTGTGCCGCAGGAATTGCACACCGACGCCTTCGAGACGGTGTGGGGAACCGTGAGCTTCAGCCGCGGCCTGTTCAACAAGCCGAAAAATCCGGCCTACATCGAAAAGGTTCTGCGCGACCTGTCGCTGTGGGACAAGAAGGATTCCAAGATTGTCACGCTGTCCGGCGGCATGAAGCGCCGCGTGATGATTGCGAAAGCGCTGTCGCACGAACCACAAGTCCTGTTCCTCGACGAGCCGACGGCCGGCGTCGACGTTGAATTGCGCAAGGGCATGTGGGAGGTGGTGCGCGATCTCAAGGCGGCCGGCGTCACCATCATCCTGACCACGCATTACATCGGTGAGGCCGAGGAGATGGCGGATCGCGTCGGCGTCATCAACAAGGGCGAGATCATTCTCGTCGAGGACAAGATCAACCTGATGCAGAAGCTCGGCAAGAAGCAGCTCAAGCTACACCTGCAGAGCCGCATCGACGCCGTTCCGCCGGCGCTTGCGGCCTACAACCTCGAACTGACAGGTGACGGCCACGACCTCGTCTACAACTACGACGCCTCGGCTGACCGCACCGGCATCACCAGCCTGCTCGGCGATCTGCGCAATGCCGGCATCCGCTTCGCCGATCTCGAAACCAACCAGAGCTCGCTGGAGGATATCTTTGTGAGTCTGGTTCGGCGGGAGCAGCAGCCATGAATTTCCGGGCCATCCGCGCGATCTACAAGTTCGAAATGGCGCGCACTTGGCGCACGATCCTGCAAAGCATCGTCTCGCCCGTTGTGTCGACCTCGCTCTATTTCGTGGTGTTCGGCGCCGCGATCGGCTCGCGCATCACCCAGGTCGAGGGCGTCAGCTACGGCACCTTCATCGTGCCTGGACTCGTGATGCTGTCGGTGCTGACGCAAAGCATCGCCAATGCCTCGTTCGGCATCTACTTCCCGAAGTTCGTCGGCACCATCTATGAGATCCTCTCGGCGCCGATTTCCTATTTCGAAATCGTGCTCGGCTATGTCGGGGCCGCCGCGACCAAATCGATCATCCTGGGCCTGATCATCCTGGCGACCGCCGGGCTGTTCGTACCGCTGCACATCCATCATCCGTTCTGGATGCTGACGTTCCTGGTCCTGACGGCCGTGACCTTCAGCCTGTTCGGCTTCATCATCGGCATCTGGGCCGACGGTTTTGAAAAGCTGCAGATGATCCCGATGCTAGTGGTAACGCCACTGACCTTTCTCGGCGGCAGCTTCTACTCGGTCAACATGCTGCCGTCAGGATGGCGCACCATCACCCTGCTCAATCCGGTGGTCTATCTGATCTCGGGCTTCCGCTGGAGTTTTTACGAGATCGCCGACGTCAGCGTTGCCCTGAGCCTTGGCATGACGCTATCGTTCCTCATCATCTGCATGATCGTGGTGGCGTGGATCTTCAAGACCGGGTACCGGCTGAAGAATTGACCGCTAAAGCGGTCATCCCTAGTGCAAGCGCGTAGCGCTTGTCACCGGAGCGAAGCGCCAGCATCGAATCCGGATCTCGAGATTCCGGGTCTGGTCCTTGGGACCATCCCGGAATGGCAGTTGTGAAGCTCAATACCGATAGCAGCGCCAGTGGCCGTAACGGTTGTAGTAGCCGTGGCAGCGTGGACCGGGGATTCCGAGAATGCCGTCTACCGCGCCAATCGCGCCGCCGACACCGGCCCCGACGGCTCCGCCGACCGCCGATCCAACTGGTCCCGCGACGCGGCCGCCGTCATAAGAACCCTGCGCCGCGCCGCGCTCCATGCCGCCGACAACGCCTTGCGCATGCGCCAGATGGGGAATGGCGATCAGACCGAGCGCCAATGCCGCGACCGCCAGCCAACGCACGGCCGACCTATCGACCGAATACGCCACAGCCTTGATCGCCTTCTCCTGCTTCATCATCTGCCATTCCTCATCCCATCAATGTGAAGGCATAACGCCGGCATGACGGGCCGGTTCCGCGCTGTCTTCGCCGCGACAAGGCGCGGACATCAAGATGAACAGAATGAACGACACACCATCGCCACCTCGGGGTCAGGCTTTTGCTCAACGGTATCGTTAACGCTCCCGAAAGCGTCACTGGAACCGCGGCCGTAGTTCAGGCATATTGCCTGCCAGGGACAGGGCAGTAGTCGTCAAGACCGGAGGCCACAGGTACATGCGTTCCCTTCTCGTAGTTGCAACCACCCTGATGCTGTTTGCCGCGGGCACCGCGCAGGCGAAGGTCAACATCACCATCGACAAGGATGCGCAGATGATGACCGTCGCGGTCGACGGCGTCGCACGCTATCACTGGCCCGTCTCCTCCGGCATCCCTTCGCGCGAAACGCCGAACGGCACCTTCCGCGCCTTCCGCATGGAAGCGGAGCACTTCTCGAAGGAATTCGACGACGCGCCGATGCCGCATTCGATCTTCTTCACCAAGATCGGACACGCGATCCACGGCACCGATTCCGAGAGTCGGCTCGGCACCCCCGCCTCGCACGGCTGCGTGCGCTTGTCGAAAGCCAATGCCAGCACGCTCTATGCGCTGGTGGAGCAGCAAGGCGTGCTGAACACCACCGTCACGCTGACCGGCTCGTCCACGGTGGCGCTGGCTCGCAATCCCAGAGCGCGTGCCGCGATTGCGCGCGCCGAACCGGCGCAAGCCGAGCCGCAATATCAGCAGCAGCCGTATCAGCAGCAATATTCCCAGCAACAGTATCAGCCGCAATATTCTGACGCCGGCCAGCCGGTCACGCTGACGCCGCAGCCCCAATTCTTCCCCGGCCGCCGTCCCATGCAGCAGCCGCAACCGCAGCAGGCCGATGACGGCTACATCTATCCGGCTGACGGCAGTTCGACGGACCAGCGCTATCCGGCGCCACGCTCGAGCCGCCGCCCCTATGACGGGCAGGTCTATTATCAGCAGCAGCCGCAACAGCCGCAGCCCTATGGCGGTTACAGCGATGCGTACCAGCAGCCGCCGCGCGGCTACTATCAGCAGCGCGGGCTGTACTGACCGTCGATCGGATCGGGTTTTGATTTAGAGCTTGCTGGCGTCCTTCAAGTCGCGCTTGATGGATGCCAGCAGCGTCCGCAGCGTGTCCGACCGATCGGACAGCGTCGGTGCAGGCGCGGCAGGCGGTGCGGGCTTGGCCACGGAAGGCTTTGGGACCGGCGATCTGGTCGCAGCCGGCTTGGCAGGGAAAGGCGGCTTGGGCGGAAACGGCGGCCGTAAGGGCAGAGGTTGATCGGCAAGCGCGGGCAGCTCAACGCCATCTTCGGCATGGACAAAGTCGCCATGCAAAACGTCGTCGTGACGGCCCATCAGCCACAGGGTGACCCAGTAGCCGACCGCCAGCACAATGATACTAATAATACCAATCTCTAACATTTTTGGGGCTTGCGCCTGAAAGCACCAATGATTCAATGCCTTCGCGAGGCGGTCAAGCCCTGCAAGGCCGACCGGCACGGCATTTCGCGGCGACAGTGGCGTTAATATTAACTCGCGCCGCGCAGCCGGCACGAGGTATTGCAGGTCACCACGTTGCCCTTCATGCAGATCCTGCACACGTCGACACACTGGTTGATCTGCTTCGGGTCGTAGTTCGAATAGTGCTGGGCGATACAGCTGCGCTGCTCCGGCGTGTACTCGACCTCCTGCGAACAGGCCGACAGACCCAGCGCAAGCAGCGCTAATACCAACGATCTGAAGCGAAGCGCTGAGGTCAAATCAAACTCCACTCGAGTCCAATAGCCTGATCGAGGTCCCGCGATTTTGGCGTTCGCAAAAGAGACCGCTGAGGAAAGCCCGCGGCCGTGAAAATTGGCCGCGAGAGCCAGCTCAAATAACGATTGGCCGTCGCGGGTGTTCTGACAAAATCGCGTTCATCACGGGCGCGCATGTCTGGCGGCCGGATGCCGGCCGCAAGATTAACCAATCTTCTTGCAAACCGGAAGCATCGTGGCGCGATTCGCCGGCGCTGGCGATGCCCCGGACGGCCATGCCAACATAAATCCTGCTCCGCGAAACCAGCGAGCATGATAGAATGACGAGAGCGCATTCTTGAGCCTCGCGGCATCATACCTAGATTGGCGGCAGCATGTCGGTAGCGGACAATTCAAACGCAAGGGCGGCTATCGCACGGCGGCGACGGAGCTCGCCGTTTCTGCTGATCGCCGCCGCACTGCTGCTGGTCGCGGCGATCGCCGGCGCGGCTTTCATGCTGTCGCGTCCAACCACCTTGCGTATCGCGGTAGGGCCGGCCGGAAGCGAAGATCAAAAGCTGATCCAGGCCCTGGCGCAGACCTTTGCCAATGAAGGCAGTCCGGTCCGGCTCACCGTGATCCCGACCGCTGGCCCGGTCGAGAGCCTAGGGCTTCTGAACACCAATGAAACCGATCTGGCCGTTGGACGCGCCGACGAAGACATGCCCAAGGGCGCCGGGTCGGTCGCGATTCTGCGCAAGAACGTTGTGGTGCTGTGGGCGCCTTCCGGTGCGCCGGGCAAGGGCGGCGGCAAGAAAGAATCGAAGGCCAAGATCAAGGAAGTGGCCGACCTCGCAGGTCACCGCATCGGCGTTCTCGGCCGCACCGCGGTCAACGTCACTTTGCTCAACGTGATCCTGCGCGAATCCGGCCTCAACCCCGACAAGGTCACGGTCTCGCGCTTTTCGGTCGCGCAGATCAGCGACATGGTGAAAGATCCCGGCATCGACGCGTTCATGACGGTCGGCCCGCTCGACAGCAAGATCACGACTGATGCCATCATCGCGACCGCGCGCCTGCGCGGCGAGCCGACCTTCATTCCGATCGACGTTTCGGAGGCGATCGCGCACAAGCATCCGCTGTACGAATCCGAGGAGATTCCAGGCAGCTCGTTCACCTCTGCCCCGGCGCGCCCCGAAGACAAGATCGAGACTGTCGGCGTCGATCACCTGATCGTGGCGCCGAAGTCGCTGTCCGACAGCACAGTCGGCACGTTCACCCGGGCGCTGTTTGCGGTGCGGCCGGTGCTGGCCCGGGAAGACCGCGCGGCATCGAAGATTCAGAAGCCCGACACCGACAAGGACGCGGCGATCCCGGCGCATCCGGGAGCTGCGGCCTATATTGACGGTACCGAACGCACGTTCCTGGACAAGTACAGCGACTATTTCTGGGGCGCGCTGTTGCTGCTCTCGGTGCTCGGCTCGATCAGCGCGTGGCTGCGGCATTACGTCAGGCGCGATGAGCGAAACATCACCGGCGAACACCGCAGCAAGCTGCTGGAGCACATCTCGCAGGTACGCAAGACCGACTCGGTGGAGGATCTCGACGCCTTGCAGGAAGAAGCCGACGAATTCCTCCGCGACATGCTGGAGTGCTATGACGACGGCGCGATCGATGAAAACGATCTGGCGGCCTACAGCCTCGTGCTCGAACAATTCCATCATGCGGTGGCCGACCGCCGCGCGGTGATCGCCGCAAGTCCGGCCCGGGGGCCTGCTCCGAAATTCGCAAACGTCGGCGGCGATCACTAGGCGAAATTCGGAACAAAAAAACGCCGCCACGCGCATCCGCGTGACGGCGATATGCCTCTGTCCTCAGAACCCGATCAGGCGCCGCACCAGACCGTAGACGCTGGCGTGATGGCGGCGACGATAATGCCGCGGCGCGGCCGCGCCGTCGTTATCCGACGATGACGCCGCTGAAGCGGCGACATCGCGGCCCGGGCCGATCGATTCGAACTGCGCCTTCTGCTCGTCGCTGAGTTCGCTGTAGAGGCTGTCGAGCGCCGACTTGACGGTCTCGACCGCCTGCAGCATCGCGTCCAGCCGCTTGCCGGCGGCGGCGAGCCGCGCCGGCGGCGTCAACGCTTCATTCGGCTCGCAGGTCTCCTTCAGGATGTCGGCTGCCTTGGCGGTCGCGTCCTTCAGATTGTCCAGGCTCGCGCGCTGCGCCTCGGTCGGATGAACGCGGCGCTCGATTTCAGCCGCCGGCCACTCGGTGGCCTGCCCGGCGTTGGCGCAATTCTGCGCCAGCGCACCCTGATCGTTGCGGCCGCGTCGTTGATCCTCGCCGAGCGAGGTCAGCCGTGCCTTCTGCTCGTCATTGAGCAGACCGTAGAAATGATCGAGCGGCGGCTGCACGATCCGTACCGCCGAAATCATCGCCTCCAGTCGCGCCTGCATGGCCGCCAGACGGGCCGGCGCGGTCGAGGCGACATCGTTCGGACAGGCCGCCTTGATGGCCTGGGCCGCCCTCACCGAAGCGTTGGCGAGATCGTCGAGCGCCTTGCGCTGCTCGTCGTCCGGATTGATCGCCTGCTGGATTCGGTCAATCGGCAGGCCGGCGATCTCCTGGCTGTCATCGCCGCACATCTGCGCGATTTCATTTGGGGCGTTCGACGGCGCCGTGCCGGCTCCGCCCGATACGCCACCACCCGAGGACGAATAGCCGCCTCCGCCATAAGACGCATAGCCGCCGCCATACGGCAGATAGCCGGCGAGATCGGCATAGTCATATGGCGCGAAGATGCCGGCATAGATGTCGCCGTAGCCGTAATCCCAGAGCGAGGGATCATAGCCCCACATCGCGTAGTCGGAGAGATCGGAATAGGCGAACGGCCAGAACAGCGGGCCGACCCAGCCATAGCCGCCATGGGCATGTCGCCACCATCCGCCGTTGCGGTCGTGACCACGCCATCCCGCGGTCGCGGCGGCCGCCGCGATATGGGCGCGGGAGTCGGGATTGCGCAAGGCGTTGTGGTTATGCAGCGCGCCGGCAACCGCCCCGCCCGCCAGCGCGTGATGAACGGCGTTGGCGCGCATCATGCCCTGGTGGTTGAGCCCCTGACGGTTCAGATTGCCGCCGACGTGGCCCAGCGCAGCGTGGCTGTTGCGGAAACTGCTGCCGCCGGCCGCCCGCGAGAAGGCCGCCGCTCGGCCGCCGGGCGTATGGGCAAATGCAGCACCGCCGCCGCCATGACGTCCGCCACCGGCAAAGCGCGCCGCGCCGCCCCTGAATCCACCACCCCGCGCGCCGGCAAAATGTCCGCCGCCGAAATGAGCGCCGCCGACGCGGGCGCCACCAAAATGTCCGCCGCCGAAGTGTGCACCACCACCAGCGAACCGCGCTCCGCCGCCGCCGAAATGCGCACCACCACCGCCGAAGCGGGCGCCGCCGCCACCGAAGTGCATCCCACCTCCGCCCCCACCGAAGTGGGCGCCACCGCCGCCGCCAAAGTGGGCGCCCCCGCCGCCGCCACGCATGCCTCCGCCGCCTCCACCGCCGCCCCGCGGTCCAGCCGCGAAGGCTGTACCCGAAAGCGCGACCGACAGCGCAATGACCGATACCCATTTGAACTTCGACACGGCATCCTCCTCAACTCACGCGCTCGAACCCGCCGCGCAGATCGCCGCGCCATTCGCAGCGATGGCCAAATTTGCCAGCGGCATTTTCGGCGCAATTACGACAAGTTGATTCCAGAACGCTGGATCATGTGGCGAGTTCCATGAACCATCGGTAGGGGGATAAAAACGATTTTAGATTCGGCCGCCGCCGACCTATTCGCCGTCGCGAAGCCGCCGATACACTGCGCCAAGCACGTTGCAATAGTCGTCGGTCCAGACCCGCTGGTTGGCGGTGGGTTCTGTCTCTTCCCATTTGTCCGACGAAGCGAGCTGGCCGACATCGGCCTCCTCGCGTGCCGACACCACGACATTGGTCGCGAAAATGTATTCGCTGTCGCGGCCGGAATCTTCGTTGTAGACCCAGCTTTTCATGCCGTTGGCGTCGGCGATGCCGACCACGACACTCGCCAATTCCAGATGCCGGTTCGAGACATGCATCAGCACCGCGCCCTGCGGCGCGAGCTTGTCCTTGTAGATCTTCATGGCCTCTTGCGTGGCGAGATGAATCGGAATCGCATCCGACGAATAGGCATCGACCACGATCAAATCATAGACGCCGTCAGGCTCGCGCGCGAAGGTCAGCCGCGCATCGCCGATCACCGGCTTTAAATCCGGCTGGCACTTCGAGACATAGGTGAAATATTTCGGATCGCGCGCGGTATCGACCATCGACTGGTCGATCTCGAAAAACTTCCAGTCTTCGCCGGGCAACCCGACACAAGCGAGGGTGCCGGAGCCGAGGCCGATCGCAGCCGCGCGCAGCGGCGCGCCCTTGCGCGCGCGGATCGCCGCGACCGCCTGGCCGATGCCGCCGTCCTTGTAGTAATACGAGATCGGTTCGGGACGGCCCTCGACCCGAGTGCCGTCGTTATTCTGGAATCGCTCGGCGCCGTGAATGGTCGTGCCATGCAGCAGCACGTGATACTGGCCGCTTGGCGTCGTGACGATCTTGTGGACGCCGAAGAAGCTGCGCACGGTATCGACGCGTCCGTCGTCGGCCGGATAGACGCGCACCAGCGCCAGCGCCAATGCGGCGATCGCCGCGAGCTTGAGCCGCGCGGTGTCGAGCAAGATCGCCAGCAGCATGCCGACCACGGCAACGGTCCCTGCGACATAGACCCGGTGCTCCTGGAGCCAGTCGAACGTCTCGCCCTTGGTCTGTGACAGAACGATCAGCGCCAGCGCCACCACGACCACCAGCGGCCAGGCCAGCCGGCCCAGCCACGGCAGGCGTTCATTCGTCGGCGGACGGCAGAGTGCGGCGAGCACGATCAGGATCGGATATTCGGCGACCCACGAAAACACATTCGGCGCGATCAGGCCGGCGAACAGGCCGCCGATCATGCCGCCAAACGACAGCGCGACGTAGAAGCCGGTGAGATATTTGGCCGCCGGCCGCGTACGTGCGAGTTCGCCGTGGCAGGCCATCGCGATCACGAAGAAACAGAGCTGATGCCCGCCGAGGGTCAGGAGCAGGTTCTGCTCGCCGCCGACCGCAAGCAGGACAATGACGCCGGCGATCGCCGCAGGCTGCGCCCACAGCACCCATTTGTGCGGCAACCACGGCCGTTGCTGAAACACCAGCACCCAGGTCAGCAGATAAAGCGACAGCGGCAAGACCCACAAGAGCGGCGCGGCGGCGACGTCGGTCGAGATATGCGCGGTCACCGCAATCAGAAGTCCGGACGGGACCGCGGCGAGAAAGACCCAGCGCGCGCGCAGGGCGAATGACGGCGGCGGCGCGTCGCTTTCAGCCGCCAGCGTCGCCGGCGAGCGCGCCGGCGCGCGCCATAACAGCAAGCCACAGGCGGCAATCAGGAGGATCAGCAGGCCATACCCGGCGGTCCAGATCAGGTTTTGCGTCCGCAGGCTGAAGACCGGCTCCAGAACCAGCGGATAGGACAACAGTGCGAGGAAGCTGCCGATATTGGAGGATGCATAGAGGAAGTACGGGTCGGTGCCGTCGGGATGGCCTGTTCGAACGAACCAGGCTTGCAGCAGCGGATTGTTGGCGGCGAGCGCAAAGAACGGCAGGCCGATCGAGGCCACGAACAGGCCGAGCAGCCATAGCGCATAGCCTGATGTGGGCGGATCGCCGAAGCTGGCCGAGATCGCCAGCGGCAGCGTGATGAAGGCTGTGATAAGCAGCGCCAGATGCACCGCGATCGGGATCGCGCGGCTGTTGATCCGCATCAAAAGATGCGCGTAGACATAGCCGGCCAGCAGCAACGACTGGAAGAACACCATCGCCACCGACCACACCGCCGGCGAGCCGCCGAGGCGCGGCAGCACCATCTTGGTGAACAGCGGCTGGACCGAGAACAACAGCAGTGCGCTGACGAAAATCGCCGCCGTATAGACCAGAAGCACCAGCCGGTTGCGGCCTGCGGAGGGCTTCTCCGCGGCTGTCGGCAGATCGGATTGGGTCATGAAGGCTCCGGCGGAAAATCTTGTGATGCTGGACGCGGAAGGATATTGCGGGCGGCAATGGAGCATAGGAACGCGGATCGGGCAATGTGGAGCATCGACAGGTGTGCAGGTCATGAGCGGTCTGATATGCAGACGTCATTCCGGGGCGATGCATCAGCATCGAACCCGGAATCTCGAGATTCCGGGTCTGGTCCTTCGGACCATCCGGGAATGACGTACCAGGCGAAAGCCACGCGAAATGAAATTACATGAGCGAAATCGACGTCGTCATCATCGGGGCCGGACATAATGGCCTGACCTGCGCGGCGTATCTGGCCGCCGCGGGGCTGAAAGTGCGCGTGGTCGAACGGCGCAAGATGGTGGGCGGCGCCGCGGTGACCGAGGAATTCGCGCCTGGTTTTCGCAATTCGGTCGCGGCCTACACCGTGAGCCTGCTCAACCCGAAAATCATTTCCGATCTGAAGCTCGCCGAGCATGGCCTCAAGATCGTCGAGCGCCGCGTCCAGAATTTTCTCCCCGCCCCTGACGGCGGCTATCTGATGACCGGCGAGGGCCGCACGAAAGACTCGCTCGCCAGGCTCAGCCCGCACGATGCTTCGGAGCTCGACGGTTTCAATCGCACACTCGAAGAGATCGCGGACGTACTGCGCGCACTTGTGCTGCGCGCGCCGCCGAATCTCGTCGAGACCTTTGGCACGGCCGCAATCCGCGAAGGCTTCAATGCGCTCGGCACCGCCAACATCCTGCGCAAGCTGTCGCTGGAGCAGCAGCGCATGCTGCTCGACCTGTTCACGCGCTCGGCCGGCGAGATGCTCGACGAGGTTTTCGATCATGACCTGATCAAGGCGCTGTTCGGCTTCGACGCCATTGTCGGCAATTATGCCTCGCCCTACGCGGCCGGCTCGGCCTATGTGATGCTGCATCATGCCTTCGGCGAGGTGAACGGCAAGAAGGGCGTATGGGGCCATGCCATTGGCGGCATGGGCGCGATCGGCCAGGCGATCGCGGCCGCCGCGCGGCAGGCCGGCGCCGAGATCACGTGTGAAGCCGGCGTGCATGAAGTGATCGTCGAGCGCGACCGCGCGGTCGGCGTCTCTCTCGAAAATGGCGAGACGGTGCGCGCGAAATATGTCGCCTCCAGCGTCAATCCAAAGCTGCTTTACACACACCTGGTGCCGTCAGGCGCGCTGCCGGAAGATTTTCTCACGCGCATGCAACGCTGGAAAAATGCCTCCGGCACCTTCCGCATGAACGTGGCGCTCTCCGCCCTGCCCTCGTTTACGGCGCTGCCGGGCACCGGAGATCACCTCACCTCCGGCATCATTCTCGCGCCGAGCCTCTCCTATATGGACCGCGCCTGGCACGACGCGCGCGAGCACGGCTGGAGCCGCGCGCCCGTGGTCGAGATGCTGATCCCCTCGACGCTCGACGACAGCCTCGCGCCGGCCGGACAGCACGTCGCGAGCCTGTTCTGCCAGCATGTCGCGCCGGAATTGCCGGACGGGCGGTCCTGGGACGACGCCCGCGAGGAAGTCGCCGATCTCATGATCGCGACCGTCGACCAGTACGCGCCGGGCTTTGCGGCCAGCGTGATCGGAAGACAGCTCCTCTCGCCGCTCGACCTCGAACGGCAATTCGGTCTGCTCGGCGGCGACATCTTCCACGGCGCGCTGACGCTGAACCAGTTGTTCTCGGCCCGCCCGATGTTGGGCCATGCCGACTACCGCGGGCCGCTCAAGGGGCTTTATCACTGCGGCTCCGGCGCCCATCCCGGCGGCGGCGTCACCGGCGCCCCCGGCCATAACGCCGCCCAGGCAATCCTGCGGGATCACCGCGCGATCTTTGGATAGGCGGTGGACAGCGTGGGGATGGGTGTGGGGATAGCCAACGGCCACGACCGACCGCCCTACCCCTCCGCCAGCAACTTCAGCACCGCGTGAAAAGACAGGCTGCGCGTCCCGACCAGCGTGGTGCCGAACACTTCCGACGAGTCCCCCGAAAACGTACCGGTGAATCCGCTCGCCACCTCCTGGCCGCCGAACAGCGGACGGACAAAGGGATCGTCAAATGGCGTGTGCTGGTTGGTGACGAGTTCGCCCTTC
>NZ_DASSRP010000262.1:0-15414 GCF_035701725.1 Bradyrhizobium sp.
TTCCCGCGCTCGATCTGCCCGTTCTGCTTCTCCGACCAGACGGTGTGGGAGGAAAGTTCGGGCGAGGGCACAATCTACACCTTCAGCCGGATGCGTAAATCCGCCAGTGGTCCCTATGCGATCGGCTATGTCACCTTGAAGGAAGGGCCGTCGCTGCTGACGAACTTCGTCGATTGCGACATGGAGAAACTGAAGATCGGCACGAAAGTGAAGGTCGTGTTCAAGGCAACCGATGGCCCGCCGCTGCCGTTCTTTACGCCGGTGTGAGGCCACATGCCGATCAACTACGAAGAGCTGATGGCGCTGAAGAATCTCGATCAGCGCTTTTCCTACGGCGATCGCGAGGTGATGCTTTACGCCTATGGCATCGGCATGGGCGCCGATCCCATGGATGAGAAGGAGCTTGCCTTCGTCAACGAGGCCGCCGCTGTTCCGCGCCCGCTGAAGGTTGTGCCGACCTTCGCTTCCGTCGCCGCCTGGGGCGCCAGCCCCGGCGAAATGAATCTCAACCGCGTGATGGTGGTCGATGGCGAACGCGACATCACCTTTCATCGGCCGCTGCCGGTCGCTGAAAAGCTCCTGGTCGATTCCCGCGTACTCGCCGTGTTCGACAAGGGCAAGGATAAGGGCGCGGTGATCCGGCACCAGACCGTGCTCAAGAACGAGAAAGGCGAGGAACTCGCCACCCTGGTGGCCTCGCGTTTCGCCCGCGGCGATGGCGGCTTTGGCGGACCCTCCAACGGCGCGCCCGAGCCGCACAAGGTGCCGTCACGCGCACCCGACCGCTCGATCGACATTTCGACGCGTCCCGATCAGGCGCTGATTTATCGGCTCTGCGGCGACCGCAACCCGCTGCACTCAGATCCCGAATTCGCCCGGCGCGCCGGCTTCTCACGGCCGATCCTGCACGGCATGTGCACCTTCGGCATCACCTGCCGTGGCATTCTGCAAACTTACGCCGACTATGATCCGGCCGCTTTCAAGCAGCATGCGGCGCGGTTTTCCGCGCCGGTCTATCCCGGTGAAACCGTGACGCTCGATCTGTGGAAGGACGGCAACGTGATTTCTTTCGAAGCGCGGGTGAAGGCGCGCGAGGCGGTCGTGATCCGGAGCGGCAAGACGGTGTTGGGGTAGGTGGCCTCATGCCCCGGACGCGGCGCAGAGCGAGAGCGGTGCGCTGCTGATCCCGGGGCCTACGGTATGTTTAGGTCCCGGCTCTGCGAAGCAGCGTTTCACGCTGCAGCGTGTCCGGGACAAGCGAGGGAGGAAGAAATGGGACTACTCGACGGCAAGGTGGCGCTGATCACCGGCGCGGGCGGCGGATTGGGCGAGGCCTATGCCAAGCTGTTTGCGCGCGAGGGCGCGGCGGTCGTGGTCAACGATCTCGGCGGTCCCCGGGATGGCTCCGGTTCCGACCTGTCGATGGCCGAGAAGGTGGTTGCCGCGGTCAAGGCCGAGGGCGGCC
Source organism: Bradyrhizobium sp. (assembly GCF_035701725.1). Taxonomy (GTDB): domain Bacteria; phylum Pseudomonadota; class Alphaproteobacteria; order Rhizobiales; family Xanthobacteraceae; genus Bradyrhizobium. The sequence goes on from NZ_DASSRP010000262.1 coordinate 1,466, forward strand.
GCGCAGTCGCCAACGGCGCCGATATTTCGACCATCGCCGGCGGCCAGTCGGTGCTCGATGATGCCATCAAGCATTTCGGCCGCGCCGACATCCTGGTCAACAATGCCGGCATCCTGCTCGACCAGAGCTTTGCCAAGGCCACCGAAGCCGCTTTCGACAAAGTCATCAAGGTGCATCTGAAAGGCACGTTCTGCACGACCTTGCCGGTGTTCAAATGGATGCGCGAGCATGGCGGCGGCGTGATCGTCAATACGTCCTCGACCTCAGGCCTGATCGGCAATTTCGGTCAATATAACTACGGCGCGGCCAAGGGCGGCATTTGGGGCCTGTCGAACGTGCTCACGATCGAGGGACGCAAATACAACATCCGGGTCTGGACCTTGGCGCCGGCGGCGATGACCCGGATGACCGAGGATCTGGCGCGCTACAAGGAAAACCCAAGTGCGGCGCTGACGCCTGATGGCGTGGCGCCGGCCGTGCTATACATGGTCAGCGATCTCTCGGGCGACCAGACCGGCAAGACCCTTGGCGTGTCGGGACCGCGCGGCGTGCGCGAAATGCGGATGATGGAGATGGAAGGCTGGAAGCCGCCGTCCAATGGCTGGAAAGCCCAGGATATTGTGACCCATGCGAAGGAGATTTTCTTCTCCGAGGAAGATTTAAAGAAATCGCTGCGGAAGACCTGATTGACAACGTCATTCCGGGGCGATGCAAGGCATCGGACCCGGCGCTCGAGGTTCCGGGTTCAATCCTTCGGATTGCCCCGGAACGACGGGATAAACGAACCAGAGGCAAACAATGACAAAACTCACCCACGAAGCCAAAGGCACCTTCGCGATCGCGCCGACGCCGTTTCACGACGATGGCCGGATCGACGAAAAATCGATCGACCGCCTGACCGATTTTTACGCCGAGATCGGCTGCGACGGCGTCACCGTGCTCGGCATCATGGGCGAAGCGCCGAAGCTCGAGGGAGCTGAGTCCGAGGAAGTGGCGAAACGCTTCATCAAGCGTGCCAAGAACATGCAGGTCATTGTCGGCGTGTCCGCACCCGGATTTGCCGCGATGCGTTCGCTCGCACGTGCCTCGATGGACGCGGGCGCCGCCGGCGTCATGATCGCGCCGACGCCCAACCTGCGCACCGACGACCAGATCACGGGCTATTTCAAGCAGGCGGTGGAGGCGATCGGAACCGACATTCCCTGGTGTCTGCAGGACTATCCGTTGACGCTGAACGTGATCTTCACCCCTGGCGTGATCCGCAAGATCGTGATGGACAACCCCTCCTGCGTGATGCTCAAGCACGAGGACTGGCCGGGGCTGGAGAAGATTTCCACGCTCCGTGGTTTCCAGAAGGATGGCTCGCTGCGACCGCTCTCGATCCTCACCGGTAACGGCGCCACCTTCCTCGATTTCGAGATGGAGCGCGGCGCGGACGGCGCGATGACCGGTTATGCCTTCCCGGAAATGCTGATCGATGTTGTGAATCTGTCGAAGCAAGGCAAGCGTGATGCCGCGCACGATCTGTTTGATGCGCATCTGCCGTTGATCCGCTATGAGCAGCAGCCGGCGATCGGCCTTGCCGTGCGCAAACACGTGCTGCAAAAGCGCGGCATCATCGCCTCCAGCGCCCAGCGCAAGCCGGGTTCGAGCATTTCGGCGACCGCCAAGTCGGAAGTCGACTATCTGTTGTCGCGCGTCGCACGTGTCGATCGCCGCGCGCAATTACAGCCGCAGTCGAGCGCCGCGGGTTAGCTTGGTGGCTGAAACCGCTGCCGCGCGTCCGGCCTCGACGATCCTGCTGCTGCGCGATGGCGAAGCCGACGACAAGGGTCGCAGCGGGGAAATCGAGGTCTTCATGATGGTGCGCCATCACGAGATCGAGTTCTCCTCCGGTGCGCTGGTGTTTCCCGGCGGCAGCGTCGACGCCGCCGACCGCGATATCATCGCGCGGCGCGAACTCTACGCCGGTGGTGAGGGCGGCGATGCCGATGCATTGAGCTTCAAGATCGCGGCGATCCGCGAAACCTTCGAGGAAAGCGGCATTCTGTTGGCGCGGCCGCGCGGCTCGCGCGAACTCATCGATGCGGAACAGGCGGCTCGGATCGAAGCCAGCCATCGCGCCGCGCTCACCGAGCGCAAGACGACGTTTCTCGACGTCCTGACCGAAAGCGGCATGGTGCTCGCGCTCGATCAGCTTGTGCCGTATGCGCGCTGGATCACGCCGGAAGCCATGCCCAAGCGCTACGACACCTGGTTCTTCCTGGCGGCTGCGCCGCTCGGCCAGCTCGGCGCGCATGACGGCCGGGAATCGACCGACTCGCTGTGGCTGTCGCCGCGCGAGGCGGTGGCGGGCGGGCAGAGCGGCCGCTTCAAGCTGCCGTTTCCAACCACCCGCAATTTGATCAAGCTCGGCAAACAGCCTGACGTGCGCGCGGCGATCGAACACGCGAAAAGGAGCACCGTCGTCACGGTGATGCCCGAGCTGACGCGGATCAATGGCGGCCGTCAGCTTCGCATTCCGCTTGAAGCCGGCTACGACGGCGAATTGTTCGAGATGTGAGGGCGAAGCGCATCATTCGACCGATACCGAAGCATCACCTTCCGCCACTCGGCTACGGCCTTTGCTCTGACATCGAACGGAGCTCCCGCTGTGACCGACGTGACAACGATCGAGGAAAGCGAGCCGGTACTGGGCATCGAGCTCGCGCTGCTGGTGCTGCTTGCGACACTCTGGGGCGGCTCGTACACCTTCATCAAGCTCGGCGTCGCCACCATTCCGCCGGTCACGCTGATCGCGGGGCGGACGCTGATTGCAGGACTGTTGCTGCTTCTGATCATGCAATGGCGAGGGGTACGATTGCCAGCGGATGCCGCGACCTGGCGGCGTTTCCTGTTTCAGGCCTGTCTGAACAGCGTCATACCGTGGACGTTGATCGCCTGGGCCGAGCGCTCGGTCGATGCCGGGCTTGCGACCATCCTCAATTCGACCTCGCCGATCTTCACGTTCTTCCTGACGCTGGCAATCGCGCAGCAGGACCGGCCGACCTTCCGCAAGTTGTTCGGCGTGGTGGCGGGCATGGCCGGGATTTGCCTGATCATCGGCGTCCAGGCGCTGCACGGGCTCGGCGAGCAGCTCATCGCGCAGATCGCCATCGTCATCGCGACTGTCTGCTACGCGGGTGGCGCGGTGTTCAGCCGCGGCTTCAAGGGGCTCGATCCGATGGCGCCGGCGGCCGGTTCGCTCTTGTGTGGCGCGGCCGCGCTGTTGCCGATCAGTCTGGTCGTGGAGCGGCCGTGGACGATCATGCCGTCGACCGCCTCGCTACTGGCGCTGTTGGGGCTGGCGATATTTTCGACCGCCATCGCCTTCGTGATCTACTTCCGCCTGATCCAGACGCTCGGTTCGGTCGGCACCACCGCGCAGGCCTATTTGCGTGTGCCGATCGGCGTCGCGCTGGGCGTGCTGCTACTTGGAGAGACGCTGTCACCGACCGCCTGGATCGGGCTTGGCTGCGTCGTCATCGGCGTCGCTGCGATGACGATTCCTGCGCGCCGGCCGGCGGCAGGTTCCACCTGAGCCAAAGCTTGCCCGTCGCGGCAATTGTCGGCATCCTGACCGCAAGCGGCTTTAAGAGCCGTAGGCAGGGCAGGAGGCGCGGCCCCGATGACCAAACGCCTCGGCGCAGTGTTGGCGGCATGGCTTTGTGTGACTTGGCCATGTGTGACTTGGTTGTTGGCGGCGCTGCCAGTCGCTGTGGCGAGCGCGCAAGAGAGCTTTCCGAACCGCCCAATACGCGTGGTCAATCCCTATTCGGTCGGCAGCGTCGCCGACGTTTTCGGCCGTATTGTCACCCAGCACATGGCCGAGCAGTGGAAGGCTTCGATCATCATGGAATCGAAGTCCGGCGCCAACGGTTCGATCGCGGCCGAGGATGTCGCCCGCGCGGAAGGCGATGGCTATACTTGGCTGCTCGTGACAACGTTTTTCACGACCAGCCCGTCCCTCAATCTTGTGATGCGCTGGGACCCAATTCGGGACTTCGCCCCCGTCGGGATGATCTGCCAGGCGCCGAACGTGTTCATCGTTCCGGCTTCCTTGCCCGTGAAAAACGTCGCCGAATTCATTGCGCTGGCCAAGTCCAAACCCGGGTTCTTGAACTACGGCCACCCCGGCAAAGGGTCGACCGGCCATCTCGGCTTCGAGCTGTTCAAGCGCTTGGCAGGCATCGAGGTCAATCCGATCGGCTATCGCGGTTATCCGCAGATGACGGCGGATATCGCAACCGGCCTGCTCAACTCTTCGTTTTTCTCGACCAACCAGGCGTTGGCGCTGACGCAAAGCGGCAATATCCGCATCATCGCTTCCATCAGCGATGGCCGCTCGAAATACTTCCCGGATGTGCCGACCATGGCCGAGCAGGGGTTCGCCGAGGCGCAGGTGACGCCCTGGTTTGGCATCGTCGTACCCGTCAAAACGCCCCAGCTGATCATTGCGAAAATCAGTCAGGCGTTAGAGGCGGCGGTGGCCGCTCCAGCGGTCCGCCAGAAGCTCGATTTGGCGGGTTGTTCGGCGAAAAGCGCGCCACTTGGCGAATTCGCCGCCACTATCAAGTCCGACATCGCCCTTTGGGCCAAGGTCGTGAAAGATGCCGGCATTCCCGCCGACTAGATTCCTGGCCGAAGTGTGAAATAGCCGGTTTCCCCGGGGGCGTGAAATCGTCATAAAGAGGGGCGTTACCCCGGTATTTTGCCGGCGCTTAGAGCACCTTTGCTGCGATGGTTAGACGGACAAAGTCGGTTTCATTCTCGATCGGACAGCTGACCTTCGGCAGTTTCGCACTTTTGCTCGCCATGATCGCGATGACGAGCATCGCAAGCGTCGTCGCCATCCGCCACATCGACACGACCTTCGCGGAATTGCAGCATCTGCAGGGCCTGGGCGAAGCGGCCGAGGAGATCGACCGTCGGACCAAAGAATTGCGCTTGGCGGCGCGTGACTTCGTGACCGATCAGGCCGTGCCGTCGGCCCGCGTCAAGGAGGCCGCCAGCTCACTGAGCACCCTATTGAAGAACACGCGGCTTCGGCTTGCCCCGGAGCAGCAGGAGATGATCGACGGCGTCTCGCAGCGCCTCGCCAATTATCAGGAGGGCATCGAGCGGATCACCGCCTTGATCTCGCGCCGCGCCGAACTGGTTGCCGCCGTGCCGCCGGCCCGTGCCAGGTTCGAACAGGCGGTCTCGGATATTCCCGAGCGAGCCACCGCGCGCGATCTGTTTCGAGCGCAAAACCGGCTTGCGGGGGCGCTGCTGGCGCATGATCTGACGGCGACGCAGGTCGCGGCGCGCGCCCTGAAATCGGTCGTCATCGATGATGCCGCGCTTCGTGCTGCGACGGACGCTTATGCCGACGCTGTCCTTGCGATATCCGGCACGGAAGGCCAGATCGCCCAGCTCGACCGGGAGGTGCTCGGCACGGAAGGCCAGATGATCAGCCGGGTGACCGATCTGTTGCGCGACCTCGGCGACAGGCGAGGGCGGGTGCTGGCGCGCGACTTCGCCCGCACGCTTGCTAGCGACAAATGGCAAAGCATCCTGCTTGGATTCGCCGGCGTACTGATCGGCCTGGCAGCCGCTTTGTTCGTGGTGCGGCAAACGGTCCGGCCGCTCAAGGCAATCGCCACCTCGATCCGCGCGCTGGCCGGCGGCGAGAAGGATACGGCGATTCCGGCAACCGAGGTTCAAAACGAGATCGGCGACATTGCGCGGGCTGCGGAAGTATTTCGCCGCTCGCTGGTCGACGCCGATGCGGCGCGCGAGGCGGCGATCCGGGCGCTCGCCGAACAGCGCCTGGCCGAGGAAAGCTATCGCAAGCTGTTCGAAAGCTCGGTCGAAGGGATCTACGTGACGACGCCGGGCGGAGAGATTCTGAACGCCAATCCGGCGCTGGCGCGGATGATGGGCTATGGCTCGCCGGAAGCGCTCATTCGCGGCATCAGCGACATTTCCCATGGCGTCTACGTCGATGCCGCGGCCCGTGCCCTATATCAGGAACTGATGCAGCGCGATGGCATGGTGCGCGATTTCGAATATCAGGTCCGCCGCCGCGACGGTTCGATTTTGTGGCTCTCCGATAGTGCCGGGGCCGTGCGCGACGAAAGCGGCACTATCGTGCGCTACGAAGGAACTGTGCGCGACATCACCGATCAGAGGCGCGCCGAGGAAGCGATCGCTGAAGGTCGGCGGCTGTTGCAGCTCGTGATCGACACCGTTCCGGCGGTGATCAACGTCAAGGACAAGGAGCTGCGCTATGTCCTCATGAACCGCTACATGGCCGGCGTTTTCGGCATCGAGCCACAGGAATCAATCGGCCGGACGACAACCGACCTGATGTCGCGTTATGGCGCCCAGAAGACCGATGAAAACGACAGGCGGGTGCTGGCGACTGCCAGGGAGCTCGGCTTCTACGAGGATGAATACCGGGATTCGTCCGGCCATCTTCGACACTGGCTCGTCAACAAGCTGCCGCTGCTCGACGCCGACGGCCACGTGGAAAGCATCGTGACGGTTGCGCTCGACATCGGCGAGCGCAAGCGCAGCGAACAGGAAATGCGCGAGGCCAAGGACGCGGCCGAAGCCGCACTGCGCAATCTGCGCGAAACCCAGAATTCGCTGATTGAAGCCGAAAAGCTCGCCGCGCTGGGCCGGCTCGTGGCCGGGGTCGCCCATGAAGTCAATAATCCGGTCGGCATCAGCCTGACGGTGGCCTCTTCGCTGGAGCGCAAGGCTGCGTCTTTCGCGGCCGAGGTCGCGCGCGGCGATCTGCGCCGCTCAAGCCTGACCGATTTCCTGGACGCGACGCGCGACGCGTCGGGTCAGCTGGTTGCCAACCTCAATCGCGCGGCGGAGCTGATCACCTCATTCAAACAGGTCGCGGCCGACCGCAACTACTCGGACCAGCGGATGTTTGACCTCGGCGATCTGACCGAGCAGGTGGTGATGAGCTTGCGGCCGGGGCTGCGCAAGCACGGGCTTTCGCTCAATGTGGAATGCGAGCCAAATCTGGCGATGAACTCCTATCCGGGCCCCTACGGGCAGGTGCTCACGAACCTCTTCCTCAATTCGGTGGCGCATGCGTTTCCGGATGGCCGCGCAGGAACCGTCGATATCAAGGTGCGGGCGGCGGGGACGGATCAGGTCGAGATCGTGTTTGCCGACGACGGATGCGGCATGAGCCTGGATGTGCGGCGGCGCGCGTTCGATCCATTCTTCACCACCCGTCGCGATCAGGGCGGCACGGGCCTCGGCCTCCACATCGTGTACAGCATCGTCACCAGCCGCCTCGGCGGCCATCTCGACCTGGATTCCGAACCGGGGCGCGGCACGCGCGTCCGGATCGTGTTGCCGCGGGTGGCGCCGTTGGAGCAGCTCCCGGTCGGGGCAAAAGCGTCGGTGGCTTGATTGGCTTAGTTGCTCTCAGCCAGCTTGCGAAGCGTGGCGGTAAAGATCTGGCTAGCCTTGCCGACCAGCGCCGTGCCGCTCATCTCGGCGGCGGTATCGGTGAAGGTCCCGGAGACGCCGATGCCGACCGGGTCCGGCCCGCCAAATAACGGCGTGATGTCAGGGCTCGGCGTGTGGCGCTGAACCAGAATTTCACCCTTGAAGGTATTTTCCCTCACGGTGTAGGTGCCGACATAGAACAGGAAGGCATCGCCGCCGAGAATCTTGCCGTCGCGAAACAGCACAACGCCGCTACCCTTGCCGGAGCGGCCGTCCTGAAGGACGACATGGATCGAATAGAGCCCATTTTTCATGGCGATTAGCGCCGGATCCCCTGAAACCGGCCCGTTATGCCAAAGCGCGACGGCCGCCGTCAACGCGGCAGGTTGACCGTCAACATCGCCAGTTTGCTCAAGCTTTATGCGTATTTCTTGTCGCGCTCGAGCAATTCGATCGAAATGCCCTGGGGGCCGCGGATGAAGCAGATGCGCACGCCCGGCCGAATGGTGTGGGGCTCCTTGGTGAACTCGACGCCCTTCGCCTTGATTTCGGCAGCAACGGCATCGATGTCCTTGACGGTCAGCCCGAAATGGTCGAGCCCCTGATAGGGGGTGACCGGAGGCGAATTGACGCCGTCGCCTGATGTGACCGGGGCAATGAAGACCATGGCGCCCCCGAGTTTGACGTCGATGCGGCCAGGGCCACGAATGATTTCGCCGCCGAGAACGTCTTCGAGCCAGGCGGCAGTCGCCTCCGGATCGGGACTGCGCAGGTGAACGTGGTCCCAGGTCACTACCGGCATACTGCTTCTCCAGATGATTGGCTTTTGGGTCGCCGAGGGCAACGCAGATCGCAGTTTTAGCGGTGAGGGCGCCGCGTGGCTACCCCGGGTGGCCGACCGCAATGCCACTCCGTGTCCGATATGTCACGCATTGATGCAACCAATTTCGGCTTTGTGAGTTGTGATCCTTGCGAGGAAGTTGGCCCCACTGGTGGCGCGACAATGAGCGATGGATTCCTCAATATTGATTCGACCGGAATCACCCGACGTGTCAGTTTGTCTTGGGGACATTATTCAGATCGCGCTGACGATATGCCTGCGGGTCGTCTCAGGACAGCAATTGGCTGGCTGCCGATCGCCGTGATTTTGGCGGCAGCAAGCTCGTTGCTGGCGAGCGAGGCTTGGCATGCCATGGCAAACAAGCCCGTGCGCCCAACTGCGGCGATCGCTGCAACGCCGACGTCGGCCGCGACGATTGGCATGGCGAAGGAGCCTGCTTTCGATCCTTCCGTCTCCGAAGCGATCGTGCCGGAGCAGCCCGCGCCGGTCGACCGCCTGAAGATCGCGTCGCAATCCTGGCACCGGGGAGGCCTTGGCTCCAATGCGCTGGTCACGATGACGCTGCGCAACGATAATAGTTACACGGTCAGGGACATTGATATTTCCTGTGCCTTCCAGCGGCCTGACGGCAGCTATGTCACCAGCCGCTCTCGGATGCTACCCGATGTCGTCAATATGAAGAGCCGCAAGACCTTCGCGCGGCTGCATGTCGGCTTCGTCAATGTGAATGCCACCAAGGCGAAGTGCTCGCTGGTTGCCGCCAGCCACATTTAGCCTAGCGCCGCCTTACAATCGCCCTTCAAAACCGTACAAAACGGCGTGGTCTCGCCGAACCTTTTCCGTCGATCTGGAACAAATAAAGTGATCGCCGGTTGGGCCATGAATCCGTGTTGCCGTGCGGGATGGAGCACAACCAAATGCCGCTGATGCGTTATTTTGTTTATGTCGGCGGCGCCCTGCTTGCGCTTCTGTTGATCGCAAATGCCTGCCTGCCGGCCTATCCGGTGAACGAGGCGATCCGTTCCGCCGACTCTACCGATCGTTCGGTCATACGGATTCATTCCGACAGAAAATTGCCCGAACGCGTGGTCTTCGATACCTCGCGTCCCACAGTTGCGCCAACTCCTGCGCCGGCTTCCTTGATGGCGCAAGTGGCTCCCCCAACGCCGCCAAAGGTGGCCGCGCCGCCGCTGAAGGCCGAAGTACGCGAGGCTTTCGCCCAAGCCAATCCGGTGCATGCGGAGCCGAAGCGCAAGCGGAAGTCGGTAGCCAGAAATTATGCCCCGCCACGGCGTATTCTGGTTGCACAGCAGCCGTCCTTCAGCTTTTTCGGCAATATCTGGTGAGGACTTGGCTTTGTCAGCGGCGTTGGCGCTGCTTGACCTCGATCCAGGTGCCCGAACAGCCGTCGGACCGGTCATAGGTCCCGGAACCGGTGTTTCCGGACAAGCGTCCCTCAGCGGTGAGCGACATCCCGATGCCGGCGCCGACGGTGTGGATGCTGCCGTCCGGCGTGACGTTTCGCCACCGACGGTCACCTTCAATCCATTCGACTGCTCCGGGATCAGGCTATCCTATAGCATGGGGGCTACGGCCCGGGCTGTATCGACATCCCCTGACGTTCGCAGGCTGACCGTTCTCGTGTCTGCGTTAGCCGGGTCTGCGCGAGAAGCCGCCGCGCAGACGCACCAAATCACCACCTCGTCGGCGCCCCGAACAATGGTTGTCCCTGCTGATTGAAGCTGCACTCGCCCGGCACAAAAGCCGGATTGTGCAAGCAGGCATTATCGAGCGAGCTGTCCCAAGCCCCGCGCTGCCGCCATTTGCTCCAGGCGACGTAGTCACAGTACTTGCTGTGAGGGTTTCCTGGCTCCCGGGTTGCACAAAAAAGGCTCTGGCCCGGATGGGCAGGGGTCGAGACGATGTGTCGAGCCATCGCAGGAGCAGTCAGCATCGATAGAAAGATGGCCGCAGCGCCGAAAATACCAAGTTTTGTCATGCGTTCCTCCCCGGGGGTGTCGGGCTAATATAACACCGCAGGCTAGCAGCGAAATTCCGCCCACAGATCTTAAAAGTTATTTGATTCAGCGCATCGTCAACCAAAGCGCCGAGGCGGGGCTCTGTTTGCGTTGCCCTCGGTCAGCCGGGCCGAATGAGGATGGCACGACAGGAGTGCTTAGGCGCCTGTTCGGACGGGGCAGCTAGGTGGGAGCCGCTAACGGGGAATTAACCCTAACAGTCCATGATCTCGGCCGATTTTGGGTGGGCAGTCGTGCCATGGAGCTGTCTGAAGTGCTCATGTCACGGCTCTGACGTTGACCGATCTGAGGCTGATGCAGGTGACCAGCGTGCCGGGAACGCAATCAGAGGCAGAGACGCCGGCGAGGTGGAAACAGCTCAAGTTCGTGGCGCACGGCGGACCATCGCGCAAACCGGTTCTGATGTTTGCATTGTTCGCTTTGCTTCTGAACGGTGCGGCGGCCATATACACGCTGCCGTCTTTCGATATTGCCTCGCCGAACTTTGCAAGTCTGGCCGAACTGCTCCCGCATGCGTCGGCGCCGATTCCGGATCCGCTGGTCACCTCCGCGCTGAAGGACATCCAATCCTCTCACCAGCAATATTTGGCGGCGCTGCAGGAAACTGGCGCCTCGCTCCAGCAGAACACCATCCTGTTGCAGCGCGGCGCTGCCACGCTCGATTCACTCAAGCAGGGCCTGGCGGCTCAGCAAAGTGACGTCAGAAAGCTCTCTACTCAACTCTATGTGCTGGCTGCGAAGGTCGACACGCTGCAGAATGCCGTGACTCCGGAAACGACCGGTTCGCTCCCCCAGATGCGGGGCCGCGCGCGCCTGTCGGCGATGGCGCGCAAGAAAGCGGCCCGGTTAGCAAAGCCGCTCGGGCCGGTTTCAGTTGGAGGGGCGCCGCTGAGCTTCGCTCCGCCGCCGTCGAGGGCGACAGGACCAAATCCCGAAGGTTAGGGCGAAATCCGCCGGGCAGCCGGCCGAGCGCGCGGCTAAGCTCCAAAACCTTAGGTCGGGCAGCTTTAGTGCGCCCCCTTCAGCGTACATGACGTCGTACAGGTGGTTATGGTGCCGTGGTCGCATTTCCTGCAAGCCGCGACGCACTGATCGAGTACTTTGGGACTGTAGTTGGCGAACAGGTCCTTCGCGCAGCTGTTGATCGATCCCGTCGTTTCGCTTTCGGGCGTGCACGCGACCAAGGCGAGCGCCAGCACTCCCATCAAGGCAACGAAACGACGTGCCGCGCCTCCCGCCAAGGTCTTGGCCGGCGTTGCCGCGGTCTCAGAATTCGAACTGCTTATGGCGATCATGGCAGCCTCGATCAATCAGAGGCTACCAATGATCAGTTCATAGACTGTTAATCACCGACCACCTGGGCCGTCGGCCGTTTTCAGTCTTCGTCCCCGTCGTCCTCGAGCTCCTTGTCGAGTTCCGCCTGCTCCAGCTCTTCGATCGCCATGTCGATCACCTCGATCGCACGTTGGACCTCAACGATGGCGTGGATCGCATTGTCAGGGGCTTCGCCGGGAGCCGCGATAGCTTGGGCGCAGGTCAGGCGTTTCGCGACAAGCGCCTCGCGCGCGTTCATCAGGGTCTGGAGATCATCATCGGCCATGGCGTTGCTCCTTGCTTGCATGCAATTAGCAACAACTCATGTCGCGGGTGTGTCTTAATGCGCCAAAATTGGTCAACGCAGCGATCGGCCGGTGCTAGCAGCCGTGCGCGGTTTGCTCGCCCGCAAAGTGATGGGAACATATCGGGGATTGTGAATCGCGATTGGGGGCGCCGTCGGCATAGCGCCTATCGTCAGGCCGCCGCAGCGCTTCCAGGAGAATGAATCTTTCGGCAGGCAACTTTGATCTCCGTAGCTCACGATTTCATGAGGACGAAGATGTAGGGCCGATAAGCGAAGGCGGCATCACTCGATCACATGTTGACTTGTCGCCCCCACGTATGACCGGCGTTACCGGCAAGGGGAGCTGTAGGCGCCTTTGCCGCGAGCGCAACGAATGTTCAGATCCAGACCGCGGATGCGACCGCCGGCTGCAAGACCAAGAACCAGGGTCGTCAAATGTCGGGAGTATATGAGAGCGAGTAAAGTCGCGCGGCAAGCACGAAAGGTTCTGATCCAAGCTTTTGCTCTCTTTGGCGCGCTCGGAGAGATTCGAACTCCCGACCCTCGGAATCGAAATCCGATGCTCTATCCAGCTGAGCTACGAGCGCTTGTGTGTCCGATTATCAGACTTGCAGGGGCGGGGCCAGCGGCCCCGCTGCAGCGGCGGCCGCTTTCGAGGCGGATGCCCGCGAGCGATCAGAAGCAGGGATAACGGCCGCCCTGCGCGTGGTAGGCCGCAGCGCCCTGATTGCAGAAATTGTTCGACGGGCCATCGTAGTAAGCGAAGGTGCCCGGCTCGGGGCCTGGACCATAATTGTGGCTGTAGCTGATCGGATACGGCAGACCGTAAGCATGGCCGTGCCAGTGGTGATGGTGATGACGGCGGGCCTGAGCCGGGCTCATGGCCATGGCGAGCGCAGCCAGCGCGGCCGCGGTGAGGGCGAATTTTCGGGAAGGCATCAGGAATCTCCGAAGGAGGCGAACGGAGCCAGTTTAGGCCAAACCCGGTTCCCGTCCTAGAGGCGGGGCAGAGGGTCCATCGCCGGTGCCGGCTCCCCCCTGCGCTCTCGCAAAGCCAGGCCGCACCCGCTCAACAGGTTTGCCGGGTGCCCAGCCACCCGCGGAAATCGGGCAAATTCCGGGAAAATGACCATTGAGGCCCGAATTTCGACCACTTCGCCATGCTTAACGATTTTCAAACACAGTCTCGCCAGAGTCATAATCTCTCATTCCGCTGAACCGCTAGACCACGATTCCGCCATCCGTATCGTCATGCGCATCACGCTTCTTGCCCTGATCTTGATCCCGTTGATGGCCGCAAGCCCCGCGCGCGCGGTGCTGCACATCACGCGCGACCACGGCGGCTATGTCGAAGAATACAAGGCAAAGTATGCGCGCATTCGCGACAGCCATGAGCGGGTGATCATCGACGGCATCTGCAATTCCGCCTGCACCCTCGTGTTCGGCATCGTGCCCTTGAACAAGATCTGCGTAACCCCGCGCGCCAGCGTTGGCTTCCACCAAGCCTATTACGACAAGGCCTTCACCTTCGGCATCAAGGTCACCAGCGCCGAGGGAACGTCCGATCTGATGTCCTATTATCCGGACACAGTGAAGGACTGGATCCGGCGCAACGGCGGTCTCACCACCGAGATGAAAAAGATCAAGAACGGGGCCGAGCTCTGGAAGATTGTCGATCCCTGTCCAGAAGAGTGGTGAGGGCTCTCTCCAATTGTCTGCACTAAAGTAGATCGATCGTTCCCGACATCACAGGCACGCAAGCCCCGCCGATATAGGTTGCGGTCACGACGCCAGCCGTCTTTTCGGCCTCGGCTTTCAGCAGACTGGGGCGGCCCATCTCGACGCCTTGCGCAATCGTCTTCGCCATATACAGCTCACGATCCGGCCGCAGTTTTGCGAGCAAGCCGATCAATGCGACATTCGCGCTGCCGGTTGCGGGATCTTCCGG
>NZ_DASSRP010000263.1:0-3151 GCF_035701725.1 Bradyrhizobium sp.
GATGGCGGTCAACAACAAGCCGAGCTTCAATTGCGCCAACGCCAGGCGTCCGGTCGAAAAGGCGATCTGCGGCAATCCGGAACTCGCCAATCTCGACCGCGAGATCAACGCCGTGAATACCAAGGTGGTGCGCGAGGCGGCGCAAGGCAATCCGCGCGCCGGGCACGCCATGCAGCGCGAGCAGGACGAATTTCTCGCCCGCCGCAATGCCGAATTCGGCAAGCCCGACTTTGACCTGCAAAAGCTGATGCGGGACCGGCTGGACCATCTGCTCGCGCTGGTGGGGCGTTAAGCCAGGGGAGCGTTGAACCTCGCGGCCGATTGTCGCGACCAACGGCTCGAGAATCAGATCGGCGACGATGCCGAACCCCCAGAGAGCCGAAGAGCCGGTCATGCGAACCTTTGCCTCGCGATATCTAACCACGGCCGCTTTGGCCGTGCTCGTCTTGTCCTGCAACGCGGCGCGTGCGGAAACCGCGAGCGAGCCGGCGGTCGCATGTGCCGCTCGCTCGAGCGCAGCGCCGGCCAAGCTGGTCGCGGGTTGCACCGCCGTGATCGATGACGCGGCGACGACGGCCCCCGAGCGTGCCGACGCCGTGATCATTCGCGCCCTCGCGCTGCAAAAACGCGGTCAGACCGATCAGGCGCTGGCCGCCATCGACGAGGTCATCGCCCAAAATCCGAACTTCGCGCCTGCCTTTCGCGCCCGTGGCGAGATTCTTCGGCAGACCGGAAAGACGGTCGATGCGTTCGAGGCGGTGAACCAGGCGCTTCGGCTCGATCCCAATTATGCAGACGGCTATGAGACCCGCGCCAACATTTTCAACAACGTCAAGAAATACGACCGCGCCATCGAAGACTACAACGAGGCGCTGAGGCTCGACCCGGATTTCGCGCTGGCTTATGCCGATCGCGGCGCCGCCTGGTACTTCAAGGGTGATTATCAGAAGGCAATCGCGGACGACGATCAGGCCATCAAGCTCGATTCCGGTCGGGCGCAGACCTATACCAATCGCGGCGCCGCCTGGCGCAAGCTCGGCAATATCCGGCGCGCGCTCGATGACGAGACCTCGGCGATCCGCATCGATCCGACGGTGCCGGAATTCTTCGACAATCGCGGCCTCGACCTCGCGAAAAACGGCGATTACGCCGGCGCGATCGCCGACTACGACGAGGCCATCAAGCTTCGCGCCGACGCCAATTTCCTCACCAACCGCGGCGACGCCTATCAGGCCATGAAGGACTACGATCGCGCCATAGCGGATTACGACGCGGCCGTGCGTCTGGATCCGAAGTTCCAGCGCGCCTACAACAACCGCGGCGCCGCCTGGTCGCGGAGAGGCGACCGCGAGAGGGCAATGCAGGATTATGCCGAGGCGGTTCGTCTCGACCCGTCCGATGCGAAAGCCGCCGACAACTACAAGCAGGTCTCGCTCGAGATCGAACGGCTGGGCGCGTTGCCCAATGCCTCGGGCCTGCCGAGCTTCAATTGCGCGGTCGCCAGGCGCCAGGTGGAAAAGGCGATTTGCGCCGATCCGGAGCTCGCCCGGCTCGACCGCAACATGAACGACGCCTTCCTGAAGGCGATCGCGAGTACCGAGGGCGAAAGCCATCGGGCCGCGCTCAATCTGACGCGTCAGCAGCGTGAATTCATCGAGGCGCGTAACGCCGCCTATGGCCGCCGGGGTTACGACCTGCGCCGGGCGATGGCGGAGCGGATCGACCGGCTCAGCGCAATTGCCAAATAGCGATATCTAGCCGAAGGGCTGACCTGTTCGAGCTTGATCTGGCTCAACTTCGGATGACAATGGCCGTTAAATAATTAAGGGCCGTTCCGCATCGTCATGCCCGGCCTTGCCGGGCATCCACGTCTTACTTCGTCTGGAGCCAAGATGTGGATGGTCGGCATAGGCGAGCGAAAGCGACGCCGTCCTTCCGGACGGCTTTGCCCGGCCATGACGGCGATCTGGCTTTGGGAGAGGCACGCCATGAACATCCAGCACAAAAGCAGCTATCACGAGGTCCATGCGCGATCGCTCCGCGACCCCGAGGGATTTTGGGGCGAGGCGGCCCGCGAGATCGACTGGATCAAGCCGGCCGAGAGGGTATTCGATTCTGCCCAAGGCCTTTACGGCCGCTGGTTTGCCGGCGCCGTTGTCAACACCTGCTACAACGCGCTGGATCGTCACGTCGAACGTGGACGTGCCGATCAGCTGGCGCTGATCCATGATTCGCCGCTGACGGCAAGCATCAGGAAATTCACCTATGCCGAGTTGCTGCATGAGGTGAAGACGCTTGCCGCCGTGATGACCGATTTTGGCGTCACCAAGGGCGATCGCGTCATCATCTACATGCCGATGGTGCCGGAGGCCGTGGTCGCGATGCTTGCCTGCGCGCGGATCGGCGCGGTGCATTCGGTGGTGTTCGGCGGCTTCGCGGCGAAGGAGCTGGCGACGCGCATCGATGATGCCGAGCCAAAGTTGATCTTCTCCGCAAGCTGCGGCATCGAGCCCGGCCGCATCGTGGCCTACAAGCCGCTGCTGGACGAGGCGATCAAACTGGCCGGCGTGAAGCCGCAAGCCTGTATCATTCTGCAGCGGCCGCAGCAGGGCTGCGAGTTGGCCGAAGGGCGTGATCACGACTGGGCTGACCTGCGCGAGGCTGCGATCAAGGCGAACAAGACCGCCGATTGCGTGCCAGTGCTTGCGACCGATCCGCTCTATATTCTCTACACGTCCGGCACCACCGGCAAACCTAAAGGCGTGGTGCGCGACAATGGCGGGCATCTGGTCGCGCTGAAATGGTCGATGTCCAACCTCTACGGCATCAAGCCGGGCGAAGTCTGGTGGTGTGCTTCCGACATCGGCTGGGTGGTCGGCCACAGCTATATCGTCTATGGCCCGCTGATCCACGGCGCAACCTCGATCATGTATGAGGGCAAGCCGGTCGGCACACCCGATGCCGGCGCATTCTGGCGGGTGATTTCGCAGCACGGCGCGGTGGCGCTGTTCACCGCGCCGACCGCATTCCGCGCGATCCGCAAGGAAGACCCGGACGGAAAATTGATCCGCCAATATGACCTTTCGAAATTCCGCACGCTGTTTCTGGCCGGTGAGCGCGCCGATCCGCCGACGGTCGAATGGGCGGAAGC
>NZ_DASSRP010000264.1:0-13813 GCF_035701725.1 Bradyrhizobium sp.
GGTGTTCGTGGTCGACGAGTTGCCGCGCAACACCATGGGCAAGGTGCAGAAGAACGTCTTGCGCGAGACTTACAAGAATATTTACGCGAGTAAGTAGTCGTTACTGCCCATTCCCTAGTGCGGCGAATTTTGAAGTTCCCATGATGGATTCGCGGCAAAACTGAAAGGAACGTCAGAGTCGCCACAGGAGGCTGATCGCAAAGCGCGTGCCGACGATCAGAAGATACGCGCCGTAGCTGCGTTCCAGCGCCTTCTTCGACATCGCATGCGCGACCCGCACCCCGAGCGGCGCGGTCAGGAGGCTCATCGGCATCACCAGCACGGCACCGATCAGCGACACGTAACCGAGCGCCAGCGGAAACTGCAGCGCCGCGACTTCGGGATAGTGCGCTGCCGCCGGCCAGCCGGCATAGATGTATCCGAGTGCGCCGGGAATCGAGACCAGCACCGCGATCGCCGAGGAAGTCGCGACGCCCTGATGGATCGGCCGGCCGTAAAACGTCATCAACAAATTGGCGAACAGCCCGCCACCCACCCCCATCAGCGTGGCCAGAAGGCCAACGCCGAGCCCGAAGATGCGCATCAAGGGCCCCTTGGGGAGGTCGTCTCCGATCTTCCAGTTCTCGTTGGCTGCCAGTAGCCGCACGGCGGCAGAGTAGGCGACCATCACGAACACGATCTTGAACAGCCGCTCCGGCGCGTAGCGCGCGATCACGCTGCCGGAAATCACGCCGATCAGAATTGGCAGCCACCAGGCGCGCAGGATGTCCTTGTCGATGGCGCCGCGGGCATAATGGGCGCGGTAGGAAGTGATCGAGGTCGGGATGATGATGGCGAGCGAGGTGCCGACGCAGAGCGGCATCCGCACCTCGAGCGGGACGCCGGCCAAGCGAAAGCATTCATAAAACACCGGAACCAGAATGGCGCCGCCGCCGATGCCGAAAATGCCGGCGAGAAACCCCGAAAGCGCGCCGACCGCCACCAGCAGCAGCGCCAGCTCAAGAACTTCCGAGACGTTGAGCCCCGCAATGGTCATCAGCCGTCCCTGCCCTTTCCACGCACTTGCTTGGTGGCGTGTTCATGAATCGTGCTTCAGGTATACCAGCAATATCACGCCTTCCCGGGGATCAATCCGGCAATAATGCAAGGCTCATCTGAAGCTATGAATTGGTGTTCGGAAGCAGCAGGATTCGCCATTGCACTGGCTGTTTCGACTTCGTAAATAGGAATCGTCGACCGCGATCCACGAAGGGCCCGAGCGGAGGCCCGCCAACCCGTCAAAGCCACCGATGACTGCCAGGATCGAAAGACCGCTTTCTCCACACCTGCAAACCTATCGCTGGACGCTGACGATGGCGCTTTCCATCGTCCACCGCGCCACCGGCGTAGCGCTGTACTTCGGCACGCTGCTGCTCGCCTGGTGGCTGATCGCCGCCGCCTCCGGCCCGACCGCCTACGCCCATGTGCATACCTTCATCAGCAGCATCCTGGGCCGGCTGATCGTGTTCGGCTACACTTGGGCGTTGTTGCACCACCTGTTCAGCGGCATCCGCCATTTCGTCTGGGATCTCGGCTACGGCTTCAAGGCGAATGAACGCGAAACCCTGACCTGGAGCGCGCTGATTGCCGGGATTTGCGCAACGCTGCTGCTGTGGATCGTCGCCTATGCGATCGGAGGCGGCCGATGAGCGCACCCAATAACGGGACAGTGAAATCGATGCGCACCCCGCTCGGTCGCGTCCGCAACCTCGGCGCCTCGCATTCCGGGACCTCCGATTTCTGGCGCCAGCGCATCACCGCGGTCGCCATGGTGCTTTTGATCCTGCCGGTCATCATCGTGGTGATGATGCTGCTCGGCAGCAATCACGCCGCCGCCGCGCAGACGCTTGGCTCGCCGCTGGTCGCCATCATCCTGCTGTTGTTCATCATCGCGAGCGCCTGGCACATGAAGATCGGGATGCAGGTGGTCATCGAGGACTACGTGCACAACGAACAGCTCAAGCTCGCGGCGATCATGGCCAACAACTTCTTCAGCTTCGCGGTCGCCTTGGCCTCGATCTACGCGATCCTGAAATTGTCATCTGGAGTGTAACGATGGCCGACGGTGGAAACGGCTCGGCAAACGGCAAGGGCGGCCCGGCCACCAATGGCAAGGCCTATCCGATCGAGGATCACACCTACGACGTGGTCGTGGTAGGCGCCGGCGGCGCCGGCCTTCGTGCCGTCGTCGGTTGCAGCGAGGCCGGTCTTCGCACCGCCTGCATCACCAAGGTGTTTCCGACCCGCTCGCACACGGTCGCGGCTCAGGGCGGCATCTCGGCCGCGCTCGGCAACATGCATCCGGACGACTGGCGCTGGCACATGTACGATACCGTCAAGGGGTCGGACTGGCTCGGCGACCAGGATGCGATCGAATACATGGTGCGCAACGCGCCCGAGGCGGTCTACGAGCTTGAACATTGGGGCGTGCCGTTCTCGCGCACCGAAGACGGCAAGATCTACCAGCGGCCGTTCGGCGGCATGACGCTGGATTTCGGCAAAGGCCAGGCGCAGCGCACCTGCGCCGCCGCCGACCGCACCGGTCATGCGATGCTGCACACGATGTACGGCCAGGCGCTGCGCCATTCGGCCGAATTCTACATCGAATTTTTCGCCATCGATCTGATCATGGACGATCAGGGCACCTGCCGCGGCGTCATCGCGCTGAAACTCGACGATGGCACCTTGCACCGCTTCCGCGCCCAGACCACGATTCTGGCGACCGGCGGCTATGGCCGCGCCTATGCCTCTTGCACCTCGGCGCACACCTGCACCGGCGACGGTGGCGGCATGACGCTGCGCGCCGGCCTGCCGCTTCAGGACATGGAATTCGTGCAGTTTCATCCGACCGGCATCTACGGTTCGGGATGTCTCGTCACCGAAGGCGCGCGCGGCGAAGGCGGCTATCTCGTCAATTCCGAGGGCGAGCGTTTCATGGAGCGCTATGCGCCCTCCGCCAAGGATCTGGCCTCGCGCGACGTGGTCTCGCGCGCGATGACGATCGAGATCCGCGAAGGTCGCGGCGTCGGCAAGAAGAAGGACCACATCTTCCTGCACCTCGATCATCTCGATCCGAAGGTGCTGCACGAACGGCTGCCTGGCATCTCCGAATCGGCGAAGATCTTCGCCAATGTGGACGTCACGCGGGAGCCGATCCCGATCCTGCCGACCGTGCACTACAATATGGGCGGCATTCCGACCAACTATCACGCCGAGGTGCTGACCAAGACCAATGGCGACGACAATGCCGTGGTGCCGGGCCTGATGGCGATCGGCGAGGCGGCCTGTGTTTCGGTGCACGGCGCCAACCGGCTCGGTTCGAATTCGCTGATCGACCTCGTTGTGTTCGGCCGCGCCGCGGCACTGCGGCTGGCGGAGAAGCTGAATGCCAACGCCAAGCAGCCCGACCTGCCCGCTGATTCCGCCGACAAGGCGCTCGGCCGGCTCGATCACTTCCGTCACGCCTCGGGCGGCACCGCGACCGCCAAGCTGCGCGAAAGCATGCAGCACGTGATGCAGAACAATTGCGCGGTGTTCCGCACCGGCGAGGTGCTGAACGAAGGCCAGAACCTGATCCACAAGGTCCATGGCGGTATCGGCGACATTGCGGTCTCCGACCGCTCGCTGGTCTGGAACTCCGACCTGATCGAAACGCTGGAATTCGACAATCTGATCGTGCAGGCGGTGGTGACGATGGATTCGGCGGCGAACCGCACCGAAAGCCGCGGCGCGCACGCACGCGAGGATTTTTCCGCGCGCGACGACCAGAACTGGATGAAGCACACGCTGGCGTGGATTGACGACAAGGGTAACACCAGGATCGATTACCGCCCGGTGCACAACTACACCATGACCAATGACGTTCAGTACATCCCGCCGAAAGCGCGGGTGTATTGAGCGACAGCAATCATAGCCCGTCATTCCGGGACGGTCCGAAGGACCAGACCCGGAATCTCGAGATTCCGGGTTCGATGCTGCGCATCGCCCCGGAATGACGAAAGGTTAGAAAGATGGTTGAATTCGCACTCCCGAAGAATTCGAGAATCACCGGCGGCAAGATCTGGCCGAAGCCGGCTGGCGCCACCGAGACGCGCGAGTTCAAGGTCTACCGCTGGAATCCGGACGACGGAAAAAATCCCAGCATCGACACTTACTACGTCGACACGCACGATTGCGGTCCGATGGTGCTCGACGGCCTGATCTGGA
This sequence comes from Bradyrhizobium sp., assembly GCF_035701725.1. GTDB lineage: Bacteria > Pseudomonadota > Alphaproteobacteria > Rhizobiales > Xanthobacteraceae > Bradyrhizobium. The sequence goes on from NZ_DASSRP010000264.1 coordinate 4,246, forward strand.
TCAAGAATCACATCGATCCGACGCTGACCTTCCGCCGTTCCTGCCGCGAAGGCGTCTGCGGCTCCTGCGCGATGAATATCGACGGCCAGAACACGCTCGCCTGCACCCGCTCGATGCACGACGTGAAGGACGGCGCCGTGAAGGTCAATCCGCTGCCGCATCAGCCGGTCGTCAAGGACCTGGTGCCGGACCTCACGAATTTCTACGCCCAATACGCCTCGATCGAACCGTGGCTGAAGACGACGACCCCGACGCCGCAGCGGGAATGGCGGCAGAGCCATGAGGATCGCGAAAAGCTCGATGGGCTCTACGAGTGCATTCTGTGCGCCTGCTGTTCCACCTCCTGCCCGAGCTACTGGTGGAACAGCGAGCGCTTTCTCGGCCCGGCGGCGCTGCTGCAAGCGACGCGTTGGGTCACCGACTCGCGTGATGAGGCGACCGGCGAACGCCTCGACAATCTTGAAGATCCGTTCCGCCTCTATCGCTGCCATACCATCATGAACTGCGCCAAGGCTTGCCCGAAGGGTCTTAACCCTTCCGAGGCGATCGCCGAGCTCAAGTTGAAGATGGTCGAGCGGCAGGTTTAACGCGTCCCGCGCCCCAGCGGGGGCACCGTTGGCCGGACGCCCAAAACCGGCTATGCATCGCTCGTTTCGTCACGAGGATGTTCCGTTGATTCCAAGCAACGATCCGTCACCGCCGCCGTTCGGCGCATTTGCGCCGACGCCGGCGCAAGCCGCGATCATCGCGCTCGCGCATCGCTCGGCTCTGAAACGCGGCGTGTTTCGGCCCTGGTTCTCGCGCCTGATCGATCTGATCCGCAGCGGACCGATCGATACGAATTACCAAGGCGCGGCATTTCGTTTTCATCACCTGGCCAGCGCCACCGAACGCGGCGCGCTGTTCAATCCCGATTACAACATCGAGGAGCTTGATTTCCTGCGGGCTCATACCCCGCCGGGCGGCGTGTTCGTCGATATCGGCGCCAATGTCGGCACCTATGCGATGGTCCTTGCCCGGCATGTCGGAGCAACCGGCAAGGTAATTGCCGTCGAGCCGCATCCGGTGCCTTTCGGCCGGCTCACCTTCAACCGGGTGGCTTCCGGATTTTCGCAGGTCCGCCTGGTCGCCGCCGCGGCCGCCGCATCCGATGGCGAACTGCTGATGGAGACCGATAGCGACAATATCGGCGCCAGCCATGTCGTCACTGGCCAAGCAGGCAGCCACGCCTTCAAGGTCGCCGCCCTGAGACTGCAGCGCATTCTCGGCGAGGCCGGCGTCGATCATGTCGACAGCCTGAAGATAGACGTCGAAGGATTTGAAGATCGCGTTCTGACCGGCTTTTTCGCAGACGCGCCGGAAAGCCTGTGGCCACGCGCGGTCGTGATCGAACATCTGTCGCGCGATGAGTGGCAGAACGATTGCATCGCAGACATGCAGTCGCGCGGCTATATGCAGACCGCGCGAACCCGCAGCAACACCTTGCTGGTACGGCGCTAGCTGTTTTACTGGGAACGTCGCTTTGTCGACGCCGTTGGTCCTTCAGCGCGCACTGAAGAATGGCAAGGCGATGCCGATCGAACCGTCAGAAGATCCGCCGATCAAGCCGGGACAGCCGGCCGAGCCACCGCCGGAAGATCCGCCAGGGAATCCCAATCCCGAGATTCCGCCGCCGGTGCATGATCCAGGCGAGCCGCAAAGACCCGACGAATTGCCCGGCGAACTGCCGGACGAACTGCCGCTGCCCCCTCCTCCCGGGCCGATTTCGCCCCCTCCGGCGATTTGATCCTGCCACTGAATGCACCATGAACGGCTGCGCGTCGAAACGGCGCAGCGACGCGAAATAAATCCGAGTTCCCCTTTGAAACCCGCCACAATCCGGCCTAACGCTTGTTCGTTCATCGCCGGCGATTCACCTTGGTCTCCGCCACGAGCCCTGCCTTTAGAAGTCTCCCCAGGATCCAAAGCACATGACAAATTTGAGAATCGCGTTGCTTGCCACGACCGCGCTGTCTGCCATGCAACTGATGACCACCCCATCGCACGCGCAATCGGCATCGATCGTCGTCGCGCAACGCGAGGAAGTGGGTCCTGACGGGAAGCCCAAGCAGCCGCCAAAGGAGGCGCCGAAGGGAGCGCCACCGGCCCGCCCTGCCACGCCACCTTCAGCGCCGCCGCCCCATCCGGCTGCACCACCGCCGCCACCACCGCATCCGGCTGCGCCGCCGCCACCACCACCGCATCCGGCTGCGCCTCCGCCGCCACCACCACCGCATCCGGCTGCGCCTCCGCCGCCTCCGCATCCGGCTGCGCCACCACCGCCCGCCGCTCCGCATTCGGCGACGCCACCCGCACCGCCGACTCCACCGACTACGGCTCCGCAGCAGGAGCGCGGCAGGGAGTTGGAGCACGAACGGCAACAAAAGATGGCGCCGCCCGCGCCGCAGCAGCCTGCGACGCCTCCTGCAGCCGCGCCCCATACGCCACCGCCCGCGGCAGCTCCGCAAACGCAGACGCCGCAACAGCCTCCCCGCGCCGGCCAGCCACCTGCGCCGCAGACGCCGCCGGCAGCAGGAAACGCTCCGGGAGCCCCGCCCGCGGGAACGCCACCAGCAGGTGCACCGGTTACGCCGCGCGCCGCCCCGGGTACGGCTCCGACGGGCGCACCCACAACGGCGCCAGGAAACCAGACATCGGCGCCACCGCCCGGCGCGCCCGCAGGCGCAGCACCCATGGCGCGGCACGCGCCGCCGCAGGTGGCTGCACCGTTGCCGCCGCCACCTCCGCCGCAAAACCTGACGCCGCTGCCGGCCAATCCGGCTGCCGCACAGGGTCCGCGTCGGCTTGAGGACTTCCGCAACGAACGGCGCGAAGTTCAAGAAGGCGGGCGCACCGTCATCACCGAGCCCGGTCGCGTCATCATCCGCGATCCCTCCGGCGGCGCCTTTGTCCGTCACGACGAGACCGAGCGCTTCCGTTTCGGCGCCCGCGACATCCAGACCCAGCGCGTCGGCAGCGAGACCCGCACCGTCGTCATCCGTCCCGACGGCTCGCAGATCATCACGGTGGTCGCGGCCGACGGTTCGCTGTTGCGGCGGATCCGCCGTGACGTGCGCGGCGAGGAGTTCATCATCATCGACAACTCCTATCGCGATCCTCGCGCGGTCGGCGGCTTCTATGTCGACCTGCCGCCGCCGGTGGTCCGCATCCCCTACGATCGCTACATCGTCGACGCCGAAGATGCGCCGCCCGACATGATCTACGACACCATGGAGGCGCCACCGGTCGATCGTATCGATCGCCGCTACACGCTGGATGAAATCCGCTACAGCCCGAACGTGCGCATGCTGATGCCGAGCATCGACGTCAATACCATCAATTTCGACATCGGCTCGTGGGAGATCCCGCCCGACCAGGCCGCGAAGTTGCAGGTGATCGCCGACGGCCTCAACCGCGCCATCCAGCGCAATCCGCGCGAGGTGTTCCTGATCGAGGGCCACACCGACGCGACCGGCAACGACACCGACAACCTGTCGCTGTCGGACCGTCGCGCCGAATCGGCCGCCACGCTGTTAACGCAGCAATTCGGCGTGCCTGCCGAAAACCTGACCTCGCAGGGCTACGGCTCGCAATATCTGAAGGAACAGACCAGCGGGCCAAGCCGCATCAACCGGCGCGTCACCGTCCGCCGCATCACGCCACTGCTCAACGGCGGCGTAGCGTCGCTGCCGCCTCCGCCGCCCGGCGTCGCGCCGCCGCGCTAGAGCGAGCGTTCCGAACAACGAAAATGGCCGGGAGCAATCCCGGCCATTTTTGTTGAGCAGCGCTGTCTTCGTGCGTCATTGCGAGCGCCAGCGAAGCAATCCAGATTCTTATTCAAACGCTAGATTGCTTGGTCGCAGGCTCCTCGCAATGACGAAAAGAGGGTGCCCGCTAGCCCTTGTCGCTTTCGATCCGGGGAATCGGCGAGCCCTCGCCGATCGAGATCAATCCGGTATCGGCATAAATACCGAGCTTGTGACGCGTGTCGGCGATGTCGAGGTTGCGCATCGTCAACTGACCGATGCGATCCGCCGGCGTGAAGGCGGCGTCTTCGACCTTCTCCATGGAGAGCCGCTCCGGCTGATAGGTGAGATTGGGGCTTTCGGTATTGAGGATCGAATAGTCGTTGCCGCGGCGCAGCTCGAGCGTCACCTCGCCGGTGATCGCGCGCGCCACCCAGCGCTGCGCGGTCTCGCGCAGCATCAAGGCCTGCGAGTCGAACCAGCGTCCCTGATAGAGCAGCCGCCCCAGCCGCAAACCGCCGATGCGATATTCCTCGATGGTGTCCTGGTTATGGATGCCGGTGATCAGACGCTCGTACACGATGTAGAGCAGCGCCATGCCCGGCGCCTCATAGATGCCGCGGCTTTTCGCTTCGATGATGCGGTTCTCGATCTGATCGCTCATGCCAAGGCCGTGACGGCCGCCGATCGCGTTGGCCTCGAGGAACAGCGCGACCGGATCGGTGAACTTCTTGCCGTTCAGCGCGACCGGCTGACCTTCCTCGAAGCGCACCACCACCTTCTCCGGCTTGACGACGCAGTCGTCGCGCCAGAACGGCACGCCCATGATCGGGTTGACGATCTTGATGCCGCTGTCGAGACTTTCGAGATCCTTGGCCTCGTGCGTTGCGCCGAGCAGATTGCTGTCGGTCGAGTAGGCTTTCTCCGCGCTCATCTTGTAGGCGAAGCCGCTCTTGGTCATGAACGCCGACATCTCGGCGCGGCCGCCGAGTTCATCGATGAACTGCTGGTCGAGCCACGGCTTGTAGATCTTCAGGCCCGGATTGGTGAGCAGACCGTAGCGATAGAACCGCTCGATATCGTTGCCCTTGAAGGTCGAACCGTCGCCCCAGATGTTGACGCCATCTTCCTTCATCGCTGAGACCAGCATCGTGCCGGTCACGGCTCGCCCGAGCGGAGTGGTGTTGAAATAGGTGGCGCCGCCGGTCGAGATATGAAAGGCGCCGGCCTGGATGGCGGCAATGCCCTCGTGCACCAGTTGGGTGCGGCAATCGACGAGACGCGCCTTTTCGCCACCGAACTCCATCGCCTTTTTCGGAATCTCGTCATAGTCCGCTTCGTCGGGCTGGCCGAGATTAGCCGTATAGGCAAAGACCCGGGCGCCCTTCTGCTTCATCCAGAGCAGCGCCGCGCTGGTGTCGAGGCCACCGGAGAAAGCGATGCCGACTTTCTCCCCCTTGGGCAGGCTTTTCAGGATCGTACTCATTGAGCTTCCAATCGGTCGAAACAGCTGATGTTGAGAGCGCGAATATCAAATTTCGCGAGGGTGGGCACGTTTTATCGGTGGTTGGCGTAAATGACGCCGTTTACACCGACGGCGCCTCGCCGACGTCGTGGCCCAGCCAGCGCTGGCGCAGACGGTAGCCGGGCCAGGCGAGCCGCGTCAGCGCGGCATCGATCCGCTCGTCCGACAGGCGCGTGCGCGACCATCGGTAAATATAGCCGTGGGCGAGCCAGATCACGAGAAAGGTCACCAGCCCTGCAATGGCGACGTCGGTGAAGAAGTGGCCGCCGAACGCCATCCGAAGCAGGCTGGTGGTGGCGCCGAACACCGTCGCGCCGGCATAAGCGAGCGGCCGCCAGGCCGGCGGCGCCAGGGCCGCCGGCGCGTAGGTCCAGAATGCAGTCGCCCCCTCACCGGAGAAGAACGAGCAGTTCCGGGCGCAGCTTCCGCGCGGGTCCCACCACGGCACAAAACTCTGGTCGCCGTTGAACTGGCTCACCACCACCGGCCGCGGCCGGCCCCAATAGCTCTTGAAGGTGAGGTTGGTGAGCACGCCGGCCGAAAGCGTCAGCGTCGCCAGCAGGAAGACGATCGCCCGGCCCGACATCATCAACGGACGATCCGGGCGCAGCAGCTTCACGACCAGCGCAACGATCGCCGGCAGCGCGAACGCCCAGGCGATCACCATCGCACCGTCGCGGGCGAAGGCGGCGAGCGCATTGAGCTTCAGCGGAAACGACCGCGAAGCCTGGTCGTAAAACACCGCGGCGAGTTTCAGATCGAGTTCGGGATAGATCCCGAACGCGAGCCCGATCCCGAGCGCGAGGATGAGCGCGACAATCAGTCCGGTCCGGTTCATGGCGCCGGGTTTAGCCGAGACAGCCAATGATGAAAAGCACTCCTGTCCCGATTCCGAAGTTCGTCGCGATGCGGACTTCCGAACCGCCACACTACCGCGGCGACGGCGAATGCGAGGGCATTGGCGGCGGATGCCGCGGCGGGGGCGGCGGCACACGCCAGGCCCCGGCGGTGCGGCCGGCGATCATCCAATAGACCATCCCGGCGAGAATGCCGGCGCCGGTCATGATTTCCAGGTGCCGCCGCACGATGCCCTCGAACCGAAGCTGCTCGATATCGAAGGGAACCAGACCCAGATAGCAGGCGAGCCCGACCAGGCCGCCGCCGATCGCATAGGCCAGCACGCTGCGGACATAGAACGCTTCGGTGATCAAAACCACGATCATCGCTGGCACCAGCGCAAATCCGCTGACGAAGATGAAGCCGAAGCCAAGCACGATATTCAGGACGCCCGGATCGACCGGCCCGGCGCCGAGGTCGGAAAACTCGGGGAACATGATCGCGCCGACCACGACCGCGCCCGCCACGAAGCAGGCAGCGAGAAAGGCAAAGAGAATGATGAACAACCGGCCGATCAGGGACATCTTCGAACCAACAGCATTGTCTCGAACCCACCACCGTCATGCCCGGCTTTATGCCGGGCATCCACGTCTTATCCAATCCAATGCGGCAAAGACGCGGATGGCCGGGACAAGCCCGGCCATGACAGCGAACTGCCACCGCCTAATCCGTCATCGCCATCGCGCGCAGTGCCTGCCGCTCGCGCGCCGAAAGCTTCTCGGTCTCGGACTTCAATTGGCCGCAGGCGGCGAGGATGTCGCGCCCGCGCGGCGTGCGAACCGGCGACGAATAGCCGGCGTTGAAGATATATTCCGAGAATTTTTCGATTTGCTGCCAATCCGAGCATTCATATGCCGTGCCCGGCCAGGGGTTGAACGGAATGAGATTGATCTTGGCCGGAATGCCCTTGAGCAGCTTGACCAGCAACTTGGCATCATCGAGCGAATCGTTGACGCCCTTGAGCATCACATATTCAAACGTAATGCGGCGCGCATTGGAGGCGCCGGGATAATCGCGACAAGCCTGCAACAGCTCGGCGATCGGATATTTGCGGTTGAGCGGCACCAGTTCGTTGCGCAATTCGTCGCGCACCGCATGCAGCGAGATCGCGAGCATCACCCCGATTTCCTCGCCGGTACGCTTGATGTTCGGCACCACGCCCGAGGTCGAGAGCGTGATGCGGCGGCGGGAAATGCCGATACCCTCGTTGTCCGCGACGATCAAAAGCGCATCGCGCACCGCCTCGAAATTATAGAGCGGCTCGCCCATGCCCATCATCACGATGTTGGTGACGAGGCGATTGCCGTTCGGTGTCTCGCGGTCGATCCAGTCGTTCAGACGATCCCGCGCCACCATGATCTGGCCGACGATTTCCCCTGCGGTGAGATTGCGCACCAAGCGTTGCGTGCCGGTGTGGCAGAACGCGCAATTAAGCGTGCATCCGACCTGCGAGGAGACGCACAAGGTGCCGCGATCCGTCTCCGGGATATAGACGCACTCGACCTCGTGCGCCTTTTCGACATTGTCGCCGCTCGGCAGGCGCAACAGCCACTTGCGGGTGCCGTCATTGGATATCTGTTCGGCCACGACCTCAGGCCGGTCGACGGTGAAATGCTGCTCGAGTTCCTTGCGCATCTCTTTCGAGATCGAGGTCATGGCCTCGAAGTCTCTCGCGCCGCGCACATACATCCAGTGCCAGAGCTGCTGGACGCGCATCTTGCGCTGTGCAGGCGCGACCCCGATCCCGCCGAGCTTGGCGGCAAGCTCCTCGCGCGAAAGGCCGATCAGAGAGGGCTTCGCCGGCGGCACGTAGGATTCCAGCGCCACCTTTTCCAAAGGCGCCTTGGCCATGGCAATGCTGTCGGTCGAATTGGCGGTCATGTCATATCTTGCGAGATTTCTGACCTCATCCTGAGGAGCGACGCTAGCTTCGCGTCTCGAAGGATGAAAGCCGGGGCCTCATGGCTCGAGACGGCGCGAAACGCGCCTCCTCACCATGAGGATCGATACCACCAAATAGGCTTTCTTGGGTCCTCAAACAACGCCATTTTGGCGTTAGCGGCGGCAGTCTTGCGCGACGCGGTCCAGCGCCTGGGACAGGCCCTTCAACGAGAATACATCTGTGGTCTCGGTGCCCTTGGACGAGACGCCCTTGATCGTGACATCGGCGGCCTTGCGCATGGCATCGACCATCCGCTCTTCCTCGGCTGCGTTCTTGATCCAGAGGCCGTCGCCTTGCGTGTACATTGCATAGGACGCGCCGCCGACCTCCAGCGTCGATTCCGATCCCGGCTTGAGGGCGTAGCCGATCATGATCGACACTTCGTTGACGACCTTTTCGGCCGGCCGGGTCGAAATGAAGGCATAGGCCGGATCACGCGGCCGGTTCGGCGGATTGGTTTTCGACGACGACGGTTTTGCCAGCGCAAAACACACCTTCTTGCCGTTCGGCGTCGCCATATAAACGCCCCAGGTGCCGAACTGGCCGATCAGCGTCGGCTCGCTGCCACCGGCCGCCGCCGCGGCAGCGGTCTCCGGCTTGGCCGCCGCCGGCTTTGCGCCTTTCGGGGGCGTCTGCGCCAGCGCATGACAAACGGTGGCGCCGAAAAGCGCCGCCGAAATCGAAGCTGTCAGCATTCCCCGCACGGACATTGCGCAGTCTGGTCCCTTATCATTGTGACTGGAAGATGGCCCGGCTCCTCGGATCACGGGACGATGGATAGCCGGCCGAGACCCGATTCGGAAGACGGTCGCGCCATCCAGCGCGGCGCCATTTAGCTGCTAGTGCAGCCGTTCAACATTGGCTACCAATGGATCAACGCCTCGCAAGCTCAGGACCATCCATGAAAGCCATGCTCTGCTCGCAATATTGCGGCCCCGACGATCTCGTCCTGACCGAGGTGGCAGACCCCGTGGCCGGCCCCGGCGAGGCCGTGATCGCGATCAAGTCCGCCGCGCTGAATTTCTTCGATCTGCTGATGATCCAGGGCAAGTACCAGATCAAGCCGCCCTTCCCGTTTTCGCCGGCCGCCGAAGTTGCCGGCGTGATCGAGAGCGTCGGCAGCGGCGTGAGCGGCTTGAAGAGCGGGGATCGCGTGATCGCCTCCTGCGGCCACAACGGGGCGCGGGAAAAGATCGCGCTGCCGGCAAGCTCGATCGTGAAAATTCCTGATGGGCTCGACTTCGATCGCGCCGCCGGCGTCATCATCACTTATGGCACGGCGCTGCATGCACTGGAGGATCGCGCCAGCCCCAAGCCGGGTGAGACGCTCGCCGTATTGGGCGCGGCCGGCGGGACCGGGCTGGCGGCCTGCGAGCTCGGCAGGCTGCTCGGCCTCAAGGTGATCGCCTGCGCTTCGTC
>NZ_DASSRP010000265.1:0-10363 GCF_035701725.1 Bradyrhizobium sp.
GCTTGACCGCGCCTTGCCCCAGTAGAAGCGAAGGCCAGTTGATGGATTCTCTCAACCCTGAATCTCAAATTCTCATCGCGCCGCCCGAAACCTCAAGCCCGCGCGTCTGGAAGTTCTGGGGTACCGCCTTCTGGGGCTTCGTCGTCTTCGCTGCGATGTTCGTCGGCCAGCTTGCGGTGGTGGCCTGGTTTCTCCTCCAGCAAAGCGGCCCGATCAATCGGGACACGTTCGGCGAAGCGGTCACCGCGGTCGTCAGCAACGGCGTGACGATCTCGCTTTCGGTCATCACGGGATTGCCCGCCGTTGCCGTGGCGCTCTGGGTCGCGATCCGGATCAAGCGCGCCAGCTTTGCCGATTACCTGGCGCTGCGCGCGTTTTCCTGGGCCGATTTGGGTATTGGCGTCGTCGCGCTGTTCGTTCTTGTCATGGGATGGGATGCGCTGTCGCGGGCCACAGGACGAGAGGTCGAACCTGGCTTCATGGGCGACGTGTTGAAAACCGCACGTGCCGACGGTGCGTTGGGGCTTCTGGTCGTCGCTTTCTGCGTGGCCGCGCCGATCACCGAAGAATTCTTCGCCCGCGGTTTTCTGTACCGCGGATGGTCGGAATCATTCCTGCGCGTGCCCGGCGCCATCGTTCTGTCGTCGCTGATCTGGACCGGACTGCACCTGCAATACAACTGGTATTTTCTCGGCGAGGTGTTCTCGATCGGCGTTCTGCTCGGCTATATCCGGTACCGCAGCAAATCGACCTGGCTGACCATCATCCTGCACGGCCTGAACAATCTCGGCGCGGTGGTGCAGACGATCATCCTCACGAGTTCATAGCTTTCCGCGCCGGGATGCCAATGTCAGGGCCGGGACCTCAGCCGGTCGAGCGCGCCCTGAAGGATGAAGATCGCCGCGTGCTCGTCGATCACCTCGGCACGGCGGGCACGGCTGACGTCCATGCCGATCAGTTCGCGCTCGACCGCCGCCGTCGACAACCGTTCGTCCCACAACGCGATCGCAAGTTCAGTGAGTTGCGAAAGATTTCGTGCAAACGCCCGCGTCGATTGCGCGCGCGGCCCCTCGCTGCCGTCCATGTTGATCGGCAGTCCCAGCACGAAGCCGACCGTCGCCCGTTCGCCGGCGATCTTGAGCAGCGCTGCCGCGTCCACCTTAAAGGCCTTGCGCTGAATCGTCGTCACGCCTGTAGCCAGCCGCCGGTCGGGATCCGACACCGCAACGCCAATGGTCTTGGTGCCGAGATCAAGCCCGATCAGCGCACCTCGCGCCGGCCAGTGCGCGGCGGCTTCGACCAGGGGGAGGATGAGTGCGGGCATCGCTCCGGATAGCGCGCAAAGCACCGGGTGATCAAGCCGCAACGACGCAGTCGGCACCGTTCAGACACGAGAGGAGACCGCTCAATGCGCTGGTTTGGTGAGCGGCCCGGCGCTGGATGAAGAGGGTTTCGACTTGCGCCCAGGGCGCATCGAGCGCGAGCAGGCTCACCTCCTTGCGCTGCTCGCTGCGTTCGACCACGGCGCGCGGCAGCAGCGAGACGCCCATGCCCGCGGCGACGCAACCGATCATGCCGTCCAGCGTGCCGAGTTCGAAGCGTGCGGCGGACGGCCAGCCAAAATCGGAAAATACCTGCTCCAGCCGCTGGCGGTAGGTACAGCCGGTGCGAAACACCAGCGCGGTCGGTCCGGATTCCGCCGTGCCCGCACGTAACGCTGCAAGAGTGTTGAAGCGCCGCGGCGCCACCAGCACGAGCTCTTCGCGGAATGCGACCGTCGCGACAAGTTCGGCATGATCGATCGGTGCGGCGACGAACGCGCCATCAAGCGTGCCATCCAGAACGGACGCGACCAGGTCTGCTGTCGTCGCCGTCTTGAGTGTGAGCTGGACGGCCGGATATCGGCGGTGAAATTCGGCGAGTAGCGTGGGCAGGCGGATCGCAGCTGTCGTTTCCATCGAGCCGATCGAAAGCGGGCCTTTCGGCTCGCCATCGTCGCGCGCCGCCAGCACGGCCTCGCGTGACAGCGCGGCCATTCGCGCCGCATAGGGAAACAATCGGCGGCCCGCGCCGGTTAAGGTCATGCCGCGGCTGTGGCGTTCGAACAATGCCGTGCCGATCTCCGCCTCGAGCGCCTTAATTCGCTGCGTGACGTTCGATTGCACGGTGTTGAGCTCTTCGGCGGCACGGGTGATGCCGCCGCTACGGGCCACGACCGAAAAGGTCAGGAGATCAACCAGTTCCACGGGCGACCTTCGTTTTAATTCGGAGATGGCTGGGTTCTCTAATATTCACTTTTTAAGAATGCTAGGCCGGGCTACGCTGGATGTCGAGAGAGTGTGAGGACGGTCATGCCAATCAGTACGCCGCTGACATCGCTTCTCGGCATCCGGCATCCGATTCTCTCCGCGCCGATGGCGATCATCGCAGGCAGCCGGCTGGTCACAGCGGTCGGCGAGGCCGGCGGCTTCGGCATTTTGGGTGGCGGCTACGGCGAGAAAGAGTGGCTTTCGCTGGAAATCGCCAAGCTGCAAAACGCCTCGGTTCCTTTCGGCATTGGTTTCATCACCTGGAGCATGGCAAGGCAGCCTGAGCTTCTGGAAATGGCGCTGGCGGCACGGCCGCGCGCCATCATGCTGTCGTTCGGCGATCCCAAGCCGCATGCACCGCGTATCAAGGCTGCCGGTTGCCTCCTGATCTGTCAGGTGCAGACCGAAGAAATGGCGAAACAGGCGCTCGATGCCAGCGCCGATATTCTGATCGCGCAGGGCACCGAAGCCGGCGGTCATGGCGCGTCCCGAACCACTTTCGACATCGTTCCGGCGATTGTCGATCTCGCGGCCGGCCGTGTCCCTGTCGTCGCTGCCGGCGGCATCGCCGATGGACGGGGCATGGCGGCGATGATGGTCATGGGCGCGAGCGGCGTCCTGCTCGGCACGCGCTTCTATGCCAGCATCGAATGCGACGGCGCGGAAGAGGCAAAGAAACGGATTTGCGCGGCCTCGAGCGGAGAGACGGTTAGAGGTGTGATCTTCGATGTTTCGCGCCAGATCTGGTGGCCGGCGCCCTTTACCGCCCGCACCTTGATCAACGATCATGCGCGGCGATGGATGGGAAAGGAGACCGAACTCATCCACAATATCGAAGCCGTCACCGCTGAATATTTTGCGGCGCGCGACGCCGGGAATTTCGATGTAGCCGGCGTCTTTGCCGGGGAGGCAGTCGGCCTGATCCACGATATTCCGCCGGCTGCCGTCATCGTCGAGCGCATTGTCACCGAGGCCGATCAGATCCTGAGCGGACGACGTAACTTTCCGGCGGCGCGCGCGACGCCGTAAACCAACACCAGCGAGCAAAGAAAATGTGGCCAGATCGCCGACTGATCGACCTGTTCAGGACTGAATTTCCGATCGTGCTCGCGCCGATGGCAGGCGTGATGGACGCCGAGCTTGTGATTGCGGCCGCACAGGGTGGGGCGCTGGGCTCGCTGCCTTGCGCCATGCTTTCCGCCGAAAAAGCACGCGAGCAGGTCAACAGCATTCGCCAGCGGGTCTCGTCGCCGGTGAACATGAACTTTTTCTGCCACGAGGCTGTCCCGGTCGATCCCGTGCAGGAGACCGGCTGGAAGCGGCGGCTCGCGCCTTATTACAAGGAGTTTGGTGTCGATCCGGACGCGCTGGTCAACGCCGCCAACCGCGCGCCCTTCGATGCGACGGTGTGCGAGGTCGTCGAAGAACTCAAACCCGAGGTCGTCAGCTTTCATTTCGGTCTGCCGGAGACCGGCCTGCTGGCGCGGGTCAAGGCCGCCGGCGCAACGGTCATGTCATCGGCAACCACGGTGAGGGAAGCGATCTGGCTCGAAGAGCACGGCGCGGATGTGATCATCGCGCAAGGCGCCGAGGCCGGCGGCCATCGCGGCATGTTCCTGACGGAAAATATCGCCGAACAGCCCGGCACCTTCGCGCTGGTGCCGCAAGTGGTGGACGCGGTGAAGGTCCCGGTGATCGCCGCCGGCGGCATCGCCGACGGGCGGGGAATCGCGGCGGCCTTTGCGCTGGGCGCCGCCGGCGTGCAGATCGGGACGGCTTACTTGCGTTGTCCGGAATCCAAAGTAATCGCGCCGGCACGCGCTGCGTTGGCCCAGGCTTGGGATGATTCCACCGTCATCACCAATGTCATGACCGGGCGTCCGGCTCGCGGATTTGCCAACCGCTTGATGCGCGAGGTCGGCCCGATTTCGCCGGACGCACCATCGTTTCCCCATGCGGCGACCGCGCTCGGACCGTTACGGGCGGCAGCCGAAAAACAAGGCAAGGTCGATTTCACCAACGTCTGGGCCGGACAGGCGGTGCGGCTCGGCAGGGACATGCCGGCCGCCGAGCTGACCCGGGCGCTCGCCGGCAGCGCCTTGGCGCACTTGAGCAAATTAGCGGGCTAAAGGCCGGTTGCGGCGCAAAACCGGCCTCTGCTATACCGCACGCTGAAACCCGAATTTGAGGCCATATATATAATGTCGGTCGATGCTGACACCGTCCGCCGGATCGCGCATCTGGCGCGGATCGGGGTGAAGGATTCCGAGATCTCCCACCTCCAGGGCGAGCTGAACGCGATGCTCAAATTCGTCGAGCAGCTTGAGGAGGTCAATGTCGAGGGCGTCGAGCCCATGACCTCGGTGACCCCGATGGCGATGAAGAAGCGGGCCGATGTGGTCAACGATGGCGACATCGCCGATGACATCGTGAAGAATGCGCCGGAAACCCAGGATCACTTCTTCCTGGTCCCGAAAGTCGTCGAATAGCATAGCGTTTTCGAGCGAAGTGGGTACCGGTTCGCGTGAAGAAAACGCGTCAAAGAAAGAGTCAGATACAAGAGTCATCCGATGTGCATGCTCTGCGACGATGAAAAGGCCTACCGTGCCTACATGGAATATCTCGACGCCATGGAGAAACAGGGTAAGGCCGCCGATCCCGACAAGGCGATCGACGCCGTGCTCGATGCGCTCGAAGCGGCCAGCCAGGCGCGCGGCGAAGTGAAGCGCGACGATCCCGCCGACGACAAGACGCTCTCCCCGTTCTTCTGCTCTCCGGTTAACAAGTAAATGACCGACCTGACATCGCTGACGCTTAGCGAGGCACGTGACGGCCTCGCGAAGAAATCTTTCACCTCGCTCGAACTGACCGACGCGCATTTGAAGGCGATGGAGGCCGCGCGCGTCCTCAATGCCTTTGTGCTGGAGACGCCGGATCGCGCGCGCGCCATGGCGCAACAGGCCGACGCCGGTCTCGCCAAGGGCGAGGGCGGTCCGCTCGCCGGCATTCCGCTCGGCATCAAGGATCTCTTCGCGACCAAGGATATCAGAACCACCGCGTGCTCGAAAATTCTCGGCAATTTCGTGCCGACCTATGAGTCGACGGTAACCTCGCAGCTCTGGCGCGATGGCGCCGTGCTGCTCGGCAAACTCAACAACGACGAATTCGCGATGGGCTCGTCCAACGAGACCTCGTGCTTCGGCCCCGTCGTCAATCCGTGGCGGCGCGAGGGCTCCAACACCTCGCTGGTGCCGGGCGGCTCGTCCGGCGGTTCGGCTTCGGCGGTTGCCGCACTCCTGTGCATGGGCGCGACGGCAACCGACACCGGCGGATCGATCCGCCAGCCGGCCGCTTTCACCGCCACCGTCGGCATGAAGCCGACTTATGGGCGCTGCTCGCGCTGGGGCATCGTCGCCTTTGCGTCCTCGCTCGATCAGGCAGGTCCGATCGGCCGCACCGTGCGCGACACCGCGATCCTGATGCGTTCGATGGCGGGCCATGATCCCAAGGACACGACCTCGGTCGATCGTCCAGTTCCCGACTACGAGAAGGCGATCGGAACGTCCGTGAAGGGCATGAAGATCGGCATTCCCAAAGAATATCGCCTCGACGGCATGCCGGCCGAGATCGAAAAGCTCTGGAGCGAAGGCGCGGCGTGGCTGAAGGCCGCCGGCGCCGAACTCGTCGAGGTGTCGCTGCCTCACACCAAATATGCACTGCCGGCCTATTACATCGTCGCGCCCGCCGAAGCGTCCTCCAACCTCGCGCGCTATGACGGCGTCCGCTACGGCCTGCGGGTGCCGGGACGCGCGATCGCCGATATGTATGAGAACACCCGCGCCGAAGGTTTTGGCGCCGAGGTGCGCCGCCGCGTGATGATCGGCACCTATGTGCTCTCGGCCGGCTACTACGATGCCTATTACTTGCGGGCGCAAAAAGTGCGCACGCTGATCAAGAAGGACTTTGAGGATTGCTTCGCCAAGGGCGTGAACGCGATCCTGACTCCCGCGACGCCGTCGGCCGCCTTCGGCGTCGGCGAGAAGGGCGGTGCCGATCCGGTCGAGATGTATCTCAACGACATCTTCACGGTGACCGTGAATATGGCGGGCCTGCCCGGGATCGCGGTTCCCGCTGGCAAAGATTCTCAAGGTTTGCCGCTCGGCCTGCAACTGATCGGGCGTCCGTTCGACGAAGAGACGCTGTTCTCGCTCGGCGAGGTGATCGAACAGGCCGCCGGCCGCTTCATGCCGGCGAAATGGTGGTGATGATGGGGGCGCTGAAGGCTACACTCGGCAACGCGGCGCCGGAGACCGGCCTTACGCCGCCCCTCGCGGCGCTGTGGTGGGCCGCCAAGGGCGATTGGGACGCCGCGCACAAGATCGTTCAGGACGAGAGCGACGCCAACTCCGCCTGGGTGCATGCGTATCTGCACCGGGTTGAGGGCGATCTATCCAATGCCGGCTATTGGTATCGCCAGGCCGGCCAGCCCGTGGCGAAGGATTCATTTGAAAGCGAGTGGGAGCGGATCGTCTCCACGCTCGAGGGTTAGAGGACATGACGGCAACCAGCGGCAAATTGATCAAGGGCGCAACCGGCGACTGGGAGGTCGTCATCGGCATGGAAGTCCATGCCCAGGTTACCTCGAATGCCAAGCTGTTCTCCGGCGCCTCGACCGCATTCGGCGGCGAGCCCAACTCGCACGTCTCGCTGGTGGATGCGGCGATGCCGGGCATGTTGCCGGTCATCAACGAGCAATGTGTCAAGCAGGCAATCCGCACCGGGCTCGGGCTGAACGCCCAGATCAACCGGCGCTCGGTGTTCGACCGCAAAAACTACTTCTATCCGGATTTGCCGCAGGGCTATCAGATCAGCCAGTACAAGTCCCCGATCGTGGGCGAGGGCGAGGTGACGGTCGAACTGGAAGGCGGCAAGACCGCGACCATCGGCATCGAGCGGCTGCATCTGGAGCAGGATGCCGGCAAGTCGCTGCACGATCAGTCGCCGACGATGTCGTTCGTCGACCTCAATCGCTCCGGCGTCGCGCTGATGGAGATTGTTTCAAAACCGGACATCCGCGACGCCGAGCAGGCCAAGGCCTACGTGACTAAGCTGCGCTCGATCCTGCGCTATCTCGGCACCTGCGACGGCGACATGGAGAAGGGGAGCCTGCGCGCCGACGTCAACGTGTCGGTGCGCAAGGTGGGCGGGCCGCTCGGCACCCGCTGCGAAATCAAGAACATGAACTCGATCAACTTTATCGGCCAGGCGATCGAGTATGAGGCGCGGCGCCAGATCGAGATCATCGAGGACGGCGGCGTCATCGACCAGGAGACGCGGCTGTTCGACCCGAACAAGGGCGAGACGCGCTCGATGCGCTCCAAGGAGGAAGCGCACGACTACCGCTATTTCCCGGACCCCGACCTGCTGCCGCTCGAGTTCTCCGAGGATTATGTCGCCGAACTGAAGGCGGATCTGCCGGAACTGCCCGACCAGAAGAAGGCGCGCTTCATCGCCGAGTTTTCGCTCTCGCCCTATGATGCGAGCGTGCTGGTGGCCGAGCGCGAGAGCGCCGACTTTTTCGAGACGGTGCTGGCCAAGCTCGCAAATCAGGCCCGTGACGGCAAACTCGCCGCCAACTGGGTCATCAATGAGCTGTTCGGGCGGCTGAACAAGGAAGGGCTTGCGATCGGGGCTTCGCCGGTCTCGGCCACACAGCTCGGCGGCATCGTCGATTTGATCGGCGAGGGCACGATCTCCGGCAAGATCGCCAAGGATCTGTTCGAGATCGTCTGGCAGGAGGGCGGCGAGCCTCGCGCGATCGTCGAAACGCGCGGCATGAAGCAGGTCACCGACCTCTCCGCCATTGAAAAGGTGGTCGATGAGATCATCGCAGCCAATCCGGACAAGGTTGCACAGGCTAAAGCCAAGCCGCAGGCGCTCGGCTGGTTCGTCGGTCAGGTGATGAAGTCCTCCGGCGGCAAGGCCAACCCGCAGGCCGTCAACGATCTCCTGAAGTCGAAGCTCGGTATCTAAGTCAATGCATCGACGCCGCGCGCCACGCGCGCGGCTCCCGCTTGGTGACCGATCGTTCACGATGTTTGATGATTGACGGCATCCGTCCGGTGCTCGCGTCGCGAATCGGCCTCATTCGATTCGAGATGGAATCGGCGCCTCGTCAGCCCCGATGAGGCGCCGACGGCTCTGAAAGCGAAAAATTTTTTTCTTGCCAAAATTCCGATTCGGAGTCCGTGCGACAGGCCTATGAGCCGACTTTTGATCGCCGCGCCCGTCCGATTGAGCAAGCACAATCGATATCGAGAAAATCAGAAAGCACTTCTGCGCTAGTGTTTCGCGCGCATTTTTGATTTTCGTGTCGGCGTCTCGTTCGGATTTTGCGCGTTAACGTTTGCGCCTCTCGGTGCTGCTTCGCAGCTCTCGCATCGCGCGTGCGCGGCGCAAGCCGTCAACCCTTCCTTAAGCGGGAAGCTGTTTTTTTCGTCGTGTTGGTGTATTCGGGATGTAGTGCATCTCGATTCCCGAGTGCACGCAGCGATTAAGCCATCTCACATTGGAGGGCAACATGGCGAAGAAAGCGAAGAAGGCGAAGAAGGCGAAGAGCGCAGTGAAGAAGACTGCGAAGAAGACCCGCAAGGTCTCCAAGAAGAAGTAAGTCTCGCCTTTAAGAAGATGCCGGCGGCTTGATGCCGGCACGTCACACGAGCCTTCGGACGGTTGCTTCACGTGAAGCGGATTTGAAGAGCGGCTCTTGTCGACGAAAGAGGGTGTCGGCGAGACATCAGGTCAAACGGCTGGATCGTCCTGAGGGGAGCTTGCTCCCGCCAGAGGCCGGTCCGGCAGAAGAAACTGGTTTTCTTCGTTCGGTGCGAATCCTGCAAGTGGTTCGCAATTTCATCGGTCCGACGGCGCAAATGCCTGAAGGCCTCTGAGATCTGGTCCTGACGTGTTCGCCGACGCCCTCGTTCCAAGCCGGTGTGCTTTTTGCCCGGCGGAACTTTCCCGAACCCTTTGACAGTTTCGATCGGTCTGCTTGTGACCCGCGCCTTGCGTCCGCTGGCTCCCGGCTCTGCGTCCGCCGCTGCCGATCCTGCTCGCCGGCCTTCGCCGATGGTTACCGGCTTGCGAAAAGCGAGGGTAAACGGATTTCCCTATAGCGCTCAGAAACCCGCATAAAACAAGCACTTTTGGCTCCGTGCCGGTTCGACGGCCGGCCGCGCGTTTACGCCCGATTCATTCCGACCTTTAAACTGTCCTTCAAATTTGAACGGCCATGATCGCCCCAACAGCCGATCAACGGCGGACGCGCGTAAAGCGCAATGGGGAAACAACTGGGCAGGGGCCGCGCGCGGCTACAAGCGCGCTACTCAATAACAAGACGGGGAGACTTACGATGTTTCAGGGTTCTATCGATCTGGATTCGGCCATCCCGGTGACGGCGACCGCCATTCCGGACGTGCTGTTCGAGCGCGGGCTGTACTGGGCGAGCGGACGTTCCGGCGTGGTCAACCTGATCGCCGCGCACAAGTGGTTCAACCTGGCTGCCCTCAAGGGCCGCGGTGACGCCGTTCAGATGCGCCGCGAGGTCGCCGAGCTGATGTCGGACGTGGAAATCGCCACCGCTCAGCGCGAAGCCCGCGACTGGATCAAGGCGCACTAGCACCGCTGATCTGAAGTTCCCCAACCGCAACGGGCGGGTTCGATCAGGGACTTCAGATCGACAAGGCGGAACCAGGATCATAACTCGCCGTTGCCGATGCTGCGATCATCGCGATGCGGCTGCATCCTTCTTCAGGATCGATCTGATCCTGTCGCGAAGGTCCGGCGTCGTCGGGTGATAGACGATCATGCTGAGGTCTGGCCGGCCGTCGACGGCGAAGGCCGAATATTCGAACGTCACAATGCCGAGTTCGGGATGGCGGATGTTCTTGATACCCTCGCCATGCGGCTGCGCGATATCGTGGTCGCGCCACATCGTCTCGAACTCCGGGCTCAGCCGACAGAGTTCCTCGACCAGCGGCCCGATTTCCGCGGCAGCG
>NZ_DASSRP010000266.1:0-16765 GCF_035701725.1 Bradyrhizobium sp.
TCTGAAGTCGGGCGTCGCTGACGACGCTGTACGCGGCGAGTTCAGGCTGGGGCTGACGCCGTATCTGTCGGAAGCGGGTTTGGCGGCGCCGCTCGACGCCGTGCGCGCGGAATTTCCCGCGCTCGCGGTGCGTGTCGTAGCGGGCTTGTCGCCGCACCAGATCGAGGCCGTAGCGCGCAATGAGCTCGACGCCGCGGCAATCTGCATTCCCGACGGCACGGTGCCGCGGGCGGATCTCGTCGCGGATGATCTCGGCGCGCAACCGGTTGTCTTCGTCGTCGCACGCTCCACGAAGCTGCCGAAATCCGCCGACCTCGAAGTGCTATCGCGCATGGGATGGGTGATGAACCAGGACGGTTGCGGGTTCCGTCAAACGCTGAAGCGCCACTTCGACGCCGCGCACTTGCCGTTCAATATCGCGGTCGAGGCGTTGGACAGCGAGTTGCGGCTGTCGCTGGTGGCGCGCGGACTGGGCATCGGAGTCGTGACGCCGGTGGCGCTGAAGCGGAGCCCGCTACGCGACCGGCTCAAGACCATCAGGATCGAAGGTTTCAACCCGGCAGTCCGCGCCTGGATGGTGCACCGTCCGCCGGCCGGACGGCTGGCGCGGCCAATCAAGGCGTTCCGCGATCGGCTTGACCAGGAGCTGCGGGCGCTCTCCAGCGGCTAACGCAATTTGCCCCGCGCGGCGACCGGCAGCGTGCCGAGAATTTCCTCGCCGCGCACCATCACCACTTCGTCCATCATGTTGACGACGACGCAGACGTGATTGGGGACGATCCGCACGACATCGCCGACCTCAGGGCGGGTATTGCTGCGGGCGAGGTCGAGAAAACCGTGCTCCTCGGCGAACTTTGCAATTCGCGCTTCGGGATGTTCCAGGATCAGCCCGTGGCCGTCGAGGCCGCTGCCGGTATCCGAGGTCAGCGTCTTCGATCCGGCATCGAGAATGCCGCGATCGGCACCCGCGCGGCTGACCACGGTCGAATAGATATGAAGCGCGCAATCCTCCCAGGTCGCGACCCCTGCGCCGACCTGCATCCGGTCGTTGTAGATATAAGTGCCGGGCCGGTGTTCGGTCGCGCCCTTCAGCTTGCCAAGATTTTTCAGGTTCGGCGAGCCGCCGGTCGAGACCATGGTCGCCTCCAGCCCGTGCGCGCGAACGCCGGCGAGCGCCTCGTCATAGAATTTCTGCGCCTCGGCCCAGCCGGTTTCGGTTGGATAGAGCATGAACCCTGAAAAGACGAGGCCCTTGGAGTCCGCGATCTTGCGCGCGAGCGCGATCGCTTCCGCCGGTGTCTCAACGCCGGCGCGCTTGCGGCCGGTGTCGCATTCGACCACGACCGACAGCGGACGGCCTGAGGCGGCGGCCGCCTGCGTCAGGCTCGCCACCACGGTCGGGTTGTCGGCGGCGACCTTCATCTGCGCCTTGGCCTGCAAGGCGCCGAGCCGCGCCATCTTCTCTTCGCCGAGCAGGTTGTAGCTGATCAGGATGTTGTCGATGCCGGATTCCGCCATCACCTCGGCTTCGCCGAGCTTCTGGCAGGTGATGCCTTGGGCCCCGGCGGCGATCTGCATCTTCGCCAGCACCGGGCTCTTGTGGGTCTTGATGTGCGGACGGTTGGCGAGGCCGGCCTCGTCACACGCCTTCTGCACCCGCGCGATGTTGCGTTCGACCCGGTCCATATCGATGACGGCAACCGGCGTGCCGTATTCACGGGCGATCTTGGCGGCGAGGGGCGTGGTCATGGGTCAACTCCAGTTTTGTTTTCGTCGTTGCGAGCGATAGCGAAGCAATCCAGTCCGGATCGCAGAGAGATTTTCTGGATTGCCTCGTCGCTCCAGCGCAAAATTGCTTCGCAACTTGTCGCGGGCTCCTCGCGACGACGGCGGTAAGGCCGGTTCAAGCCTGTTCTATCTCTTCACGTAACACTTCAAGTTCCAGCCACTTGTCCTCAGCCACGTGCAATTCCTGCTGCGCCTTGGTCATGGCGGCGGAGGCCTGATCGAACTTATTGCGATCCTTGGCGTAGAGATCGGGATCGTCAAGCGTGAGGCGGAGTTTTTCGATCTCGGCCTGGAGCTTGGCAATGGTTTTCGGCAAGGTTTCCAGCGCGTGCTTTTCATTGAACGAGAGCCGTCGTTTGGGCGCGGCCGGTGGCGTAGCGGTCTTGGCTTGCTTGTCGGTCTCTTTCTTTTCGGTAGAGGCCGGCGCCTTTGCGGCCTCGCGCTTCAAGTCCGCGCCGCGCTGCGCCAGCATGTCGGTATAGCCGCCGGCATATTCGATCCAGCGCCCCTGGCCCTCTGGCACGATCACGGAGGTGACGACACGGTCGAGGAAGTCGCGGTCGTGGCTGATCAGGATCACCGTGCCTTCGTAGTCACCGAGCATGTCCTCGAGCACATCGAGCGTCTCAAGATCGAGATCGTTGGTCGGCTCGTCCAGCACGAGCAAATTTGACGGCTTTGCCAGCGCGCGCGCCAGCATCAAGCGGCCGCGTTCGCCGCCGGACAGAGCTTCGAGCGGCGTGCGCCGCTGTTCCTCGGCGAATAAAAAGTCCTTCATGTAGCCGACGACATGCTTTGGCTTGCCGCCGACCATGACATGGTCGCCGCGGCCGCCGGTCAACGCTTCGGCCAGTGTCGATTTCGGGTCGAGGCTTTCGCGGTGCTGGTCGAGCGTTGCCATCTCGATATTGGCGCCGAAACGGATGCTGCCGCCGTCCGGCGCCTTGGCGCCGGTCAGCATTTCGATCAGCGTCGTCTTGCCGGCGCCGTTCGGGCCGACAATGCCGACGCGGTCGCCGCGCTGGATACGGATCGAGAAGTTGTCGACGATGGTGCGATCGCCGTAGGTGCGGCCGATGCCCTTGGCCTCGATGACGAGGCGGCCGGATTTCTCCGCTTCCGCTGCGGCGAGATTGGCGCTGCCGGCGCTGCCGCGATAGTCGCGGCGCTGCTGACGCAAGGCGTGCAGATTGCCGAGCCGCTTGACGTTGCGCTTGCGGCGCCCGGAGACGCCGTAACGCAGCCAGTGTTCTTCGTCGACGATCTTGCGGTCGAGCTTGTGCTGCTCGCGCTCTTCCTCGGCCAGCACCTCGTCGCGCCAGGCCTCAAAGGCGGCAAAGCCGCGGTCGATCTGCCTGATCTTGCCGCGGTCGAGCCAGGCGGTCGAGCGCGACAGGTTGGAAAGAAAGCGGCGATCGTGGCTGATCAGAACCAGCGCGCTGCGGCGGCCGTCGAGTTCGTGTTCCAGCCATTCGATGGTGGTGAGGTCGAGATGGTTGGTCGGCTCATCGAGCAGCAGGATGTTGGGCGAGGGCGCCAGCACGCGCGCCAGCGCCGCGCGCCGTGCTTCGCCACCGGACAAGTGCGCAGGATCTTCATCGCCGCGGAGCCCGAGCTGTTCGAGCAGATAGCGCGCGGGATAGCGGTCATCGCCGGGACCGAGCCCGGCCTCGACATAGGCGAGCGTGGTGGCGTGGCCGGCAAAATCCGGCTCCTGCGGCAGATAGCGGATCGTTGCCCCCGGCTGGACAAACCGAGTGCCGTGATCCGGTTCAACGAGGCCGGCGGCGATCTTGAGCAGCGTCGACTTGCCGGAGCCGTTGCGGCCGATCAGGCAGACGCGCTCTTCCGCCGATACCGACAATTCGACGCCTGACAGTAACGGCGTGCCGCCGAACGTCAGTGCAATGTCCTTCAGTTGGATCAGCGGCGGTGCCATCGTGTCGCCTCAGCCTTGCGGAGGGGCGGGCGCATCGGCCCGGCGGCGCTGGATGCGGCGAATGGTCTGATCGAGCGCCGACAGGAAGGCCGAGCGATCGCGCGGCGAGAAGCCCCGCGGTCCACCGGTGATCTCGCCGGATGAGCGCAGGTCGGTCATGAGATTGCGCACCGCCAGTGTCATGCCGATCGACGCTTCCGTGAACGGCTTGCCGTTGGGCGCGATCACCTCGGCGCCTGATTTCACGCAGCGGCTCGCCAGCGGAATATCCGCGGTGATGACGATGTCGCCGGGGCCGGCACGCTCCGCGATCCAGTCATCGGCGGCATCCATCGCGGAACCGGCCGCGATCCGCTCGATCAGGAGATCCTGCGGCACGCGGATGAACTGGCCGGCGACCACGGTCACGGGCAGGCCATGCCGCGCTGCGACCCGGTAAATCTCGTCCTTCACCGGGCAGGCGTCGGCATCGACATAGATGCGTGTGGAATTTGAGAGCGCCGTCATTGATTGCAAGTAGATAGGGCGTTGAGGGCCCGCTGGTAACTCATCGGCAGTCAAAATGCGAGGAAAAGACGGAGAAAAGCGGCGGACATGGCACCCTTGCCATCGCGGCGCCTTGGCGTAGCATCAGCCCACAGGATCGTTGAGGGGAACATGGCCATGACCGGCTTGATCGAAACCTACCGCGTCGAGGCCTACAACACTGCCAAGCAGTCCGAAAACAAGATGCATGACGACACGGTTGCGCGCCGTTTCGGCTTTGCCGGGGGCCTGGTGCCCGGCGTCGACGTCATGGCCTACATGATGCATTTGCCCGTCGCGGCATGGGGCCGCGCCTTTCTCGAGCGTGGCTTGATCGAGACGCGCTTCGTCAAGCCGGTCTATGACGGAGAACTCGCCGAGGTGAGAGGCCAGGAAACGGACGGCGTCATCACGATCGAGGTCGAAAGCCGCGGCGAACTCTGTGCCACGGGAACCGCTTCGCTTCCGGCCGGCCTACCGACGCTCTCGATCAGCGACTATCCGGCGACCGCCCCGGTTGCCGAGCGCAAGCCGGTCAGCCCGGCGTCGTACCCGCTCGGCCAGTGGCTGGGCTCGATGCCGCGGAGCTGGGCGGGCGACGCGGCCGACGAATATCTCGATGACATCAGGGAGACAGATGGCATCTACGTTCGTGAGGGTCTCGGCCATCCCGGGCTGTTGCAACGCGTGATGAACAAGGTGCTGGTCGACAACGCCGTCCTCGGCCCGTGGATTCACGTCGGCAGCCGTATGCAGCTATTGAATGCCGCCCGCCGCGGCGACGAAATCATCGCGCGCGCGAAGGTCACGGGCAATTACGAGAAAAAGGGCCATCGCTTCGTCGAGTTCGACGCGCTCGTCGTCGGCAACGGCATCACGCCGCTGGCGCATTGCCGGCACATTGCGATCTACCAGCCGCGCGAGCAGGCGGCGGCGTAGTCCGCTCGCCGTCATACCCCGCGAAGGCGGGGTATCCAGTACGCCGCGGCCTCACGGTTTATCATGGACGTCTCTGGAATGCTGGATCGCCCGGTCAAGCCGGGCGACGACAGCTGTGGACGTGGCGGTGGTCGAGCCCTACGCCACCTTCGCTTTGGCCTCCTGGATCGCGCGCCAGACCCGCTCCGGCGTCAGCGGCATGTCGATCGAGGTGATGCCGAGCTCCGACAGCGCGTCCAGCACCGCATTGATCAATGTCGAGAGCGAACCGGCGCAGCCGGCTTCGCCGCAGCCCTTGGTGCCAAGCGGATTGGACGTGGCAGGCGAGGGATGATCGCCGATCTGCATCAAAGGGATGTCCTCGGCGCGCGGCAGCGCATAGTCCATGAACGAGCCGGTGATCGGCTGGCCGTTGGCGTCGTAGCTGACATGTTCCATGAACGCCTGACCGATGCCCTGCGCGACGCCGCCATGGAGCTGGCCCGCGACAAGCATCGGGTTCACGACGGTGCCGAAGTCGTTGACGCCGGTGTAGCGCACGATGTCGACGACGCCGGTATCCGGATCGATCTCGACCTCGGCGACGTGGCAGCCATTGGGGAAGGTCGAGGCGATCGGGCCGGTGGTATGGTCGACGTCGAGCGAATTGGGTACGTCGTCCGGCATCTTGCCGTCGCGCAGCCGCCGCGACAGCTCCATGATGTCGATCGAGCGGTCGGTGCCGGCGATCGTGAACTGGCCGTTGGCGAACTCGATGTCGCCTTCGGCGGCTTCCATCAGATGGGCTGCGGCGCGCTTGCCCTTTTCGATGACGAGCCTGGAAGCCTCCACGATCGCCATGCCGCTGGCGGTGATCGAGCGCGAGCCGCCGGTGCCATTGCCGGTATGAACGAGGTCGCTGTCGCCCTGTTCGAGCTTGATGCGGTCGAACGGAACGCCAAGCTGGTCCGACAGCACCTGCGCGAACGGCGTCGCATGGCCCTGGCCGTAGTCGAGCGTGCCGGTGATGATTTTCACCGAGCCGTCGTCCTCGAACACGATCTTGCCGAGTTCGACATTGGGCGGGGCGGTGACTTCGAGATAGGAGCCGACCGCAACGCCGCGCAGCTTGCCGCGCTTGCGGCTTTCCTTCTTGCGTTTGGCGAAGTTGGCGTGGTCGGAAATCTCCAGCGCCTTGTTGAACACGCCCTGGAAGTCGCCGCTGTCATAGACCATGCCGGAAGAGGCGTTGAACGGGATCTGCGAGGTCTTGATGAAGTTACGCTTGCGCAAGGTCAGGCGGTTGATGCCCATCTCGTCGGCGGCGCGGTCGATCAGCCGCTCCATGAAATAGTTGGCCTCGGGCCGGCCGGCGCCTCGATAGGCGCCCATGTGCGAGGTATTGGTCAGCACCGTCTTGATATCGACGCTCATCAGTGGCGTCTGGTAGACGCTGGAAAGGTTTTTGCCGATGTTCAGCGATAGCGGCTGCGGTGCGACGCCGGTGATGTAGGAGCCGAGATTGCCATAGCCGGAAACCTTCACGGCCAGAAACTTGCCGTCGGCATCGAGCGCGAGCTCGCAATGGATCTTCTGGGCGCGGCCGTGGCTGTCGGAGAGGAAGCTCGTCGAGCGCTCATCGGTCCATTTGACCGGCCGTCCCAGCACCTTCGCGGCATGCAGGATACAGACATATTCGGGATAGCTGGTGTTCTTCATGCCGAACGAGCCGCCGACATTGGCGGTCAACAGATGCACCTTCTCGTTCGGGACCTTCAGAATGTTCTTGGCGAGGTTGACGCGGTTGGCCGCGACGCCCTGCGTCGGCACCTGAATGGTGAAGCGCTCGGTCTTGCTGTCGTAGGAGGCAAGCGCGGCACGCGGCTCCATCGCCACGACTGCCACGCGATTGTTGAGAATGTCGAGCTTGGTGACGTGCGCGGCGCTCTTGAAGGCGGCTTCCACCTCCTCCGCATCGCCGAAGTGATAATCGAGCGCGACATTGTTGGGGATGTGATCGTAAAGCTGCGGCGCACCGGGTTGTGCCGCCTCCTCAGGATCGGTCACCGAGGGCAGCGGCTCGATATCGACCTCAACGGCCTCGGCGGCGTCGCGGGCCTGTGCGAGCGTCTCGGCCACCACGAAGGCGACGGGGTCGCCGACAAAGCGCACCTTGTCGGTCATCAAGGCGGTGCGGTTGGTCTGGTGCAGCGGCGTGCCATCGCGGCTCTTGAGCGGCAGCGCGCAGGTGAAGGGGCCATAGCCGGCAGCGACGAGGTCCTGCCCGGTCCACACCCCCAGTACCCCCGGCATCGCTTTGGCGGCCGACGTATCGATGCCCCGGATCAGACCATGGGCATGGGTGGAGCGCACGATCCAGGCATAGGCCTGGCGGGGAAGCTGGAAGTCGTCGGTATATTTGCCCTTGCCGCGGACCAGCGTGTCGTCCTCCTTGCGGCGAACGGGCTGCCCCACACCGAATTTTTGCAGTGCGATAGCGTTTTCCAGAGAGGTGGAAGGCGTGTGATCTTGCATCGAAATGTCCCGAAATCGCCGATTTTTCGGAGGTTTGGCGTTGTGTCCCAGATAAACCACGGAACCGGCGGCGACAATGTCTGATTGGACATGGTCGCCTGTCAGTTGCTGCACCGCCCTTGCCAGTCGCCCCGTCACTGCTAGAGTCGTTCCTGAAACAGAAATTCCTCGGCGGGCGCCATCTAGCCCCGGGAAAGACATTGAATGAAGGACGATACGCGGGCTCGCGACGACGCGGCGTCGGCGTCGCGCGCAGCCTCGATACTACCGGTCGCGGCCGATGCCGCGGAGGCGAAATTGGTGCCTAGCGCCGAGGTCTATGCGGCGCTCGATCTCGGCACCAATAATTGCCGCCTGTTGATCGCATGCCCCACGGAGGACGGTTTCCGTGTGGTCGATTCGTTTTCCCGGATCGTGCGACTCGGCGAGGGCATTTCGGCCACGGGCTGCATCAGCGAGGCGGCGATCGAACGCGCCATTGCCGCCTTGAGCGTTTGCCGCGACAAGATCAAATCGCGCAAGGCAAAGCGCCTGCGGCTGATCGCGACCGAAGCCTGCCGTGCGGCCTCGAATGCGGAAGGCTTTCGCAATCGCGTCGCCGCCGAGACCGGCATCCGCCTTGAAGTCATCGATCGCGAGACCGAGGCCGCGCTGGCGGTGATCGGCTGCTCGCCGTTGCTCGACCCTGCCGGGCGCGGCGCCATCCTGTTCGACATCGGCGGCGGTTCCACCGAACTGGTCCGCATCGAGCGTGATCCGTCGGTCCGCGATGCGCCGCCGCGCATCAAGGCGTGGATGTCGATCCCGCTCGGCGTGGTCACGCTTGCCGAGCATTTCGGTGGCCGCGACGTCACGGCGCAATCCTACGCGGCGATGACGGCCGAGGTCGCAAGGCACGTGGAGCCCTTTGCCGCCGAACACAACCGCGATCTCGACCAGATGCATCTGCTCGGGACCTCCGGCACCGTGACGACGCTTGCCGGCATCCATCTCAACCTGCACCGCTATGACCGGCGTCGGGTCGACGGCATCTGGATGAACGATGTGGAAATCACCACCACCGTCGCCCGGCTGCTGCGCATGAGCTATCAGGAACGCGCCGCCAATCAATGCATCAGCGTCGAGCGCGCCGACCTTGTGCTCGCCGGCTGCGCTATTCTCGATGCGATCCGCAACGCCTTCCCGTTGCAGCGGCTGCGCGTCGCCGACCGCGGTCTGCGTGAGGGGATGCTGGTGGAGATGATGCGCGAGGACGGCGCGTTGACGACGCGGTAATCTGACTTTCAGGATGTCATTCCGGGATGCGCGAAGCGCAGACCCGGAATCTCGAGATTCCGGCTTCGCATCTTCGATGCGCCCCGGAATGACGGTGGGGCAAATGGCCAAAGACACGACAGGGCGGCTGCATGTCACCGTCAAAAGCGGCGGCAAGCGCAAGCTGTCCTCAAAACTGTGGCTGGAGCGCCAGCTCAACGATCCCTACGTCGCGCGCGCCAAGCGCGAGGGCTTTCGTTCGCGCGCCGCGTTCAAGCTCACCGAGATTGACGACAAATATCACCTGCTCAAGCCCGGTATGACCGTGGTCGATCTGGGCGCAGCGCCCGGCGGCTGGAGCCAGGTCGCGGCCAAGCGCGTTGGCCTTGCGAGCGGCAAGGGCAGGGTGGTTGCGATCGATCTGCTGGAAATGCCCGAGATTCCCGGCGTCGTTTTTGCTCAGCTCGATTTTCTGGCCGCCGACGCGCCGGCTCGCCTGATCGCGATGATGGAGGGCCGCGCCGACATCGTCATGTCCGATATGGCCGCCAACACCACAGGCCATCGCAAGACCGACCAGCTCCGCATGGTCGGCCTCGTCGAAACCGCGGCGGCGTTTGCCGCCGAGGTGTTGAAGCCGGGGGGGACGTTCCTGGCAAAGACGTTTCAAAGCGGCGCCGATGCCGAACTGATGGCGCTATTGAAACGCGATTATGCCAGCGTGCGCCACGTGAAGCCTGCGGCGAGCCGTCAGGATTCGTCCGAGCGCTATGTCCTGGCGACGGGATTTCGGGGCGGGGCGAGCCTGGCCTAGGCTGTCGAGCGTCAGCGAAACAATCGGAGAGGCTGCGGCGCACGTTCGTCAAGTATCGGCGTCGCCGTTTGCACCGCCTGCGCATAGGCTTCGACCGTGCGAAGCCGAGATCATCGAATCGTCTCGGTCGGTTTGTCCGTCCTGCGGAATTTGCTCGCGGCTTTTGCGGCTTCGTTCCGCAACTTTGCCTCTCCCTCATACGAAGGACCCCGCCGTCTTCCCAGTCGAAGGGGAACTTTCGGGCTGAGCGGTTCCAATAGGCCGATACATCCTTCGGTTGTTGTCATAATAGCGCACCCGTCGGCAAAAATTTTCGAAAACACGGCGAACGCCCAACATAGCGGCAATTGATTTCCTTTTGCGCTTCGCGATCGCGCGAGCTCCGCACAGATTGCAAAATAATAAATTTCGACGCGGAAAAAATAACTTCTGCGTTCACTGCGTCGCAACTCGAAGCCTGGGAATTGAGGACTGAAATGAAGAAAGCTGCTTTGTTCGCTATCGCGTTGGCGTCGATTTCGGGATCAGCCTCCGCGGCTGACTTGCCAACAAAGGCCTTGAAGGCACCGCCGGCACCAGCGTTCGATCCCTGGGATGTTGCTTTCGGCGGCGCGGTGATGAGCGATTACGTTTTCCGTGGCGTCACGCAATCCAACCATCAGCCGTCGGTGACCGCCTATTTCGAGCCGCGCTACAACGTCAACAAAGATCTGCAGCTCTATATCGGCACCTCCACGGAGAGCATTTCGTTCGCCAACCGTGCGGCAGCCGAGGTCGATATCTACGGCGGCATCCGCTCAACCTTCGGCGCTTTCGCGCTCGACTTCGGCGTCTGGGGCTACCTGTACCCGGGTGGTCATTGTGCCGACGGCACCACGCTGACTGGCGGCATACCTGGCGGCAACGTCTGCCCGGTCTCGACCGACACGATCTTTCTCGCCAACAACAATGTCATGAAAAAGGATGTCAGCTTCTTCGAGGTCTATGGCAAGGGCAACTACACCGTCAACGACAACTGGCAGTTCGGCGTCACCGAGTATTACTCCCCGAATTTCCTGAACTCCGGCGCGTGGGGCGATTACGCTTCGGTCACCGGCAAATATACCGCGCCATCAACGGTGTTCGGCAAGAGCGGCGTCGGGATGTATGTTTCCGGAGAATTCGGCCGGCAATGGCTCGGCACCTCCGACGCGTTCTATGGCGTCAACAGCGTGCTCGGCAATTTCTCGCGCGGCATTCCCTACGCCAGCTACAACACCTGGAACCTCGGTGTCGGCTTCACCTACAAGACGTTCACGCTGGATTTCCGCTATTCGGGCACCGACCTGTCCAAGGGCAATTGCAACGCCTTCACCAGCGCCTTCAACGCGTCGGGCACCACCAATGTCACGCCGATCAACCCGGGTGGCGCGGGCACCAACTGGTGCGGAGCGGCCGGTATCGTGAAGCTCTCGGCTGACCTCACCGCGATGACGAACCTGAAGTGATCGGGACGATGGGAATCGTCGCGAGGACGGCGAGGAAGTTCCGTCCTTGCTTCAGATGAGCCCGCGAGGGGCTTACCTAGCACGCATGCGGTCTTGTTAGTTGGAATTGGCACCCTCCCTAAGCCGGGAGTTCAACCAGGGGAATCGAGAGATGAAAATCGTTAGTGCGGTCATTAAGCCATTCAAGGTAGAGGATGTACGTGACGCCCTGACTGCGATCGGCGTGCATGGTCTCACGGTCACCGAAGTCAAGGGATACGGTCGGCAGAAAGGGCATACCGAAGTTTATCGCGGCGCAGAATACACCGTGAGTTTCCTGCCCAAGATCAAGATCGAGATCGCCGTCGCTTCGGACCAGCTCGACAAAACCATCGAAGCGATCATCTCGGCAGCAAAGACCGGTCAGATCGGTGACGGCAAGATCTTCGTCACCAGTCTCGAGCGCGCGGTGCGTATCCGCACCGGCGAGGTTGACGACGCTGCCCTCTGACGCCGCGTTAAATCCCTCACCATGCAATCTTTCAGGAGTGAAAAATGACATTTAAGTACCCCACGCGCGCGGGGTGGGCAGCCCTCTCGATCGCAGCGCTCTGCTTCGCAGGCTTCCTCGACGCTGCATTTGCCGAAGATGCGGCGCCGGCCGCGGCTGCTGCGCCGGTTGCCAACAAGGGCGATGTGGCGTGGATGCTGACTTCCAGCGCACTCGTTTTGATGATGTCGATTCCGGGTCTCGCGCTGTTTTACGGCGGTCTGGTTCGCACCAAGAACATGGCCTCGGTGCTAACCCAGGTGTTTGCGATCGTCTCCATGATCGGCGTGACCTGGACGGTTTACGGCTACTCGCTTGCGTTCGGCGACGGCGGCAGCATGACGTCCTTGATCGGCGGCTTTGGCAAGGCCTTCATGCATGGGGTCGATGTCAACTCGACTTCGGCAACGTTCTCCAATGGAGTGGTGATTCCCGAATACGCTTATTTTGTGTTCCAGATGACCTTTGCGATGATCACGCCCGCGCTGATCGTCGGGGCGTTTGCGGAGCGCATCAAGTTCTCGGCCGTGATGCTTTTCATCCTGCTGTGGTCGACGCTGATCTACTATCCGATCGCGCATTGGGTCTGGTACGTCGCCGCGCCCGACGATGTGGCGGCGGCCGCCAAGGCGCTCGCGGCTGCGACAGATGCGACGGCGAAGGCTGCAGCCCAAGCCAAGCTTGACGCGGTCACCGGCAGTGTCGGCTGGCTCGCCGGTGCCGGTGCGCTCGATTTCGCGGGTGGCACGGTCGTCCACATCAATGCAGGTATTGCCGGCCTGGTCGGAGCGCTCATCATCGGCAAGCGCACCGGCTACGGTAAGGAGCTAATGGCGCCGCACTCGCTGACGATGACGATGATCGGAGCCTCGCTGCTTTGGGTCGGCTGGTTCGGTTTCAACGCGGGCTCGAACCTGGAGGCTAACAGCACGACCGCACTGGCATTCGTCAACACCATGGTCGCGACCGCGGGCGCGGCATTTTCGTGGTTGATCTGCGAATGGTTTGTCAAGGGCAAGCCGTCGCTGCTCGGTATCTGCTCCGGCGCGATCGCCGGTCTGGTGGCGGTAACGCCAGCCTCCGGCTTCGCGGGTCCGGTCGGTGCGATGATGCTCGGTCTTTTGGTGTCGCCGGTCTGCCTGTTCTTCGTCTCGACGGTAAAGAATGCATTGGGCTATGACGACGCGCTCGACGTTTTCGGCGTCCACTGCATCGGCGGAATCGTCGGCGCGCTTGGCACCGGCATTTTGGTCAACCCGGCGCTGGGCGGCGTCGGCATTACCGACTACACCAACATCACCGGCAACAATGCCGGTACCTACGATCTGGTCACGCAGATGACCGCGCAGGGTAAGGCCGTGCTGGCGACGCTGATCTGGTCAGGCGTCGGTTCGGCGATCCTTTATAAAGTGGTCGATCTTATTGTCGGTCTGCGTCCCACGGTCGACGAGGAGCGCGAAGGGCTCGACATCGTCGATCATGGCGAGCGCGCCTACAACATGTGATCCAGCGTTCTGGGCTCGGCGCGCCCACGCCGCCGAATTCCAATGAGGGGCCCGGCGTCAGCCGGGCCTTTCAATTCTCGGCGGGGTTGCCCCGGTCAAAACCTGGAATGCTTCGCGCGGCCGCCTCGATGGAGGCCACCCCGGACTACCCCAGCTTCTGATCGCGCGCGTCCTGCGTGCCCTGGCTCGCGGCTTTTGCGGCCTCCTTCGCCGCACCCTTGCGACTTGAGATCTCGACCGCCTTGCGGCCGGATATTTCGTGGCCGGCATCGTCAGGCATACGCCAGAACAGGAACGCGGACAGCATCGAGATCACGCTCACCACGAGAAAGGCCGGCGCGAACACGTCGGCGGTGAGTTCGCTCATGTGACGCACCCACAGCGTCGTCTCGACGGTAAAGGCGCCGACGGCGACGCCGGCTGAAACCGCGAGTTGCTGGTTGACGCTGACGAGCGTGGTGGCGCGGCTCATCTGCGGCGGCTCGACCTCGGCATAGGCGACGGTGTTGATCGCGGTGAACTCCAGCGAGCGGAAGAAGCCGCCGACCACGAGGATAATGACGATCAGCAGCAACGGCGTCGTGACGGTGAACAGCGCACAGGCGCCGAGGAAGATCGAACTGACGACGGCGTTCACTGTCATCAGGTTGCGGAAGCCGAAGGTGCGGATGATGCGGGCGGCGAGCGTCTTCATGCCCATGGCGCCGGCTGCGGTGCCGAAAGTGACGAGCCCGGAAGAGAACGGTGACAGGCCAAATCCGATCTGCATCAACAATGGCAACAGAAACGGCATGGCGCCGATGCCGAGCCGGAACAGGAAGCCACCGATGATGCTGGCGCGCATCGTCGGCAGCCGCAGCAGACCGAAATCGAGCACCGGCGAGGCGGTGCGCCGGGCGTGAATGACATAGAGCGTCATCGACACTGAACCGATCGCAACCAGCGCAGCGACCACGCTCCATGGCAACAGGTTGAGGCCCGCGACCGACAGGCCAAAGGCGATGCCGGCGAGCCCGATGCCGGCGAGCACCATGCCGTAAAGATCGAACCGTTCGTGGTTTTCATTCTTGATCGGATCGATGAAGCGCTGCGCCATGAAGATGCCGAGCAGCCCGATCGGGATGTTGATCAGGAAGATCCAGTGCCAGGAAAAATAGGTGGTGATGAAGCCGCCGAGCGGCGGGCCGATCACCGGGCCCACCAGGGCCGGGACGGTGACCCAGGCCATGGCGTTGACCAGCGCGCTCTTGTCGATCGAACGCAGCAGCACCAGGCGCCCCACAGGCGTCATCATCGCGCCGCCGATGCCTTGCAGGGTGCGCGCGATCACAAAATCCGTCACCGATCCCGACATCGCGCAGCCGATCGAACCGGCCATGAAGACGGCGATGGCGGTTGAGAACACCAGCCGCGCGCCGAAACGGTCGGCGGTCCAGCCGCTCGCGGGAATGAAGACCGCCAGCGACAGCAGATAAGAGGTGATCGCGAGCTTGAGCGTCAGAGGGCTGGTGCCGATGTCGCCTGCGATCGCCGGCAGCGAGGTCGCTATCACCGTCGAATCCATGTTCTCCATGAAGAGAGCGGTGGCGACGATGAGCGGAATCAGGCGCTGTTTATCCATTGAGATTTTTTGTGATGAGCCGGGAACCGAAGTCGCGGCTGCCGCATTTGTGGCATGGTGAAGAGCGGGATGGGGCAGGATTCACCATCGGATAGCCTTTGTTTTCAAGGGTTTCTCGCAACCACCGCCGAAGTGAGTGATTGCTTCTTTTGTGGCAAGAATGTGCAGAAACCTTAACGCGTGCACATGCGCATAGCTAATCTGCGCGACATGAGCGATATGGGGTTGCGTTGCGGGACGCATTGTGAGAGCTACGTGACAGCCGAGCCGTGGTGCTCATTTCCCTGTCGAAATTTTGTAGAGAAGGAAAACCCGGATATGGGGCTTCGTTTGCTGTTTGTTGCCGCGATCGTTTTTGGTCTCGCGCCGGTCAGCGCTTCTGCTGAAGGCATTCTCCATCGTGCGTCGTGCTCCGTTGTCCGTTATTACGTCGCCAAGTATAGCGCGTCGATGGCGGAAGCTTACGCCCGTAGCAAGGGCGCGACCGATGCTGAAATCGAGGCGGCCCGGCGTTGTCTCGATGGCGGATCGCGCGTCCGCACTGCGAAGAACGCTGACTAGTTCTGAACAGACTGGCTCAATAGACCAGATTTGAAGCCGCGGGACGCACCCGCGGCTTTTTCTTGCCCCCTGGCGACAATGGTTGTGGGACCGCCGCCCGAAGCGCAATTGTCCCCTTTGATTCGTCATGGTGGCGTGCTATCGACCACCGCCAACCCTACTTAATGGGCCTGATTCGACGACGAAGTCAGCTTCGCCGGCGATTTGGCTCATTTAAATTTTACGCGGCCAAGAGGCCGCAGGACGGGAGTTGGTAATGGCGCAGCCGCAGCGAATTCAGGCCATCAGCGAAGCCTTCACCTTCGATGACGTGCTGCTCAAGCCGGGCCTCTCGGAGATTCTGCCGTCAGACGCCGATATCCGCTCCCGCGTCACCCGCTCGATCCCGCTCAACATTCCGATCATGGCCTCCGCCATGGATACCGTCACCGAAGCGCGCATGGCAATTGCGATGGCGCAGGCGGGCGGGGTCGGCGTCATTCACCGCAATTTCGATCCCGAGGCGCAGGCCGCGCAGGTGCGCCAGGTCAAGAAGTACGAATCCGGGATGGTGGTCAATCCGCTCACCATTGGCCCCGATGCGATGCTGTCGGACGCGCTGGCGCTGATGAGCACGCATGGTTTCTCCGGCATTCCCGTCGTCACCGGCAGCGGTGACGGACGTCCGGGAAAGCTGGTCGGCATTCTCACCAATCGCGACGTGCGCTTTGCCACCGATCCGCGGCAGAAGATTTCCGAATTGATGACGCACGAAAACCTCGTGACCGTGCGCGAGGGCGTCAGCCAGGACGAAGCCAAGCGGATGCTGCACAAGCACCGCATCGAAAAGCTCTTGGTCGTCGACGATCAGTATCGTTGCGTCGGCCTGATCACCGTGAAGGACATGGAAAAGGCGGTCGCGCACCCGCTCGCCTGCAAGGACGCGCAGGGCCGCTTGCGCGTGGCGGCGGCGACTACGGTCGGCGAGGGCGGCTTCGAGCGCACCGAGCGCTTGATCGATGCCGGTGTCGATCTTGTCGTCGTGGATACGGCGCACGGCCACTCCGCGCGGGTGCTCGAGTCGGTCAGCCGCATCAAGCGGCTCTCCAACGCGGTTCAGGTGATCGCCGGCAATATCGCCACCAAGGAAGGCGCGCAGGCGCTGATCGATGCGGGCGCGGATTCGATCAAGGTCGGCATCGGCCCGGGCTCGATCTGCACCACGCGTATCGTTGCCGGCGTCGGCGTGCCGCAACTCACCGCGATCATGGATGCGGTGGAAGCCGCGAAGAAGGCCGATGTGCCCGTGA
>NZ_DASSRP010000267.1:0-14385 GCF_035701725.1 Bradyrhizobium sp.
CACGCCTCGTCAATCCGGAAGCCTGGCCGGCTTACGTCAAGCGCTTCGAGCGCGCGTTCGGCTTTACGCCGGGATAGCCATCGCCACGCGGCGTCAACCTTCCCAAGGCCGTAGAAGATTTTCTTCTCCAAAGGCCGTTGCACGACAATAAACGTGCTGCCCGAATTGGCTGCGGCGATGGCGATATCGCTATTTTCGCCGCCATCTCGACTCTGCCGGATCGGGAACCCATACATTTCGCAAGCGTCGTTCGACTGCCGGGCCAAGGGCTTGGACCATGACGCTGGGAAACGACGCGATGGGCCGCCTCAACACATTGCTGCAGTCGACCCGATCCCGGATCAGCCGACGGCTGTCCCAGATCGTCGCCATTGCGGCTGCAAGCCTGCCGGCCGCTGGCGCCTGAGCCGCCGTAGCGGCCGCGTTCACCGTTAGCGATTCGAGTAAGCGCGGCGACGCTCAAGCGTTTGCGGGGACGCTCAAGCGCTCGATCGTCTGGATGTGACGCGCGAGCAGGTGCGAAGCCTGTTCGAGATTGCGCGCACGCAACGCTGCGAGAATGAGGCGATGATCCCCGTTGGACCGCGGGCGCCATCCGGCGCTGCGGGCCAACGCAAACACCAGCCGCGAATTCGCGCGCTGCAATCCATCAAGGCTCGCGAGCAGCCGTGGCATCCCGCAGGGTGCGACCAGTGCCTGGTGGAAGGCGCGA
Organism: Bradyrhizobium sp.; assembly: GCF_035701725.1. Classification (GTDB taxonomy): domain Bacteria; phylum Pseudomonadota; class Alphaproteobacteria; order Rhizobiales; family Xanthobacteraceae; genus Bradyrhizobium. The sequence continues at coordinate 713 of NZ_DASSRP010000267.1, forward strand.
TTGGCGGCCTCGAAGTCCTGCAACGTCTCGGCATTGTCGCCTTCGATCAGCGCCAGTTCGATCTTGGCAAAATGGGCCTGCGTCATCCGCGGCGCGGCGTGGCGCAGTGCGAGCACCTCCAGCGCCGCGCGCATTTCGGAGATTTCCCGGATCGCGGCGGCATCAAGCGGTGCGACGCGCACGCCGCGACGGGGCAGGGCGACCACGAGATGCTGGGCCTCGAGCTGGCGAAACGCCTCGCGAACCGGGACATGGCTCGATTCGAATTCGCGTGCCACATGGTCCTGACGCAGGGGAGCATCGGGTTTGAGCGTGCCGACAATGATGCGCTCGGCAATGGCCGCGGTGATGCGTGCAGCCACCGTAGAATTCTCGTCTGGGTTTTTCATAGATTATCTATCGCAAAATCGGGTGCGCGGGTCACGGGCCTTAGCTAATCTGGGGCTATCTGCCAGATTATAGATAAAGATCATCCTTATCTATAAAATGAAAGGGCTGCTCTTATGGCTGACGGATTGCTTGAAGCGCACAGTGACGACCATGGCATGGACGGCATCCGCCACGATTGGTCCCGGGCCGAGGCGGAAGCCCTCTATGATCTGCCGTTCGCCGACCTGATGTTTCGCGCGCAGAGCGTCCATCGCACCAACTTCGATCCCAACCACGTCGAGACCGCGAGCCTGCTCAGCATCAAGACCGGCGGCTGTCCTGAAGATTGCGGTTATTGCTCGCAGAGCGCGCATTACGACACCGGGCTTAAGGCCACCAAGCTGATGGCGCAGGCCGACGTCGTCGCCACTGCGCAACGCGCACGCGATGCCGGCGCGACCCGCTTCTGCATGGCGGCGGCCTGGCGCAATCCGAAAGACCGCGATCTCGACGAGGTCTGCGGCATGGTCAGCGCAGTGAAACAGCTCGGCATGGAAACCTGCGCCACGCTCGGCATGCTGACGCCGGCGCAGGCGACGCGTCTGCGCGACGCCGGGCTCGACTTCTACAACCATAACGTCGACACCTCGCCGGAATTCTACGACCAGATCATCACCACCCGCACCTTGCAGGATCGCATCGACACGCTGGCCCATGTGCGCGAAGCCGGAATCAAGGTGTGCTGCGGCGGCATCATTGGCATGGGCGAAGACGTCGACGACCGGCTCGGCATGCTGGTGCTGCTCGCCAATCTGCCGAGCCATCCCGAAAGCGTTCCGATCAACCTGTGGAATGAGGTCAAGGGCGTACCGGTCAACGACACGGCCGAGCGCCCTGACGCTATCGCGCTGGCGCGGCTGGTTGCGGTGGCCCGCATCCTGATGCCAAGGAGCGTGGTGCGGCTCTCGGCCGGTCGGCAATACATGACCGACGAATTGCAGGCGCTGTGTTTCCTTGCCGGCGCCAATTCGATTTTCATCGGCGATGTGCTGCTGACGACAAAGAATCCGCAAGTCTTGCGCGACGCCGATCTGCTTCAACGGCTCGGCGTCAACTCTCGTTTGAACCGGTCGCAGGCGCAGGCGTGAATCTCGCGGCAACTTACCTCGAAGACCTCGGCGCGCTGGAGAAAGACGATCGGCTGCGCAGCCTGAAGCCGCGCGCCGGCATCGATTTCTCTTCCAACGACTATCTCGGGCTCGCCAACAATCCGCGCATGCGACGGGCGATTTCGGCCGCGGTCGAGGCGGGGACGCCGATTGGTGCCGGCGGTTCGCGGCTGCTCCGCGGCAACTGCGCCGAGCACGAACGCCTCGAGGCTGAAGCCGCCAGCTTTTTCGGCGCGGAAGGGGCGATCTTCTTTCCCTCCGGCTACATCGCCAATTTTTCCGTGCTCACGACCTTGCCGCAGCGCGGCGATCTGCTGGTGCTGGATCAGCTGGTTCATGCCAGCATCCACGAGGGCGCCCGGGCCGGTCGCGCCGAATTTCGCTTTAGCGCACACAACGATGCCAACTCGGTGGAAGAAGTGATCCGCGCCTGGCGCTCGGAGGGCGGAACGGGACGGATCTGGATCGTTGCCGAAAGCCTCTACAGCATGGACGGCGATTTCGCGCCATTGGACGCGTTTTTTGCGATTGCGGACCGCCACGACGCGTTCCTTGTCATCGACGAGGCGCACGCGACCGGCGTCTACGGCGAACAGGGCCGCGGGCTCACGGCGGCTTATGAGGGCCGCGAAAATCTCATCGCCATTCACACCTGCGGCAAGGCGTTGGGTGCGGCCGGCGCGCTGGTCACGTCGACCAGGATCTTGCGCGATTTCACCGTCAACCGCTGTCGCCCGTTCATTTTCTCCACCGCGCCGTCGCCGCTGATGGCGGTCGCCGTGCAAGAAGCGCTGTCGATCCTGCGCGAGGAACCACAGCATCAGCAACACCTCGCAGACTTGATCGGCTTCGCGCGCCGCGAAATCGGAGCGCGCCAGGGCTGGCAATTTTCGGGGTCGCAAATCCTGCCCTTCATCGTCGGCGACAATGCACGCGCAATGACGCTCGCAGCCGCCATGCAGGCGCGCGGCTTCGACATCAGGGGCATCCGTCCGCCGACGGTGCCGGCCGGAACCGCCCGCCTGCGCATCTCGCTCACCAATAACGTCGGCGAGCGCGACCTCCGCGCGATGCTGGAGGCGCTCTCAGAAGAAACCGGTGAGCTGCGATGAGCCGGCGCATCGTTGTCACCGGCACCGACACCGACATCGGCAAGACGGTCTTTGCCGCCGGCCTCGCCGATATGCTTGACGCCTGTTACTGGAAGCCGATCCAGTCCGGCCTCGACGGCGAGACGGATTCGGAGATCGTCGCGCGATTGGGCGGCCTGTCCTCGAAGCGCATTTTGCCGGAGCGCTACCGGCTGACGACCCCGGTCTCGCCGCATCAGTCGGCCGCAATCGACCGCGTCAGCATCGACATTGCTGAGCTTGAGGCGCCCGACACCGGCGACCGGCCGCTGGTGATCGAAGGGGCTGGCGGCCTGATGGTGCCGCTCGATGCAGCGACACTTTATGTCGACGTGTTCGCACGATGGCGTTTTCCGGTCGTGTTGTGCGCGCGAACTGCGCTCGGCACCATCAATCATTCGCTGCTGTCGATCGAGGCCTTGCGCCGCCGCGAGCTCGATCTTCTCGGTGTCGCCTTCATCGGCGAGAGCCATCCCGAAACCGAGCACGCGATTTGCGAAATCGGCGGCGTCAAACGGCTCGGGCGGCTGCCGCTGCTTTCGCCGCTCACGCGAGTGACGTTGCGCGAGGCGTTCAGGTCTTCCTTCAAGCCTGGCGATATTTATGGTTGATGCGCACGATGGCCTCGCCGATCTGGCACCCCTTCACACAACATGCGCTCCAGCCCGAGATGGTCAGGATCGCGCTCGGCGAGGGCGCCTATCTCTATGCGGATGACGGCCGTCGTATCATCGACGCGATCTCCTCGTGGTGGGTGGTCACGCACGGGCATTGTCACCCGACGATCGTGCGCGCGATCAAGGACCAGGCCGAGCGGCTCACGCAGATCATCTTCGCCGGCCATACCCATGAACCGGCCGAACAGGTCGCGTCCGCGCTTCTGAAACTGGCGCCGGCGGGCCTCGACCATGTCTTCTTCTCCGACTCTGGCTCGACCAGCGTCGAAGTGGCGCTGAAGATGGCGCTCGGCTACTGGCACAATATCGGCGAGCCGCGCTCACGCATCGTCGTGATGCAGCACTCCTATCATGGCGACACCATCGGGGCGATGTCGGTCGGCGCGCGCGGCGTATTCAACGCGGCCTATGGCCCGCTGTTGTTTGACGTGACCGCCGTGCCGTTTCCGTTTGAAGAAAAAGAACAGGCGACGCTGGATGCGCTCGAAGCTGCCTGCCGCGACAAGCCGGCCGCTTTCATCGTTGAGCCCCTGATCTTGGGCGCCGGTGGGATGCTGATGTATCCGCTTCAGGTGCTGAAGGAGATGAAGCGGATTTGCGAGGCGGCCGGTGTCTGGGTCATCGCCGATGAGGTCATGACCGGCTGGGGCCGCACCGGGACCTTGTTTGCCTGCGAGCAGGCCGATGTCGCGCCGGATATCGCCTGTTATTCGAAAGGACTGACGGGCGGGGCGCTGCCGCTCGCCGTGACGCTGTGCAGGGCCGAGATTTTCGACGCGCACTTCTCGCACGACCGCAGCCGCACCTTCTTTCATTCAAGCTCTTACACCGCCAACCCCGTTGCCTGCGCGGCCGCCAAGGCCAACCTCGATCTCTGGCAGGAGCCGGCGACGCTCTCCCGCGTCGTCGAGGTGGCCGCGATGCAGGAGCGCGCGCTTGCGCCGTTTCGTGACGATGGACGGTTCAAGAATGTTCGCCGCGCCGGTACGATTACGGCATTGGACCTCGATGTTGGCGACAGCGGCTACCTCGCCGGCATCGGTCCAAAACTTCTCGAATTTTTCGCACGACGCAATCTGCTGCTGCGCCCGCTCGGCAACACCATCTATGTGATGCCGCCGTACTGTGTCACCAAATCTGACCTCGACGAGATCTATGCAGCGATTGCCGATGCCGCTAACCTCCGCCAGTAAAACGGGGGAAAAGAGGTTGCAGCAGGGGGCGGAAGGCCTAACGGCCGTCGAGGACGAGGGACCCCGCCTGTACCGCAAGGTGATCTTGCGGATCATCCCGTTCATCTTCGTTTGCTATGTCCTGAATTATATCGATCGCGTCAATGTCAGCTTCGCCAAGCTGCAGTTCAAGGACGACCTCGGCCTGACGGACGCGAGTTACGGCCTCGGCGTCGGCCTGTTCTATGTCGGCTATGTCCTGTTCGAAGTGCCGAGCAACCTGGTTTTGCAGAAGATCGGCGCGCGCAAGACCATCATGCGCATCATGTGCCTGTGGGGCCTGATCTCAATGGCGATGGCACTGGTCACTACGCCAATGCAGTTCTATCTCGCGCGTATCCTGCTGGGGGCGGCGGAAGCCGGCTTCTTTCCTGGCGTGATCGTCTATCTCACGCTCTGGTTTCCCGATCATATGCGCGGGCGGATCATGTCCTATTTCGTGCTTGCGATTGCCGCCGCCGGAACGGTCGGCGGGCCGATTTCCGGATTGATCATGCAGCACCTCGGAGGATTGCTCGGCCTTAAAAGCTGGCAATGGCTGTTTCTGATCGAAGGCATGCTTCCGCTGGCGTTGGGCATTGCGGCGCTTTTTGTACTCGATGATCGCCCCGGCGATGCGCGCTGGCTATCCCGGCAAGAACAGGAGTTCTTGACCGCGAAGCTGTCGGTTCGTGGTCAGAATGAAAGTCATACCGGGTTCCAGGCTTTCGTCACGGCGCTCGGCAAACCGATGCTCTGGATCGCAACGCTGGGCTATTTCTCCGTGACCTGGGCCGGAATGGTCCTCAACTTCTGGGCACCGACCATCATCCAGCGATCGGGCGTGACGAATGTCCTCAATGTCGGTCTATTGTCGGCGGTGCCCTACGTGATCGGCGCGGCGGGCATGCTTGTCTTCGGCTATCATTCGGACCGACGCCTGGAACGGCACTGGCATTTCTTTGTTGCGGTCTTTGCCGCCGGTGCCGCGGCCATCGCCATCGCCTTTTCATTGTGGAGTCCGGCGCTGTCGCTCGCTTGCCTCGCTTTGCTTGCGATTGGATACCTGTCGGCTGTCGCCCTGTTCTGGACTATTCCGACCGGCTTCCTGTCTGAAAAGGAATCGCCAGGCAGCATCGCCTTCATCAGCAGTGCAGGGCAGATCGGAAGTCTGCTTGCGCCGGTGCTGTTCGGTTACGTCTCCGATCGCACCGGAAATCTCACGATGGGCGCGTGCCTCGTTGCGCTGGTGCTCTTCATGGGTGGAGCTGCGGTTGTAAGCCTCAAGAGTTTCGCGAAAACAGGGAAATCTCGGTCCTGATAGGACGCGGGCGCGTTCACGGATTTTTACCGTTACTTAGGGCCTCTCTCATTAATTTGATCGAGTCGTGATCGGCGACGGAATTCTCCGCTCGCTCGCCGCTCGCGCGGTGTTTTCAAAAACCAGGTGCCCAATGCTCGGCAATCTTCGAATTTCTTACAAGCTTATAATGATGATCGGTCTTTCCGTGCTGGGTATCGCCGCCATGGCTGGCCTCGGACTGTCGGCCTTGTGGAGCAACATGATGGAGGACCGCCGGGCCAAGCTCCAGGACATCGTCCAGGTGGCGCGCGAGGCGCTCGACTACAACTTGCAGATTTCCAAGCAGGCCGGATTGTCCGAGGCCGAAACGATCGAACGGGGCAAGGCTCTGCTGCGCAGCTTGCGTTTCGGAAAGGACGACTACGTCTACGCCACCAATATGCAGGGTGTCGCGGTCGCGAACCCAAATCCCAAGGTCGAGGGCAAGAACCTGATGGACGCCGCCGATTCCGATGGCGTCTATTTTGTGCGCCAGCAGGTCGAACTCGCGCCCAAAGGCGGCGGCTTCACGACCTTCCGCTTTCCGCGCGCGTCCGGTGGCGATCCGCTGCCCAAGCTCACTTATTCCACCGAATACAAGCCCTTCGGCTGGGTGGTAGGCGCCGGCATCTATCTCGACGACGTCAACGCGATCTTCTGGGAGCAGGCGCGAAACAGATCGATCATGGTTCTGCTGTCGCTGCTCGTCATCGGCAGCCTCTTCTTCCTGCTGGGCCGCAGCATCGTCAACCCGATCAACGCGATGACGGTTGCGATGCGCAAGATCGCGCAAGGAGATACCTCGACTTCGATTCCGGCGCTCGAGCGTGGCGACGAAGTCGGCGCCATGGCGCAGTCGGTCAAGGTGTTCAAGGACAACATGATCGACGCGGAACGGCTGCGCGGCGAACAGGACGCGATGAAGGTCCAGGCCGACGCCGACAAAAAGCAGCTTCTGAGCAGAATGGCGGACGAGTTCGAACGCGGCGTCCGCACCTCGCTCGACAGTCTTGCCGGCGCCGCGTCGGAAATGCAGGTCACTTCCCGCAGCATGTCCTCGACCGCCAGCGAGGCCAGCCAGCAGGCAACGTCGGTGGCAGCGGTCGCCGAGCAGGCCTCGGCCAACGTGCAGACGGTTGCGGCCGCGACCGAAGAATTGTCGTCCTCGGTTTCGGAAATCGGCCGCCAGGTGACGCAATCGACGGAAATCGCCGGTCAAGCGGTCGCCGAAGCCAATCGCACCAACGTCACGGTGCAAGGCCTTTCGGCGGCGGCAGCGAAAATCGGCGACGTCGTCAAGCTGATCAGCGACATCGCGAGCCAGACCAATCTTCTCGCGCTTAACGCCACCATTGAGGCGGCGCGCGCTGGCGAAGCGGGCCGGGGGTTTGCCGTCGTCGCCAACGAGGTCAAGTCGCTTGCCAGCCAGACGGCGAAAGCAACCGACGAAATATCCGCGCAGGTCAGCGCCATGCAGGATGCCACCACCGAGGCGGTGCAGGCGATCGAAGGCATCGGGCGCACGATCAGCGCCATCAACGAGATCACGTCGGCGATTTCGAGTGCGGTCGATCAGCAGGGATCGGCGACACAGGAGATCGCCCGCAACGTGCAGGAGGCTGCCGTCGGAACGGGTCAGGTGGCGAGCAACATTGCCGCCGTCAACCAGGCGGCCGAAAAAACCGGATCGGCCTCAAGCGGGGTGCTCGCCTCGGCCGAGCAGTTGAGCAAGCAGGCGGTGACCCTGCGCGCCGACGTCGACCGCTTCCTTGCCAACGTCCGCGCCGCGTGAGGCGCGGTTCTGATTGATGTCCCGGACGGCTCAGGCCGCCCGGGCGTCAGTCGCATGATCCTCGACGGGCGCATCGACGTGCTTGGCGGGCCCGCCTTGCGTGCTCGTCACGCCCTTGCGGCCGATCTTGCGCACGATGGTGTAGAAGGCCGGCGTGAACAACAGCCCGAACGCGGTCACGCCAAGCATGCCGGAGAACACCGCCGTTCCCAGCGATTGGCGCATCTCCGAGCCCGCGCCGGTTGCGACCACCAGCGGCGCAACGCCGAAGATGAAGGCGAGCGAGGTCATCAGGATCGGACGAAGCCGGGTGCGCGCCGCGGTGACGGCGGCCTCAAGCGGACTGGCGCCGGTCTCTTCGGTCTGGCGCGCGAACTCCACGATCAGGATCGCGTTCTTGGCGGCTAGTCCCACCAGCACCACAAAGCCGATCTGCGCCAGCACGTCGATCGGCATACCGCGTATCAAGAGCCCCGTGACAGAGGCGAGCAGGCACATCGGCACGATCATCACCACAGCCAGCGGCAAGTTCCAGCTCTCGTACTGCGCAGCGAGCACCAGGAACACGAACAGGGCGGCGGCGCCGAACACCAGTAGCGACGAGGTTCCCGGCAGCTGCTGCTGGAACGCCAGCTCGGTCCACTCAAAGCCGATGCCCGGCGGCAGCACCTGATGGGCCAGTTCCTCCATCCGGTGCAGCGCCGATCCGGTCGCAACGCCAGGCGCCGCGACCCCCATGACTTCAGCGGCGGGAAACAGGTCATAGCGGGGCACGCGGTAGGCCGCGCTCTCGGACTTCATCCGTGCGACCGTACCGATCGGCACCATCTCGCCCGAGCTGTTGCGCGCCTTGAGCCGCGCAATGTCCTGCGGACCTTGCCGGAAACTGCCATCGGCTTGGGCGATCACCTGATAGGTACGGCCGAGATAGTTGAAGTCGTTGACATATTGCGAGCCGAGATAGAGCTGCAACGTTGAGAACACGTCGGTCGGCGTCAACCCGACCTTCTCGGCCTTCTCACGATCGATATCGGCATAGATCGACGGCGAGCGGGTGCCGAACAACGTGAACACGCCGGCAAAGCTCGGGTCCTTGTTGGCGGCCGCCACCAGCGTCTGCGCCGCCTTCGACAGCGCTTCCGATCCAAGGCCGGCGCGATCCTGCAACATCATCTTGAAGCCGCCGGCATTGCCGATACCCTGCACCGGCGGCGGCGGGATCGTGAGCACATGGGCTTCCTGGATCACCGAGAGGCGCTTGCGCAGGTCGGCCAGCACGGTTGCCGAGTTCACGCCATCCAGTTCGTGATTGTAGAGCGAAGGCAGGCCGGAGAAGATCGTTCCGGCATTGCTGGCGATCGTGAAAGTGGTGGCATCAAGCCCTGCAAACGGCGCGACGTGCTCCACGCCACGCGTCGACATGATGATTTCGATCGCCTTCTTGACCACGGCCTCGGTCCGGTCGAGCGTTGCGCCCGGCGGCAGTTGCACGACCGTGATCAGGTAGCCCTGATCCTGCTCGGGAATGAAGCCGGTCGGGGCGCGGGCGAACTGGACGCCGGCAATACCGATCAGCGCAAGGTAGACCGCGAGCACGACGCCGGTGACCTGGAGCAGCCGCCGCGTGAATCGACCATAGGCCATCGACAGCCAGTCGAAGCCGAAATTGAAGCGATCGACCGCCGCCAGCATCAGCCGCATGATCGCGGAACGGCGCTTGGCATGATCTGGTTCATGCGCCTTGAACAGCACCGCGCAGAGGGCGGGGCTCAGCGTCAGCGACACGAAGCAGGAAATCAGCGTCGAGGCCGCAATGGTGACGGCGAACTGCCGGAAGAAAAGCCCGGTGATGCCGGACAGAAACGCCGAAGGCACGAATACCGCGCATAACGTCAGCGCAATCGAGATCAGCGCGCCGCCGACCTCGTTCATGGTGACGTGGGCCGCCTCGGCCGGCTGCATGCCGCGCTCGAGGTTGCGCTCGACATTTTCAACCACGACGATGGCGTCGTCGACCACGATGCCGACCGCGAGCACGAGGCCGAACAGCGACAGGTTGTTCAAGGAAATGCCGAGCGCGTAGAGGAAAGTGAAGGTGCCGACCAGCGATACCGGGATCGCGATCACGGGGATGATGGCCGCGCGCCAGCTCTGCAGGAACAGGAAGACCACCCCGACGACAAGCAGGATCGCGACGAAGATCGTCTTGATCACTTCGTCGATCGATTTGCTGACGAAGATGGTGGGATCATAGATGATCTTGTATTCGAGCCCGGGCGGGAAGTCCTTGCCGAGCTTTGCCATCGCATCGAGCACCTCGCGGTCAACCGCCAGCGAGTTGGCGCCCGGCTGCGCGAAGATCAGGAGCGGCAGACCCGGCTCGCGATCCATGAAGGCGGTCGAGCCGTAGTCGGAAGCGCCGATCTCGACGCGGCCGACGTCGCGCAGGCGCGTCACGCGTCCTTCGCCGTCGGCCTTCAGCACGATCGCGGCGAATTGCTCCGGCGTCGACAGCCGGCCGAGCGTCTGCACGTTGAGTTGATAGGCCTGCTTCGAGGCGATCGGCGGCTGATTCAGGATGCCGGCCGAGACCTGGATGTTCTGGGCGCGCAGCGCGGTCAGGACTTCACCCGCGTTCATGTTGTGGGCCGCGACCTTGTCCGGGTCGAGCCAGATCCGCATGGCGTATTCGCGTCCGCCTTGCATGGTGACGTCGCCGACGCCGGGCAGCCGGGCCAGCACGTCCTTGACGTGCAGCGTCGCGTAGTTGGAGATGTAGAGCAGGTCGCGCGAGGAATCCGGCGAATAGAGATGCACGGCAAGCAGGATGTTGGGCGTTGCTTTCCGCACCTGCACGCCGAGCCGCTGCACGTCCTCCGGCAGGCGGGGCAGGGCATCCTGCACGCGGTTCTGCGTCAGCATCTGCGCGACGTTGAGATCGGTCCCGATCCGGAACGTCACCGTGATGGTGAGCTTGCCGTCGCCGGTCGACTGGCTGTTCATGTAGATCATGTTCTCGACGCCGTTGATCTCCTGCTCGAGCGGCGTCGCAACCGTCCGCGACACGACGTCCGCGGACGCGCCCGGATAGCTTGTGGTGATCTGAACCGTCGGCGGCACGATCTCCGGATATTGCGCAATGGGCAGGATCGCGAGCGCGCCGAGACCGATCAGCGTCACGAAGACGCTCAGCACGGTGGCAAAGATCGGCCTGTCGATGAAGCTGTGGGTCATGGAAACGCTCGTGCCTTGATTTTTTCGATGTTGGTCTCGACCGGCCGTCAACCCTGTTCGTCGGCGGCCGCGTCGTAGTGGATGGCGCCGTCCTGCGGCGCGACCTTGGTGCCGGGAATAGCTCGCACCAGACCGTCGATGACGACGCGGTCAGCAGGCGAAAGGCCCGACTGGATCACGCGCAGGCCGCCGCGCAGGTCGCCGGTCGTCACGATCTTGGGCTTCACCGTCGCGTCGGGACCGACCGTCATGACGAGGCGCTGCGACTGGTCGAGCATGACCGCGGAATCCGGCAGCAGGTAAACCGGCGTGGGCGGCGCTATGGCAACGCGGAGCCGGGCAAACTGGCCGGGGGCCAGGAACAGGTCGGGATTCGGCACCGTGGCGCGCGCATGAATGGTGCCGCTCGAGCGATCCAGTGCGTTGTCGATGAAGTCGAGCGTTCCCGCACGGCTGAAACTGGTCTCGTCGCTGAGGCCGATCGCGACCTTGTTGGCGAGCGGACCGCCGATGCGGGCGCGCTCACGCGAGAAGGTGAGGAAATCGGATTCGCTCATGTCGAAGTCGAGATAGAGCGGATCGAGCGAGACCAGGGTCGCCAGCAAAGTGGTCGGGCTGGTCGAGGCACGGCTGCCAGCGACCAGGCTGCCGATCGAAACCTGCCGCGCGCCGATCCGTCCAGTGAACGGGGCGCGTACGCGGCAATAGTCGAGGTCGAGTTCGGCGTCGCGGATCCGCGCTTTGGCGTCCTCCACCGCGGCTTTCGATGAATCCTGATCGGAGGTGCGCTGGTCGACGGTTTCCTGGGTGGCGAACTCGTTGCGGCGAAGCGACTGCGCGCGCGAAAGCTGCGCGTTGGCAAGTTCGACGCGGGCGCTCGCGGTCTGCAGCGCGGCCTTGGCTTGCTCCAGTTTGATCTCGTAGGGGCGCGGGTCGATCACGAACAGCAGGTCGCCCTTGTGGACGATCTGGCCGTCCTTGAAGTGGATCTCGGTCAACGTGCCGCCCACCTGGGCCCGCAATTCGACGCGGTCGATCGCCGAAAACTGTCCGAGAAAGCCGGCCCTGGTATCGAGTTCGCGCTGCAAGGGCTGGCTGACGGTCACCTGCGGGGCGGGTGTCGGCACGGCTGCCGCCTGATTGCCCCGGTGCGGGGCCAGGCCAAAATAGAGCGCCAGCGCGGCAAGTGCGGTCGCAGCGCCGATCGCGGTCGTTCGCCACGTTCGCCGGCGCGGTCGCGACGCGGCCGGCGCGTCAAGTGGTTCCCTTTCAAGACTCGAAGGGTCGCTGATCTGATCCATGAGGCTGCCCCGGTATTTCGCTGAATTTGTTCACGACGACTTGATATTTGGAGCAGACGCTCCAATATGAGCACGGCATATAGACGCGGGGAGGCGCCGTTCAAGGATTTTTGGAGCGATGGCAACAAAAATAAATCGAGGGACGAAATCAGAGGAGGCCAAACGTGGCAGGGGCCGGCCTGCGGTGTTCGACCGCGGCGCTGCGCTGAACGCCGCGATGAAGCTGTTCTGGGAACGCGGCTACGAAGGCACCTCGTTCGACGATCTCATTGCCGCGATGGGAATCAGTGCCTCGAGTTTCTACAACTCGTTCGGAAGCAAGGAAGCGCTGTATTGCGAGGCGACGCGGACTTATCTGGAATGGGCCGGCCAGTGGTTTTTCGCCATTCTCAACGATCCCTCGATCGATACCAAAACGGCTTTCGCACGGCTGTTCGAAGCCACCGCCGAAGAATTCACACGCGGCGACCATCCGCTCGGCTGCATGATCTCGCTCGCCGGCACGCATTGTTCGCCCGGCATGAAGAACATCCGCGACATGATGGCCGAGCATCGCGCTTTTTCGGAAAGTGCGATGGCCGAGCGCATTCGCAAGGGCGTCATCAAAGGCGATCTGTCCGAAGACACGGACTGCGAGATGCTGGCAGCTTATTACAATGCCGTCGCACGCGGCCTGGCGGTGCAGGCGCGCGACGGCGCATCGCGGGCAAAGCTCTCCGAAATCGGTCGTCTCGCCATGCAAGCATGGCCGGCGGAAAAGCGGTAGCGCTGCGGCCACGATCGAATCCCGGCCAATTGGTGTTCATCGACATCATCGCGCCGCGCCGCGGGGCATGGCCGGCTGACGCTGCGCTTTTCTCTGTCGGCGCGACCAATCTCGGACATCTGTTCGAGAAGACCGGCGTCACGCGGCAAGCCGATCTCGTCAAGATCGTCGCCGGATTCGCCACGCCGTTCGCCGTCTAGGCCTTCTCCTTGGCCGAGGACCGCTCGATCATGTCGAGGGCGGCGACCGCGGCGGCCTTGATGTGATCGACGCAGCGGCGTTCGGCGAGATCCTCATCGCCGCTCTGGATCGCGCGCCAGATAGCGGTCACTTCGCGCAGGCTCTTGTTGACGCGCTTGGGCTGCGACATCGAGGTGATGCGCAGCAGGGTGATGCGGTCGTGCAAGGGTTTGAGCATGCGTTCGATGAAAACGTTCTGGCAGCCGCCGATCAGCGCGGCGTAGAACTCGGTCTTGGCCTCGAGCACGGCAATCATGTCCTGTTTGGCGAACGCCGCCTTCAACCGGGTCAGGGCCTCGCCCATCCGCCGCACCACGGCGGGATCGCGCAGCCGTGCGCATTCACGTCCCGCAAATCCTTCCAGCACCGCGCGCGCCGCATAGAGCTGCCGGGCTTCCTCAAGGCTGATGGTGGCGACCACCGGGCCGCGATGGGGGACGGT
>NZ_DASSRP010000268.1:0-17224 GCF_035701725.1 Bradyrhizobium sp.
GGAAGTTGCCGCCGCCGACCTGTCGCTGATCGCCGGCCAGAAGGCGGTCGTAACCTATTCGCGGATCGCGATCTCGACCTTCAAGCTGCGCGAGAACCAGCCGATCGGCTGCAAGGTCACGCTGCGCAAGGCCAAGATGTACGAGTTCATCGATCGCCTCGTCACCGTGGCGCTGCCGCGCGTGCGAGACTTCCGTGGCCTCAACCCGAAGAGCTTCGATGGCCGCGGCAACTATTCGCTCGGCATCAGGGAGCACATCATTTTTCCCGAGATCGACTTCGACAAGACCGGCGAAGCGTGGGGCATGGACATCACCGTGTGCACCACCGCGACGACCGACGAAGAAGCAAGGGCATTGTTGACCGCATTCAATTTCCCGTTCCGGCAGTGAGACGCGACTAGGACGCCTCTCAAACGCGGAACCAGAAGGAGCCAGGCATGGCAAAGAAGAGTTCAGTCGAGAAGAACAACCGGCGCAAGCGGATGGCGAAGAACGCCGCTCCGCGTCGCGCGAAGCTGAAGGCCATCATCGCCGACAAGACCAAGCCGATGGAAGAGCGGTTTGCGGCGACGTTGAAACTCGCCGAGATGCCGCGCAATTCGTCGCCGACCCGGATTCGCAACCGTTGCGAACTCACCGGGCGTCCGCGCTCGAACTATCGCAAGAACAAGCTTTCCCGCATCGCGCTGCGCGAACTCGGCTCCAAGGGCCTGGTTCCCGGGCTCGTGAAGTCGAGCTGGTAAGGAGGGATCGGCATGTCCACACACGATCCGATCAGCGATCTCATCACCCGCATCCGCAACGCGCAGATGCGTTCGAAGTCCAAGGTCTCGAGCCCGGGCTCGAAGATGCGCGCCAACGTGCTCGAGGTGCTGAAGGCCGAGGGTTACATCCGCGGCTACGCCAGCGTCGAGCATCCGTCGGGCCGCAACGAGCTCGAGATCGAACTGAAGTATTTTGACGGCGAGCCTGTGATCCGCGAGATCGAGCGGGTGTCGAAGCCGGGGCGCCGTGTTTACGCCTCGGTGAAGAACCTGCCGCGCGTCAACAACGGGCTCGGCATTTCGGTGCTGTCGACGCCGAAGGGAATCATGGCTGACCATGACGCGCGCGACGCGAATGTGGGCGGCGAGATTCTCTTTACGGTGTTCTAAGGAGAAGATCATGTCACGTATCGGCAAAAGGCCTGTGACCATCCCGTCGGGCGTTACCGCGACGGTGCAGGGCCAGACCGTGAAGATGAAGGGCCCCAAGGGCGAGCTTTCCTTCGTCGTGCACGACGACGTCGAAGTGAAGTTCGAGAACGGCCAGGTGAAGGTGGCGCCGCGCCACGAAACCAACCGGGCGCAGGCCCTGTATGGCACGGCGCGCGCGCAAGTCGCCAATCTCGTGCTCGGCGTCACCAAGGGTTTCGAGAAGAAGCTCGAGATCAACGGCGTCGGTTATCGCGCCGCGTTGCAGGGCAAGAACCTGCAGCTCGCGCTCGGTTACAGCCACGACGTGATCTATCCGATCCCGCAAGGCATCACGATCGCGGTGCCGAAGCCGACGGAAATTACGATCACCGGCAATGACAGCCAGCGCGTCGGCCAGGTCGCTGCCGAGATCCGCAGCTACCGTCCGCCGGAGCCCTACAAGGGCAAGGGCGTGAAGTATGCCGACGAATTCATCTTCCGCAAGGAAGGCAAGAAGAAGTAACGGAGCCGGTCATGTCGAGAATGAAAGCCACGAATGCCCGGCGCAAGCAGCGCGTGAGGTTGGCGTTGCGCCGTTCGGGCGGCGGCCGTCCGCGGTTGTCGGTATTTCGGTCGTCCAAGCATATCTATGCCCAGGTCATCGACGACCAGAAGGGCGAGACGCTGGCATCGGCCTCATCGCTGGAGAAGGCGATGCGCGATACCGGCAAGACCGGCGCGAACATCGATGCAGCGAAGGCCGTCGGCAAGCTGCTCGCCGAACGCGCGGTGAAGAACGGCGTGAAAGAGGTCGTGTTCGACCGCAGCGGCTACCTCTATCACGGCCGCGTCAAGGCGCTCGCGGATGCCGCGCGCGAAAGCGGATTGAGCTTCTAAGGATTTACACGAGGACAGGGGCGGTCAGCCCCTCAAGGATTGGAAAACACCATGGCAGGTGAACGCGAACGCGGCGGACGCGACCGGAAAGAGCGCGAGGAGCGCGACAGCGAGTTCGTCGACAAGCTCGTCCACATCAACCGTGTGGCGAAGGTCGTGAAGGGCGGCAAGCGCTTCGGTTTTGCGGCGCTGGTCGTGATCGGCGACCAGAAGGGCCGGGCCGGGTTCGGCCACGGCAAGGCGCGCGAAGTGCCCGAAGCGATCCGCAAAGCCACCGACGCCGCCAAGCGCAACCTGACGCGCGTGGCGCTGCGCGAGGGGCGCACGCTGCATCACGATATTGCCGGCCGCCATGGTGCAGGCCGCGTTTACTTGCGTGCTGCACCGGCCGGTACCGGCATCATCGCCGGCGGCCCGATGCGCGCGGTGTTCGAGACGCTCGGCGTCCAGGACGTGGTGGCGAAGTCGATCGGCTCGTCGAACCCCTACAACATGGTTCGCGCGACCTTCAATGCGCTCAAGCATCAGGACAGCCCGCGCTCCGTTGCGGCGCGCCGCAACATCAAGGTCTCGACCTTGCAGTCGCGCCGGGTCGGCGGTGACGCCGAAGCGGCTGCCGATTAACAAATCCGCGCTGTAAGGCGCCTACGGAGTTCAAGACGATGGCCAAGGCCGCAAAGACGATTAAGGTCGAGCAGACCGGCAGCCCGATCCGCCGCCACCATTCGCAGCGCAATACGCTGATCGGGTTGAAGCTCAACAAGATCGGCCGCGTTGCCGAACTTCAGGATACGCCTGAGGTGCGCGGCATGATCACCAAGGTTCAGCATCTCGTTCGCGTCGTCGGCGAGAAGTAATTACCGGAGCATGATCCCGAAAGCGGGTCCCCGGCTTTCGGTCAGGATCATGCTCAAGAGATAAGGAATACGACCATGAAGCTCAGCGATATCGCCGACAACGCCGGTTCCCGCAAAAAGCGGATGCGGGTCGGCCGTGGCATCGGCTCGGGCAAGGGCAAGACGTCGGGCCGCGGCGGCAAGGGCCAGACCGCGCGTTCGGGCGTGCGCATCAAGGGCTTCGAGGGCGGCCAGATGCCGCTGCATCGCCGCCTGCCGAAGCGCGGCTTCAACAACATCTTCCGCCTCGAGTTCGTCGAGATCAACCTCGACCGCCTGCAGCAGGCGATCGATGCCAAGCTGATCGACGCCAAGGACACGGTGACCGCGGAATCGCTGGTGAAGGCCGGCGTGCTGCGCCGTTCGCGCGACGGCGTGCGGCTGCTCGGCCGCGGTGAACTCAAGGCCAAGCTCAACATCGAAGTCCACGGCGCCTCCAAGCCCGCGATCGCGGCGGTCGAGAAGGCCGGCGGCTCGGTGAAGATCCTGGCACCGGTGGCCAAGGACGAAGGCAAGGCGGCGTAACATCTGCGTCATCGGTTGCACCGGCGTCGCCAAATTGCCGGGCAGGCGATGGACTTATTCGCCGCCTGATACCAAATAATGCCGCGCGTCCAATCCTGTCGGGCTGGACCGGGAGAAGGCCTTAAAGATGGTTTCAGCAGCAGAACAATTAGCGGCCAATATAAATTTCGGCGCCTTCGCCAAGGCCGACGAGCTGAAGAAGCGAATCTGGTTCACGCTCGGCGCGTTGCTGGTCTACCGTCTCGGCACTTATATCCCGCTGCCCGGCATCGATCCCACCATCTGGGATCAGGTATTCAAGTCCCAGGCGGGCGGCATTCTCGGTATGTTCAACATGTTCGCCGGCGGTGGCATCCACCGCATGGCGATCTTCGCGTTGAACATCATGCCGTATATCTCCGCCTCGATCATCATTCAGCTCCTGACCACGGTGTCGCCGCAGCTTGAAGCGCTGAAGAAGGAAGGCGAGGCGGGCCGCAAGACGCTCAATCAGTACACGCGCTATCTGACGGTGATTCTGGCCGCATTCCAGTCCTACGGCATTGCGGTCGGCCTTGAAGGCGCCGGCAACGTCGTCAGCGATCCCGGCATGTTCTTCCGCCTCTCGACCACGGTCACGCTGACCGGCGGAACCATGTTCCTGATGTGGCTCGGCGAGCAGATCACCTCGCGCGGCATCGGCAACGGCATCTCGCTGATCATTCTCTCCGGCATCGTCGCAGAGCTTCCCTCGGCACTCGCCAATATGCTGGAACTCGGCCGTCAGGGCGCGCTGTCCACGGGCCTCATCCTGATCGTGATCATCATGGCGGTGGCGGTGATCGCTTTCATCGTGTTCATGGAGCGCGCGCAGCGGCGGCTCCTGATCCAGTATCCGAAGCGTCAGGTCGGCAACAAGATGTTCGAAGGCCAGTCTTCGCATCTGCCTTTGAAGCTGAATACGTCGGGCGTGATTCCGCCGATCTTTGCCTCCTCGCTGTTGTTGCTGCCGACTACGGTCGCCAACTTCAATGCCGGCCACGGCCCCGAATGGCTGCAATGGATCACGACCCAGCTCGGCCACGGCCGCCCGCTGTTCTTGATCCTTTATCTCGCGCTGATCGTGTTCTTCGCGTTCTTCTATACCGCGATTGTGTTCAACCCGACCGAGACCGCTGACAACCTCAAGAAGCACGGCGGCTTCATTCCAGGCATCCGTCCCGGCGAGCGCACCGCCGAATATATCGACTACGTGCTGTCGCGGATCACGGTGCTGGGTGCGATCTACCTCGCGATCGTCTGCCTGATTCCTGAAATCCTGATTTCCTACGCTTCGGTGCCATTCTACTTCGGCGGAACATCGCTCCTGATCGTGGTCAGCGTGACCATGGATACGGTGGCGCAAGTCCAGGGATATCTGCTTGCCCATCAATATGAGGGACTGATCCGGAAGTCGAAGCTGCGCGGTCGCCGCCGCTGACGGAGCGGATTTTCCGCCGCGCTGGTTGTTGCGCTGCGACAGGCGTGGGCGCCAGCGCGATTGATTTTGAATCGCGGGTGTGCCGTGATGCACGTCACAAGGCACGATCCGTCGTCAGATATTTGCGTTTTCGCAAACCCGATGCCGGATTTTCCTGCAACAGATGCTAAATACGTCCGGGCAGAATCATGCCCGAACAAGGACTGGGCGCGCGGCGCGATCCATAGTTCGGGAATCCGTCGGGCCTAAGGGGGCGAAACAAACGATGAGAATAATTCTTCTTGGCCCGCCGGGCTCAGGCAAGGGAACGCAGGCCCAGCGGTTGATCCATCGCTACGGCATCGTTCAGCTCTCCACCGGCGAGATGCTGCGCGCCGCGGTGGCTGCGCAGACGCCGGTCGGCCTGAAGGCCAAGGACATCATGGCCGGTGGCGGGCTGGTGCCTGACGAGATCGTCATCGGCATCATTTCGGACCGGCTGGATCAGCCGGACGCGGCCAAGGGCTTCATCCTCGACGGCTTCCCACGCACCGTGCCGCAGGCCGAAGCGCTGGACGATCTGCTCCGCAAGAAACGCCTCAAGCTCGATGCCGTGATCGAATTGCGGGTCAATGAAAGCGCACTCCTGCAACGGGTCGAAAGCCGGGTTGCCGAGATGAAGGCGCGCGGGGAAGAGGTTCGGGTCGACGATACCCCTGAAGTGCTGGCCAAGCGGCTGGCGAGCTACCGCGCGCTGACCGAGCCGCTCATCCATTATTATTCCGAACGGCGCAAGTTGCTGACCGTCGATGGAATGATGACCATCGAGCACGTCACCCATGAAATCAGCCGGATCCTGCACGCCATCGGGGCGCTGGATCCGCAAGTGGACCACAAGGCCGCCAAGAAGCCGGCCAAACCGGCGGCGAAGGCCGCCAAGGGAACGTCAAAATCGGCCAAAAAGGCCTCGGGCAGGGCCAGGAAGGCCGCCAAAGCCGGTTCCAAGGCCGCTTCCAGGGCTGCCAGGAAGGCACCGAAGAAAGCCACCTCCAAAAAGGCCGCCAAAAAGCGGCCGGCCAGGGCGGCTGCGGCGGCCCGGAAGCGCCTCGCCACGGGCAGCCGCAAGGTAGCCGGAAAAGCGGCGAAAAAGGCCGGGAAACGGCGGGCTTAAGGTGTGGGGGCGGTTGACGAAACCCGCTTCAATCCTTTAATAAGCCCGCATCCAAGTCGGATAGTTCTAACGATGCCGGGCCCCAGGATCATGGGGAGGGCGTCGTGTTCGCGTTTGTGGACACCTGCCCGAGACGGAGCATGATCGGCGAGACCGAAGCCGGTTTTCGCAAGAGAGATCATGCACCAACGAAGACATGGTGCGCTGAAGACTTGGCGCGCTCGCGCTTGAAAGAGAAATTGGCCGCTCTCGCTTTGAAGTGAAGCGGCGACAGGAGAGAAGTTCGTGGCCCGTATTGCCGGCGTGAATATCCCGACCAACAAGCGCGTGCTGATCGCGCTTCAATACATCCATGGCATCGGCCAGAAGAATGCGGCCGACATCATGGAGAAGGTCAAGATCCCGGTTGACCGACGCGTCAGCCAGTTGACCGACCAGGAAGTGCTGCAGATCCGCGAAGTCATCGACCGCGACTATCTGGTCGAGGGCGATCTTCGTCGCGAGGTCGGCATGAACATCAAGCGTCTGATGGACCTCGGCTGCTATCGCGGCCTGCGTCATCGCCGCGGACTGCCGGTGCGCGGTCAGCGCACCCACACCAACGCGCGCACGCGCAAGGGGCCGGCCAAGTCGATCGCCGGCAAGAAGAAGTAAGAGAGAGCGAATAGCGAATAGGGAGTAGCGAATAGTTTTCTATTCGCCACTCACTACTCGCTTTCAGGTGTAGCCGCTGGCGTTACGGCGGCGTTGATATCGTCAGGAAAGGTCTTAAGTAATGGGCAAGGAAGCCACCCGCGTACGTCGTCGTGAGCGCAAGAACATCGCCTCCGGCGTGGCGCACGTGAATTCGTCGTTCAACAACACCACCATCACCATCACCGATGCGCAGGGCAACACCATTGCCTGGTCGTCGGCCGGCACGATGGGTTTCAAGGGTTCGCGCAAGTCGACCCCTTATGCCGCGCAGGTCGCCGCAGAAGACGTCTCCAAGAAGGCGCAGGAACACGGCATGCGCACGCTCGAAGTTGAAGTTGCCGGCCCCGGTTCGGGCCGCGAATCGGCGCTTCGCGCGCTGCAGGCGGCGGGCTTCACCGTGACGTCGATCCGCGACGTGACGACGATCCCGCACAATGGTTGCCGTCCGCGCAAGCGCCGGCGGGTTTGATGTTTTGAAAGGCGCGGGCGGTTTTTTGCCCGCGACGATTTCGGAAATTGCAAGCCGCGGACTATTCCGCGAGGTCTCCAACGCCAGTGACTTCGTCCCCCAGTCGACTGGCCCATGGGTGAAAACAGTGACGATCCAGAAAAATTGGCAAGAACTGATCCGGCCGAACAAGCTCCAGGTAACTGCGGGCCATGATGCGACTCGCTTTGCGACGCTGGTCGCCGAACCGCTCGAGCGCGGCTTTGGCCAGACGCTCGGCAACGCGCTCCGCCGCATCCTGCTCTCGTCGCTTCAGGGCGCCGCGGTGCAGTCGGTACACATCGACGGCGTGCTACACGAGTTCTCCTCGATCGCCGGTGTCCGCGAAGACGTCACCGACATCGTGCTCAACATCAAGGACATCTCGATCAAGATGCAGGGCGAAGGCCCCAAGCGCATGGTCGTGAAGAAGAACGGCCCGGGCGTTGTCACCGCCGGCGACATCCAGACGGTCGGCGATATCACCGTGCTCAATCCCGAGCTTCAGATCTGCACGCTGGACGAAGGTGCGGAAATCCGCATGGAGTTCACGGTCTCCTCGGGCAAGGGCTATGTCGCCGCCGAGCGCAATCGTCCCGAAGATGCGCCGATCGGCCTGATTCCGGTCGACAGCCTGTACTCGCCGGTGCGCAAGGTCTCCTACAAGGTCGAGAACACCCGCGAGGGCCAGATCCTCGACTACGACAAGCTCACCATGACGATCGAGACCAACGGCGCGATCTCGCCGGAAGACGCGGTGGCCTATGCCGCGCGTATCCTGCAGGATCAGCTCAACGTGTTCGTCAACTTCGAAGAGCCGCGCAAGGAAGTCACCCAGGAGATCATTCCGGATCTCGCCTTCAACCCGGCCTTCCTCAAGAAGGTGGACGAACTCGAACTGTCGGTTCGCTCGGCCAACTGTCTGAAGAACGACAACATCGTCTATATCGGCGATCTCGTGCAGAAGTCGGAAGCTGAAATGCTTCGAACCCCGAACTTCGGTCGCAAGTCGCTCAACGAAATCAAGGAAGTGCTGGCCCAGATGGGTCTGCACCTCGGCATGGAAGTGCCGGGCTGGCCGCCGGAGAATATCGACGAGCTCGCCAAGCGCTTCGAGGATCATTACTAAGCGGCGAATAGCGAATAGGGAGTGGCGAATAGAGTATCGACTATTCGCCATTCGTTACTCACCACTCGCCACACCGGGCGAACGCAGGCAGCCCACCTGAGCACATGTCGGACGAACCGTCACGACAACTGAAGAGAAGGAATTAGTTTCATGCGTCACGGCAAGGTTCACCGCAAGCTCAACCGCACCGCCGAACATCGCCGCGCGATGTTCGCCAATATGGCGGCTGCACTGATCAAGCACGAGCAGATCGTCACCACGCTGCCGAAGGCCAAGGAATTGCGTCCGATCGTCGAGAAGCTGGTCACGCTCGGCAAGAAGGGCGGGCTCGCGCTGCGCCGTCAGGCTATCTCCGAAATCCGCGACGTCGATCAGGTCAAGAAGCTGTTCGATGTGCTCGCCAAGCGTTATGCCGATCGTCACGGCGGCTATACCCGTATCATCAAGGCCGGCTTCCGCTACGGCGACAACGCCGCGATGGCCGTGATCGAGTTCGTCGATCGCGACGTCGACGCCAAGGGTCAGGATTCCGGCCCGGTCGAGGCGAAGGAAGCCGAGGCGGCGTAACGCGCCCGGTTCGGATCACATTGATCTCATTCAGACGGCGCCCTCGGGCGCCGTTTTTGTTTGGACGGCATAACAACGCTCCCAGCGGTCATCGTCCGGCGCAACCGGCTGGATTTCACACAGACTGTGCTAGGCTTCTTCCTTTAATCAGGGAGGTAAGAATGAACCTGCGGTTGCGTGCAATTCATTCCGTTGTGGCGGTGCTGTCGTTGATCTGGCCGCTGGCGGCCAGCGCCGAGCCGGCGTTTCAGCGCCTGACGCCGCTCCTGGTCGATCTCGAGGGATGGCAGGGCAAGAAGCCGGACGGCATGTCGATGGATCTACCCGGGGGCAGCATGACCACCGCGACCCGCGAATATCAGAAGGGATCAGCCAAGGCGAACGCCGCTGTCATGACGGGGCAGGCGGCCTCCGGCGCGCTGGCGCCGATGCAATCTGGCATGAACCTCTCGACCTCCGAGGGCCACATGATCACCGATACCATGGGCGGCATGAAGGTGATGAAGACCTACACCACCGCGCAGAAATCCGGCGCGCT
Organism: Bradyrhizobium sp.; assembly: GCF_035701725.1. GTDB lineage: Bacteria > Pseudomonadota > Alphaproteobacteria > Rhizobiales > Xanthobacteraceae > Bradyrhizobium. Next base: position 9,521 of record NZ_DASSRP010000268.1, read on the forward strand.
CTTGGTCGCGCTCGACAAGGACGCGATGTTCAGCTTCTCCTATACCGGCCTTGGCGAGGACGAAGCACTGGCGCTTGCCCAGAAGTTCGACTGGAAAGCGATCCAGGCGGCGGCGAAGAGCAAGTAGCGCGGGATTTTCAAAGAATCCACCGTCGTCATTGCGAGGAGCGAAAGCGACGAAGCAATCCGGAATCTGAGTCCGGTTAGACTGGATTGCCTCGCTAACGCTCGCAATGACGGTTGGCGCCCTACCACCCCTCCATCACGATCTTGCCGCGCGACTTGCCGCTTTCCAGCAGCGCGTGGGCGCGCTTGAGGTTGGCCGCGTTGATCTTGCCGAAGCTTTCGCCGAGCGTGGTCCGCAGCACGCTTTTGTCGACGAGGTCGGCAACGTCGTTGAGCAGGTTGTGCTGGCCGATCATGTCCGGCGTCTGGAACGAGGAGCGGGTGAACATCGATTCCCAGTGCACGGAGATCGATTTGCCCTTGAAGACAGCGACGTTGAATTCGGCGGGATCGTCGATCAGGCCATAGCGACCCTGCGGCGCCATGATGTCTGCGAGTTGCTTGTAATACTGGTCGGTGTTGGTCAGGCTTGCGATCAAAGCGAGCGGCGGGCACTTGAGCTTCTCGATCTGCTCCTTCAAGGGCTGTGCGTGATCGACCACCGCATGCGCGCCGAGATCGAGGCACCATTGCCGCGATTCCGGCCGCGAGGCGGTGGCAACGACGGTGAGGCCGGTCAGGCGCCTCGCCAGCTGGATCATGATCGAGCCGACGCCGCCGGCGCCGCCGATCACCAGCAGCGTGCGCGCATCGACGCTCTTGCCGGGGACAGCGCCGAGCCGCTCGAACAGGAGTTCCCACGCTGTCAGCGAGGTCAGCGGCAGGGCGGCGGCTTGCGCAAACGACAGTGACTTCGGCTTGGCCCCGACGATACGCTCATCGACCAGGTGAAATTCCGAATTGGTGCCCTGGCGCTGGATCGAGCCGGCGTAGAACACTTCATCACCCGGCTTGAACAGCGTCACCTCGGGTCCGACCGCGTCGACAACGCCGGCGGCATCAAAGCCGAGGATCTTGAACTCGCCCTCCGGCGGCGCGGCGCGTTTGCGGACCTTGTAGTCGACGGGGTTGGCGGAGATCGCCTTGACGGCGACGCGGATGTCGCGGCCCTTCGGCTCGGGCTTGTCGGCCTCGAAATCGATCAGGGCTTCGGCCGCGTCGATGGGAAGGGATTTTTTGTATCCGACGGCTTTCATGTTCGTTGGACTCCAATGGTGCTCGCATCTACTTGTCTCGCTGGCACTTGATTGGCAAGTACTGTAAATTCAGGGATATAGTCCCCGTTTGGATACTATTGGAGTTTCTCCATGAAACGACGCGATTTCGGCCGCCGGCCGGGCTGCGCCGTCGAAGCCACGCTCGACCTGATCGACGGAAAATGGAAAGGGGTCATCCTCTTTCATCTGCAAAGCGGCACGCAACGTTTTGGTGAGTTGCGGCGGCGGATGCCCGGGATTACGCAGCGCATGCTGACCAAGCAGCTCCGTGCGCTTGAGGACGACGGCCTGATTGTCCGCAAGGTGTATGCCGAAGTGCCGCCGCGGGTCGATTACCGCTTGTCCGAGGTCGGCGAGAGCTTGCGCCCCGTCATCGATACGTTGAAGGCCTGGGGCGAACGCCATCAGGACCGGCTGTCCTGCGCACCGCGAGAGGTGACGGAAGCGCCCGACCGGGCGGCGTAACGTCGCCTCGGTTCGTATCTATCGCCTGTCCATCGCTTAGAAATTTGGAAATTCTCATGCTCTCCATCCGTCTCTCGCTCGTTCTGTTGATCTCTGCACTGTTGGCCGGTGGCGTGCTGGCGCAGGAGCGGCGCGTTCCGTCCTCGGCCGCGGAACTGCGGCTGTCCTATGCGCCGATCGTGCAACGGGTGCAGCCGGCGGTGGTCAATGTCTATGCCGCCAAGGTGGTGCAGAATCACAACCCGCTGCTGGACGACCCGATCTTCCGCCGCTTCTTCGGCGTGCCCGGGCAGCAGCCCGAGCAGATGCAACGCTCGCTCGGCTCGGGCGTGATGGTCGATCCATCCGGTCTTGTGGTGACCAACAATCACGTCATCGAGGGCGCCGATCAGGTTAAGGTCTCGCTGTCGGACAAGCGCGAATTCGAGGCCGAGATCGTCTTGAAGGATTCGCGAAGCGATCTCGCCGTGCTTCGTCTCAAGGACGTCCGCGAAAAATTCCCGACGCTCGACTTCGCCAATTCCGATGAGCTTCAGGTTGGTGACGTTGTGCTGGCGATCGGCAATCCCTTCGGCGTTGGGCAGACCGTCACCCACGGCATCATCTCGGCGTTGGCACGCACGCAGGTTGGCATCACCGACTATCAGTTCTTCATCCAGACCGATGCGGCGATCAATCCCGGCAACTCCGGCGGCGCGCTGGTCGACATGACCGGCAAGCTCGCCGGCATCAACACGGCGATCTTCTCGCGTTCCGGCGGCTCGCAAGGCATCGGCTTTGCGATCCCCGCCAACATGGTGCGTGTGGTGGTGGCGTCGGCAAGAAGCGGCGGCAAGGCGGTGAAGCGGCCGTGGCTGGGCGCGCGGTTGCAGGCGGTAACGCCGGAAATCGCCGAGACGCTCGGGCTGAAACGGCCGAGCGGCGCGCTGGTTTCCAATGTCGTTCCCGGCAGTCCCGCCGCGCGCGCCGGCCTCAAAGTGTCCGACCTGATCGTCGGCGTCGAGGGGCAGGCGATCGATGACCCCAACGCGTTCGACTATCGGTTTGCGACGCGTCCGCTCGGCGGCACGGCCGAGATCGAGGTGCAACGTGGCGGCAGGGCGCTCAAGCTGGCGGTGCCGCTCGAAATGGCGCCCGACGGCGGCCGCGACGAAATCGTGTTGACGACGCGCTCGCCGTTCCAGGGTGCCAAGGTCGCCAACATCTCGCCGGCAGTCGCCGACGAACTGCATCTGGATTCGGACACCGAAGGCGTCGTCGTCACCGACATCGCCGATGACTCGACTGCTGCGAGCGTCGGTTTCCAGAAGGGCGACATCATTGTCGGCGTCAACAATCAGAAGATTGCCAAGACCGGCGATCTGGAAAAGGTGACGCGCGGCAGCTCCCGGCTCTGGCGCATTCAGATGGTGCGCGGTGGTCAGCAGATCAACGTTACGCTCGGCGGATGAGTAGGAAGCCAAGACAGGAAGGCGCAAACCTCTTCGCCGCGGCGGGGCTGGCCCAGGATGCGCCGCACCCTTTGCCGGACCGGATGCGGCCACGCTCGCTTGGCGAGGTCGTCGGGCAGGACCACATCCTCGGACCGGACGGTGCGCTCACGCGGATGCTGGAGACGCGTACGCTGGGTTCCCTGATTTTCTGGGGACCGCCCGGCACCGGCAAGACCACGGTGGCGCGGCTCCTGGCGGACGCGACCGAACTGCATTTCGAGCAGATTTCGGCGGTGTTTTCCGGCGTCGCCGACCTGAAAAAGGTGTTCGACGCGGCGCGCGCGCGGCGCGAGACCGGTAAGGGGACGCTGCTCTTCGTCGACGAGGTGCACAGGTTCAATCGCGCGCAGCAGGATTCGTTCTTGCCGGTGATGGAAGACGGCACCGTGGTGCTGGTCGGCGCCACCACCGAAAATCCCTCGTTCGAGCTCAACGCGGCGCTGCTGTCGCGCGCGCGCGTTCTGGTGTTTCACTCCCTTGATGCGAACGCGATCGAAAAGCTGTTCGCCCATGCCGAGAAGATCGAGGGCCGGAAGCTGCCGCTCGATCCGGAAGCCCGCGCCGTGCTGGTGCGCATGGCCGATGGCGACGGCCGGGCGGCACTAACGCTGGCCGAGGAAGTGTGGCGCTCGGCACGGGGTGGCGAGGTGTTCGACGCCTCGCATTTGCAAACCATCCTGCAACGCCGCGCGCCGATTTACGACAAGTCCGCCGACGGCCATTACAATCTGATCTCCGCGCTGCATAAGTCCGTGCGCGGCTCCGATCCCGACGCGGCGCTCTATTATCTCGCACGCATGTTTGACGCCGGCGAGGACCCGCTGTTCCTGGCACGGCGGGTGGTGCGGATGGCGGTGGAGGACATCGGCCTTGCCGATCCGCAAGCCCTCGTGATCTGCAACGCAGCCAAGGACGCCTACGATTTTCTTGGCTCTCCGGAAGGCGAGCTCGCGATCGCACAGGCCGTGATTTATCTCGCCACCGCGCCGAAATCGAACGCCGCCTACAAGGCTTTCGGGGCGGCGATGCGGACCGCGAAGCAGGCCGGCTCGCTGTTGCCGCCAAAGCACATCCTGAATTCGCCGACCAAGCTGATGAAGCAGGAAGGCTATGGCGAAGGCTATGAATACGACCACGATGCGCCTGACGCCTTCTCCGGACAGGACTATTTTCCGGAAAGCCTGGGACGGCAGACCTTTTACGATCCGCCCGAACGCGGCTTCGAGCGCGAAATTCGCAAGCGGCTGGAGTATTGGGCGAAGCTGCGGCGCGAGCGAGGAAACGGCTGACATCTTTTTCGGATCGTCCTATGGTGTGCCATCAACCGGGCCACTAGGGGGCATCCTATGGACAACGTTTGGTTGACCGCCGCGATTGTCGTGGTGCCGCTTGTGGCCGGGCTCTGTCTGATCGGCGTTCTGGCGCGGGGAATTTACAACAATCCGAACGTCCCTAACGGCGCAGCGATCGTGCTTGGCGTCGCCGCGCTGCTGTGTGTGGCGCCGACCATCGTCAACCTGACGATAAAGAACGGCAGCACGGAAATCAGCTTCGTCAGGGAGCAGCTCCAGACCCAGACCCAGCAGATCAAGAGCGATTTCGGCGCGCAGGGCGGAAGGTTGAATGCGGCGATCGAGGAATTGCGCCGGCGCGTAACGGCGCTCGAAAAGGCGGGCGGAGCGGCGGTGATGCCGGCAGCCGCGCCAAGCCCGAACAGCGGCAAGGTCGTCGTCCTGCTCTATGTCGAGGACCGGAAGGACCTCGCCTTGCAGATGCAGAGCTATCTGCTTCAGCAAGGCTATAGCGCCAATGCCGTCTATACCGACTTCACCGAGCTGAGCGATGCCAGCCATCTTGCGTCGGGTTCGGTGGCGGTCGTCTCGGCCGATGGCAGCACCTCCTTGCGCAAGGAAGTCGAGACGGTGCTAAAGGCAAAATTCCCTCAGCAGATGCAGGGCGTGGTCGATTCCGGTCTGGCGAAGCTCGTCGGAACCTCGATTCAGGTCCGGCTGTTTTGACCAGTCCCGAACGCCAAGAGCCGGTGACGCCTACATTCCGCCGCCGCCACCCGCATTTTTTCGGTCGAAATCGTCGTACATCGGCGGAGGCCAGGATGGGCTGGCGGATCGGGACTCGCCGACGCCTGGCCCGTTTTGAACCTTCCTCTTGTTCTTTATCAGTTCGATGCCGCCGCCTGCCGCGGCCTTGGCCGGAGCAGCGACTGAAGTCACAACAATTGCCGCGCACGCCATCAGCGTGCAAAGTCGGGTGGCAGATTTGCCCATTCGTCTCTCCCAAAGTAACCGGCGCAAGCCGTCCTTGCTGACGATACGCAGCGCATGGCGCCCGCGTTACGCGAGGGCCGCTTTTTTGCGAGCGTCACGCCGAGATCATTTTCCCGTCTTCACGAATTCCAGGATTTGATCGGTCAGCCGCGTGTCGGCGGTATTGATCGAATAAACTTCCGACATGTGATTGTGCTGCGGCAGCATGACGGTGCGCGCGCATCCGGCCGGCCGCTTGCAGGCTGCCTCCTTGAACAGCTCGAACTGCTTGACGAAGCCTTCGAGGTCGCGCTCCGAACTCACCGCCATCAGCGGGATGTTCGTCCTCAGGAGTCCCGGCAGCGACGACTCGCTTGCATAGCGCGAGGGATCGCTGCCGAAATAGGCTTTCTCGGGGTCGTTGAGCGGCGCCGCGGTCAGGTCGTAAACGGCGGAGGCCATGATCGCGCCCTTCAGGCCACCGTTCTTCGCTTTGTAGAATTCCGGATGCGACACATAGCTTGCGACGTGCATCGCGCCGGCCGAGTGGCCCATCAGATAGATGCGCGCGGGATCGCCGCCGCGTTCAGCGATCTCGTCCGAAACCCATTTGACCGCGGAAGCGACATCCTCGGCACCGGCAGGCCAGGGGAATTGCGGCGCCAGGCGATAGGTCATGTTGACGCCGATGAAGCCGTTCTTCACTGCCCAGAGCATGATGTTGTCGTAGAACGGGCTGTCGGGCGTGCGGCGTTTGTTGCCGCCGATGAACGCACCGCCATGGACGAACATCAGCACTGGCCGGCCCGATGCCGTCGCCTGCGGCATGAATATATCGAGCAGGTTGCGCTCGGCGGGGCCATATTTGAGGTCGCGCTCGATCCGGACGCCAAAATAAGGTTCGCTCGGTTGCAAAGGTGCGTAGAGCTTGGCGGTTTCCGGCGGATCAACGACGCGCCCGAGTTCGGCGAGCTTTTTGGCGATGTTCGGCGGCATCGGGCTGTCGGCCGCCGATACCGACATGGCGGCGAGGGCCACGACCACCGCCAAAGCCCACATTACTCGCCGCATTCTCACACGCTCCTGACCGTTCCAAGCGGCGCAACATGGCCGATCCAGCCCGGTTTTTGTATTCATTTCGCCGTGACGATTCGTCCCTTTTGGGTTACCCAAATCCATTATTGGAGCTGCAACCCTCATGAGCCGTCGTACCCGAAAACCGCTGCCAAAACGCCATGCTGCCGATCGTTCGAAAGGCGAGCGGCCATTTCGTGGGGCCGAGGGGCGGCCGCATGGACAGCGGCCGGGCGCCAAGCCGGCGAAGCGTTTTGCGACCTCGGCATCGCGCGCGACGAAGCCGGCACCGGCCGCGCTGCCCAAGGAGCAGCATAAGGATCAATCCGCGCTGCTGCCGACCAAAGTGCAGACCGTGGTCGTCACGGCCGACGAGAACAATATGCGCGTCGATCGCTTTCTCGAGGCGCGTTTTCCCGGCCTGTCGTTCTCGCACATTCAGCGTATCGTTCGCAAAGGCGAGCTGCGCGTCAACGGCAAGCGCGCCGACAGCAAGGATCGCCTCGAAGAAGGCCAGAGCGTTCGCATTCCGCCGCTGAAACTGGATGCGCCGCGCCAGGCTGCGCAGCTTTCGGAAGCGGGCCTCAAGACGCTCGCCGCGTTGAAAGAGATGACGCTTTACGAGGACGAGGACGTGCTGGTGCTGAACAAGCCGGCGGGACTTGCCGTGCAGGGCGGCTCCGGCACCACGCGTCATGTCGATCAGATGCTGGAAGTGATGCGCGATGCGAAAGGGCAGAAGCCGCGTTTGGTCCACCGGCTCGACAAGGAAACGTCGGGCTGCCTGTTGATCGCCAAGACGCGCTTTGCGGCGAGTGCGCTGACCGGCGCGTTCCGCCATCGCTCGGCGCGCAAGATCTATTGGGCGCTGGTGGCAGGTGTCCCGAAGCCGAAACAGGGCCGCATCTCGACCTATCTGGCGAAGGAAGAGAGCGAGGAAGATTCGATCATGCGGATTGCCGAGCACGGCGACGAGGGCGCCAGCCATGCCGTGACCTATTACGCGGTGGTGGAAACCGCGGCGCAGAAGCTGGCCTGGGTTTCGTTGAAGCCGGTGACCGGGCGAACGCATCAGTTGCGCGCCCACATGGCCCATATCGGCCACGCCATCGTCGGCGATCCCAA
>NZ_DASSRP010000269.1:0-2217 GCF_035701725.1 Bradyrhizobium sp.
GCTTCGTCCAACCACGCAGACGCACGACACCGATATGCTGGACCGCCGCTCCGCGGATGCCGAACGCGCCATCGATGGCCTGCGCAGGAAATTCGGCAGCGCCGCCGTGATCCGGGGAATTGCCTATGATGGGCCGGAGAAAACGGAATAGAAGGTCCCTACCGTCATGCCCGGCCATAGCCGTTCGAAGAACGGCGTCGCTTCCGCTAGCCTATGTGCCGGGCATCCACGTCTTCCTTTTGCCGTACCAAAGACGTGGATGGCCGGGACGAGCCCGGCCATGACAACGTTCATCTCAACAAGTTAGACCAAGCCTCCGCCGTCACTTGCAGGGCTTGGCATCCTTGACGTTGAATTTTCCAAGCGCGCCCGAAATCACGAAGTCGTTGTAGTCGAGCACCAGCGCCCGCGAGACGCCGTTTTCAAACAACTCAAACGACATCGCATAGAGCGGCCCCTGCTCGCCCTCCTCGCGCTTGGTCTCGTGATCGTAATAACTTACCGTGACCGGCCAGCGCGTGGTCGATTTCATCACGTCGTTTTCGGTCGAGGGATCGGGAGAAGCGATGGTCTTATCGCCCTTAATCGGCTGACCGATGACCGCCAGCGTATTGAAGACTTTCTCGCCGTTGTCCGAGCCGTCATAGACGGTCTGTTCCAGAATGGTCTTGCCTTCTTTTGCCGCGGCGATGATGCGCTGGATCTGCTCGGTCGGGAATACGACGGAGCCATCGAGGTTGAACGTCTTGGCCTGCGGCTGCTTCAGCTTGACGGTGATGTGATCGCCAACGCGTTCCGCGATGCCGTCGATCGGGCTGCTCTCGACGTCGTTCATCCGCGAGTCGATCTTGAAACGGTAGGTTTTGCCGGCTGCATCCTCCCAGGAGGTCGAGCGCAGGTCAGACAGCGTCACTTTGTTCTCGCCGTTGTCCATCTCCGATACCTGACGGAACTCGGAAGTATAGCCCTCGCAGCTGCTTCCCGTGAAACTGTAGAGGATACGGCCCCGCGCGCTGCTGATCGAGTTGGCGCGCGATTTCACGAGACTCAATTCGTACAAGGCCTGATGCGACAGGAAGGCGCTATTGGCGGCCGCATCGGCACTTCCCGACGATCCCACAGTCATTGCAGGAATCACCAGCATTGGCGCCAATGACCTGGCGGTACGGGACAGCATCTGAAATGCGCGGGCCATGGTTCATCCCTTGGATGGTTTCACCAGAATATTCATCGACTCATTGCGTCGCAACTGCGGCCAAAAGGCGGAAAACGCCATTCTGCGGCCGACCGGGCGGCCTCTGCCAACAGATTTGGCACCGACGGCCATGCTTAGCCTCGCTTGCCAGCGGCGTTCGATTGCGCGAAACAAGCGTTGCGGCCGGCTGTGGCCGGACAACATCCAAACGGGGACAAATCATGGCGGGTACGGTCGAACAGAAACTGGCATCTCAGGGCATTACCCTGCACGAACCGCCAAATCCGGTCGCGAATTACGTCCCGTTCGTGCGCAGCGGAAATCTGTTGTTCATTTCCGGCCAGATCTGCCTCGGGGCCGATGGCAAGCTGATCGCCAAGGGCAAGCTGGGGGCCGGCGTCACGATCGAGCAAGGTGCGGCCGCCGCACGCGGCTGCGCCATCAACCTGCTCGCCCAGGTCAAGGCCGCGATCGGCGATCTCGACAAGGTGGCGCGCGTGGTTCGCCTTGGCGGTTTCGTCAATTCAGCACCCGACTTTCTCGATGGGCCCAAGGTGCTCAACGGCGCCTCCGACTTGATGGTCGCGGCGTTCGGTGACAAGGGCCGCCACGCCCGCACCACGGTCGGTGTATCCTCGTTACCGGCGGACGCTTCGGTCGAGGTCGAAGGGGTATTTGAGATTTCTTAATCCGGGAGACCGTCACGATGCGCGCGCCCGATTGGCTGACGGCGCGGCCGGTGGCCCATCGTGGCCTGCACGATCGCGCGCGCGGCATTGTCGAGAACATGCCGGGCGCCGCGCTGGCGGCGATCGCCGGCAACTTCGCCATCGAGTGCGATATCCAACTCACCGCCGATGGTGAGGCCATGGTGCATCACGACGATGCGCTTGGCCGCCTCGCCGAGGGTTCTGGCGCCCTGCTCGGCCTGAGCTGGATGGCCTTGAAAGAGGTGCGTTTCAAGGACACGCCGGAACGGATGATGTCGCTTGCCGACCTGTGCATCCTGGTGCGGGGACGCG
>NZ_DASSRP010000270.1:0-14052 GCF_035701725.1 Bradyrhizobium sp.
TGGCGTCGAGGTCGACTTCCAACCCAATCTCGGCAAGGACAAGGACAAGCTCGCCGCCATCATCGGCGACTATGACGGGCTAGCGATCCGATCCGCCACCAAGGCAACCGCCAAGATCATCGAGAAGGCGTCAAAGCTGAAAGTGATCGGCCGCGCTGGCATCGGCGTCGATAATGTCGAGATTCCTGCGGCCACCGCCAAGGGCATCATCGTCATGAACACGCCATTCGGCAATTCGATCACGACCGCCGAGCACGCGATCACCTTGATGCTGGCGCTGGCGCGCGAAATTCCGCAGGCCGATGCCTCTACGCAAGCCGGCAAGTGGGAAAAGAACCGCTTCATGGGCGTCGAAATCACCGGCAAGACCCTGGGCGTGGTCGGCTGTGGCAATATCGGCTCCATCGTTGCCGATCGTGCGCTTGGTTTGCGTATGAAGGTGATCGCGTTCGACCCGTTCCTGTCGCCCGAGCGCGCCAAGGATATCGGCGTGGAGAAGGTCGAATTGGATGAACTGCTCAAGCGCGCCGATTTCATCACACTGCATACGCCGCTGACCGAGAAGACAAAAAATATCATCGATGCGGCGGCACTTGCGAAAACCAAGAAGGGTGTCCGCATCATCAATTGTGCCCGTGGCGGCCTGGTCGACGAGCAGGCGCTGGTCGACGCGCTGAATTCCAAGCAGGTCGCCGGAGCTGCCTTCGACGTCTTTGTCGAGGAACCGGCGACGTCGAACGTGCTGTTCGGCCACCCGAACGTGATCTGCACGCCGCATCTGGGCGCGGCCACCACCGAAGCGCAGGAGAACGTCGCACTGCAGATCGCCGAGCAGATGTCCGACTATCTGCTGCACGGGGCGATTTCGAATGCCGTCAACTTCCCCTCGATCACGGCGGAAGAGGCGCCCAAGCTGAAACCGTTCATCGAGCTTGCGGAAAAGCTGGGCTCGTTCGCGGGCCAGCTCACCGAGACCGGTATCGCCAAGGTCGAAATCACTTACGAAGGACATGTCGCGGAGATGAAGATCAAGGCGCTGACCTCGGCCGTGCTCTCCGGCCTGCTGCGGCCGATGTTGGGGGACGTCAACGTCGTCTCCGCGCCGGCCGTTGCCAAGGAGCGCGGCATGGTGGTCGACGAAGTCGTGCGCGCCGCGCAAAGCGACTACGAAAGTCTGATCACGGTGACGGTCGTCACCGAGCGGCAGGAGCGTTCGGTGTCGGGCACGGTCTATGCCGACGGCAAGCCACGGCTGGTCGACATCAAGGGCATCCGGATGGATGCCGAATTCGGCCGGTCGATGATCTACGTCACCAATGAAGACAAACCGGGCTTTATCGGCCATTTCGCGAGCCTCCTGGGCGATGCCAAGATCAACATCGCCACGTTCCACCTCGGCCGAAACAAGCAGGGCGGCGACGCGATCGCGCTCGTCGAGGTCGACGGCGCGGTGCCCGAAGACGTGCTCGCCAAGGTCAAGGCGCTGCCGCAAGTGAAGCAGGCAAAAGCGCTGGCGTTCTAGTTCTCAATCTTCGGTCATTCCGGGATGGTCCCAACGGGTCGCGCGAATGCGCGCCCGATGACAGGCTAAGGACCAGACCCGGAATCTCGAGATTCTCCGGTGTGCAATTGCACATCGTTGTTCGCTCGTTTTACGCGCGCCCCGGAATGACAACCCAAGTCTTCTCCGCCGTGTTCTCGCCGTCGGCCTGCCGCACGGAAACCTCAATCGAACCAGTTCCTTTCCCGCTGCGTCTCATCACGAGGCGTGATGCCGTCTGGCTATTCGCTGTCAGAGGCGGGCTTGCGCGTCACAGGCTTTGCAGGAGGGAAGATCATGTCTCGTGTTGCAAATCGTGCCGTTATGACCGCTGTCATCGTCTTGGCGGCATTAGCCGCGGCGCCAGCCGCGGCCGCCGATATCGAGGCGATGTCGGCAGTCGATACCGTCACCGTTTATCCCGATGGCGCCAGCGTGACGCGTGTCGTCACGGTCGAACTGCCCGCCGGCGACACCACGCTTGTACTGAAGGATTTTCCGCTCAAGCTCGATCCGTCGTCGTTGCGGGTCGAAGGCGAGGCCGATAGCGGCCTCACCATCGGCGCGATCGATACCAAATCGTCGCGCACAGTACCGCCGGTCAATCTGCCCGAGCTCGATAAGCGGATCGAGGCGCTGAAGGACGAGCGCGCCGACCTGGACGGTGCGATCGCGGCCGCCACGGCACGCAAAAAGTTTGCCGAGCGCTTTGCCGAGACATCGCCTGCCGGGATAGGCGAAAAGGGCGAGGCGCGGCCGCTTGCCGATTGGCGCGCGGCATTTGCGGCGGTTGCAGACGAAGTGGCATCGGCCGACGCGGCCATTCGCGAGGCTACGCGCAAGCAGCGTGATCTCGACCGACAGATCGCCCGGCTGGAGGCCGATCGTGCCAGCAAGCCGCCGAGCAAGCTTGAGGTCAAAATCGGTCTTGCGGCCAACACGCCCGCAAAGGCGACGCTGCACGTTACTTACTCGGTGCCGAATGCGCGCTGGTCCGCGCTTTACGATGCCCGCCTCGATACGGGCGCGAAAGACCGCAAGCCCGCGCTGGAGTTGGTGCGCCGCGCCGAGATCACCCAGGCAACCGGCGAGGACTGGTCTGATGTCGCCTTGAGCGTGTCGACGGTCCGCACCGCGCTCGGCGGCAAGGCGCCCGAATTGGGTTCGCTGGTCGTGCAATATCCCTTCGTGGCCCAGTCACCCGCGCCGCTGAGTTCGAGTGCCCCGGCGGCCGCACGCGCGCTGCCGCCGCACCTTGCCAAAGAGCAAAACCTGCTGGCCGACAAGGCCGTTGACGCGGTCGAGAAAAAGGCGGTCGCCGATGTCAGCGGCTTCCAGGTGCTGTTCCGGATTCCCGGTCGCGTCAGCGTCAGTGCCAATGAAGGCGCCAAGAACCTTTACATCTCCACCGCGAGCATCTCGCCCGATCTCGTGGTGCGTTCGGTTCCGGTTATCGACCCGACGGCGTTCCTCGAGGCGAGCTTCGTCCAGAGCGAGGACGCGCCGCTGTTGCCCGGCCGGATATCGATCTATCGCGACGGCGTCTTTGTCGGGCGGGGCCAAATGGCCGCTGCCGGCAAAGAGGAGAAAGTGCGGCTCGGTTTCGGCGCCGACGACAAGGTCAAGATCGTGCGTTCCGTAGTCAAACGTAACGAAGGATCGGCCGGGCTGATCGTCACCACGGCCAAAACCGACGAACGCTCGTTCAAGACCGCCATTCGCAACGGCCATGATTTCCCGATCAGGACCGCCATTGAGGACCAACTGCCGGTCAGTGAAAATGACGACATCCAGGTCGAAATGCTGCCGTCGACCACGCCGCCGACCACGACCAATCTGCGCGACAAGCGCGGCGTGCTCGAATGGGCATTCGAGGTCGGTCCTGCGGACCTCAAGGAAATTACGTTCGCCTGGCGTGTGCGCTGGCCCAAGGACAAGGGCGTCGTCATGGTGCCGGCCGGCTGAGACGGCGACACGCGGGTGACGGACGGGGCTTCTCGTCCGCCATTCGCGGGAATCGACCTGGCTCAGGTCGCCGGCGAGGTCTTGCGGGAGGCGATCACGATACCGGCGAATACCATGAGGTAGCCGGCGAGGTGGAACAGCCTCGGCTCTTCGCCGAGCAGAAGTATCGCCATCACAGAGCCGAACACCGGCACCAGGTGAAAGAACGGCGCGGCGCGGTTCGGACCGATGATGGCAATCCCGCGGTTGAAGAACAAATAAGCGAGCGTCGAAGGAAAGATCACGATATAGGCCAGCGTGGCCATCGTGATTGCGTCGAACTGCAGGCGGATGCCGTGGCTATATTCCCAGATCGAGAGCGGCAACAGGAACAGTGCGCCACATGCCATGGTGCAGCAGATCAGCGACAGCGGATGCGTCACCGGTCGGCGCAGCATCAATGTCGAGTAGAGGCCGAAGGAAATCAGCGCACCTGTCGTCATGACGTCGCCGAGGTTCAAGCGGATGGTTGTGAGTGCCGAAATATCGCCGCGCAGCAGAATTGTGAGAACCCCAACGAGCGACAGCGCGATGCCGGCGGCTTGTCCCCAAGTGAGACGCAGGCCGTACAGAATCAGCGCCCAGAGCGCTATGAACAGCGGTCCCGCCGATTGCAACAGCAGCGCATTGAGTGCCTGGGTGAATTGCAGGGCCCAATAGGACAGGGCGTTATTGAGCGCAAACCCCGTCGCCGATAACGCAAGCACGAGGGGTAACCGGCGGCGTAGCGCCGGCCAGTCCTTGGCGAGGTGCGGCCAGGCGAACGGCAACAGCATCAGGCAGGCACCGATCCATCGGATGCAGGACAACGTCATCGGCGGCACGTGGCCGGCGACGTAACGTCCGAGCACGATATTGCCCGACCAGAACAGCTGAGCCAGCGTCAACAGCAGATAAGGCTGCTGATTGAGCCATCGGACCGGATCAAACGACGGCTGCGGTGGCACTGACTTCGTCATGGGCGAATGCATGTCATCCTGGCGACGAAGACGGCTTGCGTGACGCCGCAAAGATGCCCGTCAGCACCAGGGCAAAACCAATGAAATGAAAGATCTGCGGCCGCTCGCCGAGAAAGATGATCGCCATCGCCGCGCCGAACACCGGAACGGCATGAAAGAACGGCGCGGCGCGATTGGCGCCGATCAGATGGACGCTGCGGTTGTAACAGAGATAGGCGATGGTCGAGGGAAAGACCGCGACGTAGAACACCGACAGCAGGTTGCTCACGTTCAATTGCATCACCGGTCGCCAGTACAATTCGAAGATCAGCGGCGGAACGAGAACCACAGCGCCGCAGGCGAAGGTGAAGGCGGTAAAGGACAGATCGTGAATCGCGGGCCGCTTCAGCGACATCACCGAATAGAGCCCGAAGATCAAAAGCGCGAACAGGAAAATGAGATCGCCGCGATTGAAGTCGATCGCCGCGATCGCGGCGAGGTCGCCGTGCAGCAGGATCACCAGCACGCCGGTCAGCGACACCGCAATGCCGATCGCCTGCGCCAGCGTTAACCGGATGCCGAACAAAACCAGTGACCAGCATGCCACGAACAGCGGTCCGGCGGACTGTAGCAGCAGCGTGTTCAGGGCCTGGGTGTGTTCGAGAGCCCAGTATTGCAGCGTGTTGAAGCCGGCAATACCGACTACCGACAGGAAGATCATGAGGCCAAGCCTGGCGCGGATTGCCGGCCAGTCCCGCTTCAGATGTCTCCAGGCGACGGGAAGGATGACCAGAAAACCGATCCCCCAGCGCAGGAAAGCGAGCGTCACCGGCGGAATATGGCCCGCGGCAAGCCGGCCGACGATGGCATTGCCGGCCCAGCATGCGGCTGCGATCGAGAGCAGCGCATATGGCTGGTTCGCGAGCCCTCCACGACTTGCGGCGGGGGAGATATCATCGGAAACGGACATCGCGGCAGTCGCAGTGCGGTTCATGGATCACGACGCCGCGGCCTCGGCCGCCGGCATCACGCGCGGCCGATGGACAAGTTACCCGGCCATCTCAAAGACACGGATTTTGGCCTGCCAGCAATGGTGCGGGACGCATCGCGACCATGCGCGGCTGATTCACGTCATCCGTGTTCCGCTATGTCGTCCGGCCGAATCGCTGGCGGATGATCGCCGCTATCGTTGCGCGCGCAGTCACCAGCTTCGCCGCGAGAGGCCCGTGTCGCTTGCGCGCATCTGTTGCTTCACCGGCAGCGCGTGGCCGCCGAGATTGGCCTTGGGGCTCCCTGCGGCCGGATCCAGGGCGCGTCTGCGGCTAAAGATGGGCACGCTCCGCCTTATCCCCGCCCCAATGATCAAAAGCCTTGCGGACGGCGCTCGGGACCGGGTTGCCGGGTCGCATATTTTTAGGGGATATCAATGGGTTGATCGGCCTTCTTGAGGCGGCCAAAAGTGCCTTCTTGCTTGCGTCGGTAGCCCGCATCCTTTATCCGGTTGTGGGCCCCGCTTGCGGCCGGCCCTGGACGGGCAATCCAACAGGCCCAGACCGGTTTTTTTTCGAACAGATCATGCCTGAACAGGGAAAGTTGCAGAGGGAATAGCTGCGAAATGGGGAATGTCGTCGTGGTCGGCGCCCAGTGGGGCGACGAAGGAAAAGGCAAGATTGTCGACTGGTTGTCGGAGCAGGCCGATATCGTGGTTCGCTTCCAGGGCGGCCACAACGCCGGCCATACCCTGGTCATCAATGGCGAGACCTACAAGCTTGCGCTCTTGCCCTCCGGCGTACTGCGTCCCTCCAAGCTTGCAGTGGTCGGCAACGGTGTCGTGTTCGATCCGCAGGCCTTTCTCGACGAGGTGACCAAGCTCAAGGGACAGGGCGTCGCGGTAAGCCCGGAAAATCTTCGAATCGCCGAAAATGTCACGCTGATCCTTCCGTTACATCGCGAACTTGATGCACTTCGGGAATCGTCAAACGCAGGGACTGCGATCGGCACCACGCGGCGCGGCATTGGACCGGCCTACGAGGACAAGGTTGGACGGCGCGCGATCCGCCTGATGGACCTCGCCGATCTCGACACGCTTCCGCACAAGATCGACCGCTTGCTGGCGCATCACAATGCGCTGCGTCGCGGGCTCAATCTGCCGGAGATCGACGGCAAGGATATTCTGAAGGAACTGACGGCGCTGGCGCCGCAGCTTCTGCCTTATGCGGAGACCGTGTGGCGGTTGCTCGACATCAAGCGGCGCGAGGGCAAACGCATGTTGTTCGAGGGCGCGCAGGGCGCGTTGCTCGACGTCGATCACGGCACATATCCCTATGTCACTTCATCCAACACCGTTGCCGCGCAGGCAGCGACCGGTACGGGGCTGGGGCCGGCCGCGGTCGGTTATGTGCTCGGAATCTGCAAGGCCTACACGACCCGCGTCGGTCAGGGGCCGTTCCCGACCGAACTGCACGATGCGATCGGCGAGGAGATCGGCCGCCGTGGCAAGGAGTTCGGGGTCAATACCGGCCGCAAGCGCCGCTGCGGCTGGTTCGATGCGGCGCTGGTGCGACAGACCGTGCGTACCTGCGGCATCAACGGACTGGCGCTGACCAAGCTCGATATTCTCGACGGCTTCGACACCATCAAGGTGTGTACGGGCTATCTCCTCGACGGCAAGGAAATCGACCATTTGCCGGCAGGAGAGGGCGCCCAGGCCCGGGTCAAGCCGGTCTACGAGACGATCGAAGGCTGGAAGGAACCCACTGCCAATGCGCGCTCCTGGGCCGACCTGCCGGCGCAGGCGATCAAATATGTTCGGCGCGTCGAAGAACTGGTGGGTTGTCCGGTCGCGTTGCTTTCCACGAGCCCGGAACGCGAGGATACTATTCTCGTGCAGAATCCGTTCGAGGCCTAACGTGATTAACGAAATGTTACCGTAAGGGCTGCATGTTGAGTCGAGATGGCTGATTACTACCCGCTGATCGCCCGCGCCATCGCCGGACTGGACCCCAGTGCTCCCGGCGAGAGCCGTCGTGCGCTCTATGAGCGGGCGCGAGCGGCGTTGATCGCGCAGCTGCGCAGCGTCGAGCCACCGCTCAGCGAATCCGAAATCACCCGTGAGCGCCTGTCGCTGGAAGAAGCCGTACGCAAGGTCGAATCCGAAGCCGCGCAGCGAGCGCGTGATGCATCGCGATCGGGAGGCGGCGATCCGACCCGTTCGGGCTCCAGGGCCAGCAATTCGCTGCGCGCCAGCGCGCGCCCCGCTGGCCGCCCGGCCGACGCCGCGCCTGCCGCAACGCCGCCGCGCGGCCGTCAAGCCGGCCCGCCACCGCTGCCGCGCAACGACCGCCCCTCGCTCGGGGCGGACGGACAGGATCCGTTTCCGCCGCGCGGTGCGCGTCCTGACACGCCGCGTCAGCCGCAAGTGGCCATGCAGGACCCGTCGCTGCCGCCGACGCGCGAGCGGCCGGGCGCATCGCGCCGCGGTCCCGATGTCGGTGTGCCCGAAGCCCCGGGCGTGCGCGGATTCCGCGACATTACGGCCGATGCCGACGATCTTGGTCGCGCGGCAGCGCAGGCCAGCCGTGCCGCGCGAAAGACCTATGCCAATGTGCCGTCGCCTTCCCCCGAGTTCGATCGGCTCGAACCGGTCATGGAAGACCGCGGCTACGATTCCGAGGCGCCGTATTCCTACGACGAGTCGGCCGAGGAGGTCGAGCGTTACGCGCCGCCGCAGCCGTCCTCGCCGCGCCAGCGCATTGCGCCCGATCGCGGCAGTGAGCCGAAGCGCGGCACGATATTTCCGTTCAAGAGCGCGATTGCGGTCGGTATCGTCCTGATCCTGATCGGCGCGGGAATCCTGTGGGGCAAGTCGCTCGTCGGCACGGTGAGCAGCCTGTTCAAGTCGTCGCCGACTGTTGTCGAAGCGCCGAAGGATGCAAGCGCTCCCGGGACCAAGCCGAAGATCCCTGATCGGGTCGGCCAGCCGTCCTCGAGCGATCAGATCGCACCTGTCGCACAGCGCGTCGTGCTGTATGACGAGGACCCCTCCGATCCCAAGGGTAAGCAATATGTCGGCTCCGTGGTCTGGCGGACCGAGCCGATCAAGGCGTCGGGCAGCCAGAAGGCTGACGTCGCGGTACGCGCCGACATCGAGATTCCGGATCGCAAGTTCAAGATGACGATGTCGTTCCGTCGCAACACCGATACGTCGCTGCCGGCGAGCCACACCGCGGAACTGACCTTCATCCTGCCACCGGATTTCTCGGGCGGCGGCGTCAGCAATGTGCCGGGCATCTTGATGAAGTCCAACGAGCAGGCGCGCGGCACGCCGCTCGCGGGTCTTGCCGTCAAGGTCACCGACGGCTTCTTCCTGGTCGGCCTCTCGAACGTCGATGCCGACCGTTCGCGTAATCTGCAACTTTTGAAAGAGCGCTCCTGGTTCGACGTGCCGCTGGTCTATGTCAACCAGCGCCGCGCCATCATTGCCATCGAAAAGGGCGCTCCGGGCGAGCGCGCCTTCAACGACGCCTTCGCGGCCTGGGGCGAGTAGGCGCAAGATGAAGCGGTACGTGATCTTTGCCGCGCTGGGGCCGCTGTTCGGCGGCTTTCTGCTTCTGCTGGCGACGACCGTGATGTCCGGGTTTTGGAGCCATCCACCGAGCGCCTCGGAGGTCGGCAGGCTGTTCACGACGTTTGCCAGGACGCTGCAGTATTCCTACCTGTTCGGCCTGTTGCCGGCGCTGATGCTCGGAGCGGTCGACGATATCGTCATGCACATCCGGCGAATCGGGCCCGCCTTGCGCGTTGCGATCGTCGCTGTGGTGGGCTTTGCTTCGGCCGAGTTGCTCTACGGATCGCGCGGACCCGACAGCGGCCTGTTGCAGTTCATGCTCTACGGCCTGGTGGGCTTGGTTCCCGGCGCGGTATCGTCCGCCGTCGCCCATCGCTTCGCCGACCAGCCGGTGGGTGCGGTGCCAGCTTCCTGAGCGCGGCGGCTTCGCTGCACTCCAGATTGGCACTTGCGCGAGCCTCGCGCGTTCCCATCTGATGGGCATGTCGCACGAAGAAATCATTGCTCCGGGAGCGCGTTTCAAGTCCAGCCGTGCGTCAGCACGGACGGAAAAGCCGGGTCCTGTGATCGATCAGGAAGGTCGCGAGATTCCCGAGACTTCGATGCGCGGGGGCTTTCGGCAATTTCAGTTCGACTTCGCCCATTCCAGCGCCAATCCGTTTGGTGACCTGACGCACGAGCAGCGCCTGGCGCGGTTCGAAGCGCTGGCCAAGCTGCTCGACATTGCCTTCATTCTGCCAGGCACCAAGATCCGCTACGGCGTTGACGGCGTTATCCGGTTGATCCCGGTGGTCGGCGATGTCCTGGCCACCGCCTTCTCGCTGTGGCTCGTGCGCGAGGCGCGCGCACTCGGCGCGCCGTGGCACGTGACCGCGCGAATGCTCGGCAACGTCGCGGTCGATGGCGTCGTCGGATTGGTGCCGCTGGCGGGCGATGCGTTCGACGTGCTGTTTCGCGCCAATATGCGCAATGTACGGCTGCTGCGGCGCTGGCTGGACAGGCAGCCGCGCTAGTTCGCGGCTGCTTTGTTATTTGTCACATCAGCGAGATTGACTGAGGCTCAGGCGGCCTTGTCGTCCGCCTTGGCGTCGGCGGGAGCGGCCTGGGGCGCACGGGGGCGGCGCGGCAGCGGGAAGTCCTTGCTCTCGTAGAGCGAGCGAATGCCCATCTGATCGAAGCGGGCCTCATCGACCTGCAAGTAGGCGCCATTCAGCGAATCCGCCGGCAATTCCTCAATCGCGAAACGAACTGCCTCGGCCGCGGTGCCAAATCGCCGATAGGCGAAGCCCGCCCGCTTTTTCTTGCGGATGGCAGCGGGAAATAGTTCGGCGGCAGTGTTGAAGCTGAAAGCCATGGTCGGGGACCTCTGTTCTTCTTTAGTGAGAACGCGAACATCGTCGCGAACAGATCGCACGGGCGCAAAAAATCGGGCGGCGCCGGTACACGTCATTTCCGTTGTGAACAGACCTTAATATAGGCCTCTCCACGGGAATTGCGACTCCTGTCGGGACGAATGATGAATCCGCCGTGCCGGCTGCCCGCAAGGAAGAAATACAATTATTTACAATGGCTTACGGCGGTTACAGCTTCCCCAGCAGTAACAGCACCAGCAACACGACCAAAATCACCCCGCCAAGCCCCATTCCGGAGTGGCCCAGGCCGTAGCCATAGCCGCCGAACCGGCCGCTCCAGCCGCCAAGCAGATAAAGGATAACGAGAATGATGAGGATCGTTCCAAGCGTCATGGCGCGCCTCCCCGGCAAGCCGCCACCGGCCAAAATTCCGATGATGGCTGAAGGGAGAACGCCATAGGCGTCAGCGGGTTCCATGTAGGGAACCGAAAATGGGGGGCGCTGGTCACGGCTGGTCGGGACCGCGAGAGACGACAAGAAAAACCCGCGCGACCAGCTCTTGGTCGCACGGGGCACGAAAACGCGTTCGGGGCGAGTTCGGATTATTTCGGCTGGAGCTTCAGCGCCGCCGAATTGATGCAGTAGCGTAATCCGGTCGGCGCCGGGCCATCCTCGAACACGTGGCCGAGATGGCCGTTGCAACGCGAGCACAGCACTTCGGTACGGATCATGCCGTGGCTTGTGTCGCGCTCCTCGTCGATATGGCTTTCAGTCGCCGGCTGCGTAAAGCTTGGCCAGCCGCAGCCGGAATCGAACTTGGCATCGGACTCGAACAAGGTCTGCCCGCAGCCGGCGCATACATAAGTGCCTGGGCGATGCTCGTGCTCGTATTCGCCGGAAAACGGACGTTCTGTCGCCTTCTCACGCAACACCGCATACTGCATCGGCGTCAATTCCTTGCGCCACTCGGCTTCGCTCTTTTCGACTTTCGGCGTCGTCTTGGCGTCGGACATGAAACCTCCTTTGCAGCGGGAACCTCTTTAGTTAGTGACCTTGATATCACTGACCAAAACCGGCTTCTCGCTATAGTTCTCGGCGAAAATCTTCTTCAGGTTTTCAACCTTGGGGATATCGTTGTAGGCAATATAGGGTTGGGTCGGGTGAAGCGTCAGGTAGTCCTGGTGATAAGCCTCCGCAGCAAAGAACGCCTGCAAAGGTCCGACCTTGGTCACGATCGGTTTCTTGTAGACGCCGGCCGCGTTCAGCTGCGCGATATAGGCATCCGCAACCCTCTTCTGCTCATCTGACGTCGTGAAGATCGCCGAGCGATATTGCGTGCCGGTATCCGGCCCTTGACGGTTCAACTGCGTCGGATCGTGCGCCACTGAAAAGAAGATCTGCAAGATCTTGCCGTAGCTGATCTTTGTCGGGTCGTATTTGATCTCGACGGACTCGGCGTGTCCCGTGGTGCCGGTCGAGACCATATGATAATCGGCGTTCATCTTGCTGCCGCCGGAATAACCGGACACCGCGTTGACGACACCCTTGGTGTGCTGGAACACGCCCTGTACGCCCCAGAAGCAGCCGCCGGCCAGCACCGCCGTCTGGATGCCGCTTGCGTTCTTGACGTCGATCGCCGGCGGCGGAATCACCACGGCGTCTTCGGCCGCCAATGACGGCGCAACCTTGACGACGGAAATCGCCAGCAGGCCGATGGCGGCGGCGTAGATCGAAAAGCGGCTGAAAGAGCGGCGGGTCATGGCAGCTTGCTCCTGAATTTCTGATCTTTTCGGCGGGTAATTTAGGGTAGCGCGGGCCGATCGTAAAATGGGCCCGCGCGCCGGGTTCTCAGGCCTAAGATACGGGGCAAAAGCCGTTTCGTTACGGTCGGTTACACACGAGTCCGTGAAAATAGCCTGTGGCCGCCTTCTCCCTCCCCCGCGAGCGCAGCGAAGTGTGGGGAGGGAAAGCCGAAGCGAAGCGGAGGCCAGGGTGGGGGGCTTCGCCTCATCGCGAAAAATCCAACGTTGATAGTTTGATTTCTGAAACCCCCCACCCGGCTCATCGTTCGCTTTCGCTCACGATGATCCACCCTCCCCACGCTTGCGCGGGGGAGGGATGAAAATCTCACACCACGATGGAAAGTCGCTTGGCGGCACGCGTCACGCCGGTATAGAGCCAGCGCGCGCGGCTGTCCTGGAAGGCAAAGCTTTCGTCGAACAAGACGACATCATCCCATTGCGAGCCCTGCGATTTATGCACGGTGAGCACATAGCCATAGTCGAACTCATCGTAAGGCTTGCGCTGCTCCCAGGGGATCTGTTCGATCCCGCCTTCGAAGCAGTCGCAGCGGATCGAGACCTTGGTGACCTTGTGGCTGAATTCCTCGTCGGGCGCGAGGCGCAAGGACACGATGCGCGACTTGGACCTTGAAGCATTACGTGATTTGACGCGCCAAAGCCCGCCATTGAACAGGCCCTTTTTGCGGTTGTTGCGCAGGCAAACCAGTTTGTCGCCGGCGACCGGCAAGGGGTCTTCGATGCTCTGCTTCTGCCGCATCCGCATGTTGTAGGCGCGGCGGGTATTGTTGCGTCCGACCAGCACCTGGTCGGCCTGCATCACCCGGTCCGGATCGAGATCATGGCGGGAAATGATTTCGCTCTCGCCGTAACGGCCGAGTTCGAGTTGCCGCCCCTCCCGGATGTCCATCGACATCCGCACGATCGGATCGTCCTGCGCCTGGCGGTGCACTTCGGTCAGCATCGCGTCGGGCGCGCTATCGGTGAAGAAGCCGCCGCCCTGAATCGGCGGCAATTGCGCGGGATCGCCGAGCACGAGCAGCGGACAATCGAACGACATCAGGTCGCGGCCCATTTCGGCGTCCACCATCGAACATTCGTCGATGATGATCAGCTTGGCTTTCGAGGCCGGCGCATCGTCCCACAGTTCGAAGCTCGGCTGCTCGACGCCGGATTCGCGGGCGCGATAGATCAGGGAATGAATGGTGGAGGCGTTGTCGCAACCCTTGTTGCGCATCACCAGCGCCGCCTTGCCGGTGAAGGCCGCGAACTTCACTTCGCCGTCGACGCCTTCGGCAATATGGCGGGCCAGCGTGGTCTTGCCGGTGCCGGCATAGCCGAACAGGCGGAACACCTGCGCGGTGCCTTTGCGGCCCGGCTTGGCTTTCAGCCATTTCGCCTCAGCGTTGAGCGCGGCATCCTGATGCGGAGAGAAACTGGTCATGGGGGCTCGGGTGGAGGCCCGTCTGAGTCGTCAGGGCCAAACCCAACCTAACTATTCAGGCGTGCGGCGCAAGACGGCCGGTGCCGGCTACTGCCAGCCGGGAACGCCGCGCATATCGTTGAGGACACGTCGGTTCGATCACGCAAGGAACGCCAGCAGGCTTATTCGGCCGCACGGGCTAATGGCAACCCATTCATGATCAGCGAGTTCGTAGCGCATGATTCGAGCCCTCGTTTGAGAGCTTGAATCATAGGGGCGGCAATCGAAACGCTTCCGGTTCAACTCCGGTCCGGGCGCTTACGGGCAGAAGCGGACATCAACCTGCCGACAATCCCAGCTCAAACCGTCGCAAATGGACCCAAAGCGGACTATCGAACCGACGGTGTGACGCCTGCATTTTTTCGCATC
>NZ_DASSRP010000271.1:0-3591 GCF_035701725.1 Bradyrhizobium sp.
GTGGCGATCACATTGCCCTCGCCGTCGATCGCAGCATCCTTGAAGCCGAGCTCCTGCATGCGCTTCAGAAAATACGCGGCGCGGAACTTTTCCTTGTAGGGCGGTGCGGGGATCGCGGTGATGCGCATCTGCTCGGCAAAAGTAACCTCATCGTCGGCCTTGAGGTCGGCAAGTGCCTTCTTGACGGTGTCGCTGGCGAGAATACTCGAAAGCGCGGCATCGACCGGAGCTGGTGTCTCCGCAGCCAGCGGCGCGGCGGCCAGCGCGAACGCCGCGACAGCGCCGCCTGCGATGAGGCGCTTTACGATTGGTCGATTCATGATGACGCTTCCCGAGTACCCACTTTTCAAAGGTCGCGCTGCCGTTTCAGCACTGACCTTGATTGGCCGCAAGGGCTTTTGGCGGCGGAGACGGAGGGCATTTTTGCTGTGACGACTACGATGCGTGAGGCACCGCATCAAACCGGTTGATCACGAGATCGCGCTTGGTCTCGTCGACACGGACGGTCATTTCGTACCGCCCATCATGGAGGTTCTTGTCCAGGACCTCCGAATTGCGATGCAGCCAGCTGATGCCGGCGCCATCGGCGGCATCGATCGACAAATGCAGCGTGGTGCGAGTAGCGGCCAGCCGATCCTCAATCGCCGCCAACAGGCGGTCGATCCCCTCGCCTGTCTCGGCGGAAACCAGAAAACACGGCCGCTCCGGCGAACGGCGCGCGGCGATATTCTCGACGTTTTCCCGTCCCTCCGGCGAGAGCCGGTCGATCTTGTTCCAGACCTCGACAATACGCTGTCCGCCCTCTGTATCGATGCCGAGCTGGCGGAGCACCGCCTCGACATCCTGCTCCTGCGCTTCACTGTCTTCGTGCGAGATGTCCCTGACGTGGAGGATGACGTCGGCCTCGAGCACCTCCTCGAGCGTGGCACGAAACGCAGCAACCAGCTGCGTCGGCAGGTTGGAGATAAATCCGACGGTGTCAGATAGCATCGCCTTGCCGCCGTGCGGAAGGTTGAGCGCGCGCAAGGTCGGATCGAGCGTCGCAAACAGCATGTCCGCGGCCTGAACCTCGGCCCGGGTCAGCCGGTTGAACAGCGTCGACTTGCCGGCATTGGTGTAGCCGACCAGTGCAACCACGCGATACGGCACGCGCTTGCGGCCGGCGCGATGCAGCCGTCGCGTCGCCTGCACCTTCTTCAATTCCTGCTCGAGCCGTGTGATGCGGTCACCGATCAGGCGGCGGTCGGCCTCGATCTGGGTTTCGCCGGGACCACCCATGAAGCCGAAACCGCCGCGCTGGCGCTCGAGGTGGGTCCAGGATCGAACCAGGCGGCTGCGCTGGTAATTCAGATGCGCGAGCTCGACCTGAAGCGTGCCTTCCTTGGTCTTGGCGCGGCGTCCGAAGATTTCCAGAATGAGCCCGGTCCGGTCGAGTACCTTGGTGTGCCAGGCCTTCTCCAGGTTGCGTTGCTGGATCGGCGACAGCGCACAGTCCATGATCACGAGCTCGGCCTCATGGCTGGCGACGAGCCCGGTGATCTCCTCGACCTTGCCCTTGCCAAGATAGGTCGCCGGCCTGATCTGGCTGATCGGCGCGACCAGCGCCTCTGCCACGGTCAGATCGATCGCACGCGCCAAACCGGCCGCCTCATCGAGGCGCGCCTCAGAATCGCGAATGGCATGGGTTTCCTCTCGCGCATCTGGGTCGCCCCGGCGCGTTCGCAAATATGGGCCGATGACAATCACCCGCCCGGTTTGCTTCCCCACTGCCGACCGCGGACGGTCGGCGCCCCCGTCAGAATTTCGGGGTTCCAATCAGCTCACTCTCAAGCCGGTGCGTCCTCGCCGCCTTCGAACAACTGGATCGGAGCGCCTGGCATGATGGTCGAAATCGCATGCTTGTAGACAAGCTGCGAGTGACCGTCGCGCCGCAGCAGCAGACAGAAATTGTCGAACCAGGTCACAATTCCCTGCAGCTTTACCCCGTTGACCAGAAAAATCGTCAGTGGCGTTTTGGTTTTTCTAACGTGATTGAGGAAGGTGTCTTGTAGATTTTGTGCGCGGTCTGCCGCCATTGTTTTTATCCCGCAAGTCTCGGTGCTTCTTTTTATTGAACCGTCGGCTGCTTTCTGACGAAACAGTCCGCCGGCTACCGGCTCCCTTGAGATCCCCCTCCGGGGAGCACAGTCGTGTGATTAGAGGGCAGGCTTGGATATTAGGCAAGCAGCTTCGCGCGGAAGTGGTGCCAAAGAGGGAGCAATTCTCCATAAACCCGTGAAAAGAGGCCGAAATTCTCGGGCGCCCATCGCCGCCGGTCTCAGAGCGGAGGCTCAGCCGACGCCGAGTGCCTTGAGTTTGCGATGCAGTGCCGAACGCTCCATCCCGACGAATTCCGCTGTGCGGGAGATGTTGCCGGAGAAGCGGCTGATCTGCGCCATCAGGTAGTCGCGCTCAAAGACTTCCCGCGCCTCACGCAGGGGTAATCCCATAATATGTTCGCCGTTATTGCTGGTCGGCATGGCCGGGACCATCGAGCCGACGTCCTGCGGCAACATATCCGCGGTGATAATGACCTCGGGTCCTCCGCCGGCCAGAATCATCACCCGCTCGACATTGTTGCGAAGCTGGCGAACGTTGCCCGGCCAGACATGCGACTGCAGAACCGCCATGGCGTCCTGCCCGATCTGGCGCTTCGGCAGCCCGGTCGCGGCCGAAATCTGGTCCATGAAATAGTCGATCAATTCCGGAATGTCCTCGCGCCGCTCCGACAGCGGTGGAACGCGGATCGGCACCACCGACAGGCGGTGGTAGAGATCTTCCCGGAAATGGCCGGCGGCGATCTCCTCCTCGAGATTGCGGGCCGTAGAGGAGATGATGCGGACGTCGACGCTCACCTTGGCGGTGCCGCCCTGCCGCTGGAACGTTTGTTCGACCAGCACGCGCAAGATCTTGTTCTGGGTCTCGCGCGGCATGTCGCCGATCTCGTCGATGAACAGCGTACCGCCGTGGGCTTCCTCAAGCGCGCCGGTCTTGCGTGCATGCTCGCCATTGGGCTCGACACCGAACAGCTCGATCTCCATGCGCTCGGGCGTGATCGCCGCCGCGTTGATCACGACGAACGGGCCCTCGGCGCGGCTCGACATGTTATGCAGCGTACGCGCGGCCAATTCCTTGCCGGCGCCCGACGGGCCCACGATCAGGATGCGGCTGTTGGCCTTGGCAGCGCGCTCGATGGTCTGCCGCAACTGATTCATGCAGGCTGAGCGTCCCGTCATGACGCTGGCGGTGGGCGCCAACTGCTTCAGTTCCTTCACTTCGCGTTTCAGGCGCGAGGTTTCCAGCGCCCTTGTCGCCACCAAGATCAGCCGATCGGACTTGAAGGGCTTTTCGATAAAGTCATAGGCGCCACGCTTGATGGCGGCGACCGCCGTTTCGATGTTGCCGTGGCCCGAAATCATCACGACCGGAAGATCGGCATGGTCGCGCTTGATCTGCTCGAGCAGTTGCAAACCGTCAAGCTTGCTGCCCTGCAGCCAGATGTCCAGGAACACCAGGTTGGGCCTGCGGTTGGCGATTTCGGCGAGCGCCGAA
>NZ_DASSRP010000272.1:0-33738 GCF_035701725.1 Bradyrhizobium sp.
GTCCGCCGGCGAGAGGTGCTATCGCCGCTCACGCAAGCGAGGCGACCGCGAAGTAGCGCCTGTTTCGTTTCAGCCAAGCAATCGACGACTTTCTCTCATGCGGCGCGCGACTTTCTTTCATGCAGGCCGCATGAGATTCAAATAATTCGGGACGCTGCTCTTCCCATCGCGCGGCGCGCAGTCTAGATGCGACTGCATGAAAAATCTCGCGCCCGACAGTCCGGTTCATCGACGCTTTGCGCCGACCGCGTTGATGTTTGGAAATCTTGTGACGGGATCAACGATCCTGGCGCCGGCGGGTATGCTGATCGAACTGTCTTCGGACCTTGCGATCAGCGTGCACACCGCGGGCCTGCTGGTTACGTTCGGCGCCATCGTGCTGTGCATCGGCTCGCCGTTGACGGCCTGGCTCACCAGCCGGATCGAGCGCCGAACGTTGCTGACCGTCACACTCGCGGTGATGACGCTCGGCAATGCGGCCTCGGCCTTTGCGCCCGGCTATACGACACTGCTTGTCCTGCGCATTGTCATGCTTGCGATCGCAGCGCTGTACACGCCGCAAGCCGCGGGCACCGCCGCGCTGATCGTGCCGACCGAAAAGCGTGGCGGCACAATTGCCTATGTCTTTCTCGGTTGGTCGCTGGCAGCCGCAATCGGCCTGCCGCTGATCACCTTCATGACGAGCCGTTATGGCTGGCGCGCGGCCTATGGCGGCGTCAGCGTGATCGGGGCGCTGAGTTTTGCGCTGTTGCTGTGGCGGCTGCCGGGCGGCCTGAAGGGCGCGCCGGTCGATCTCAAAACCTGGGCCGACCTCGGGCGCAACCGGATGATCATCGTGCTGCTTGCGATCACGACGCTTCTGATGTCGGGGCAGTTCGCGGTGTTCACCTATATGGGGCCGGTGTTGTCGAGGCTCACCCAGGTCGGCGCGGATGCCGTGGGGCTGGTCTTTGCGATCTATGGCGCGTGCGGCTTTGTCGGCATTGTCGTGGTCAGCAACATCGTCGATGGCTGGGGTGCGCTAAAGACCTCGCTGCTCTGTATCTCGCTGGTGCTGGCCGGGGTCGCCGGATGGGCGTTGTCGGCCGGATTCTATCCGCTGATGGCGTGCTCGGCCGCGGTCTGGGGGCTCGGATTTGCCTCGAGTAATTCGATGCAGCAGGTCCGCCTGGTCGCCGCGGCGCCTCAGCTCGCTTCGGCGTCGGTGGCGCTCAACACGTCCTTTCTGTATGTGGGGCAGGCGATCGGTTCGGGGATCGGCGGACTGCTTTATGCGCACGGGCTTCTTTATGGCATCGGCTATGCGGGAGCTGTCTTCGTCGCATTGGCGCTGAGCACGGTGATCCTGACGCGCCATCTGGCCGCAGGTGGCCGGACGACGGCCGGTCAAGCTGAGGCGAACGCCAGTTCGTAAACGACGGTTGGCTTCGAAACTAGCGGCTGGAGGTTTCGCTACTGCTGGAGGCAAACCGCGTCAGTGAAGGCGTCAACGACATCTTGGCGAGCACGTCGCGCACCGGCCTGTCTGTCCAGGCGTGCGTGACGTAGTCGCGATGCGTTACGCCATCCGGCGTCTTGAGGAAAACGACGCTGCCGGGACGCAGCGGACCGTCCATGTCGTCGGACACGGCGATACCCTTGTCACGGATCATCTGCATCAGCTCACGATCGCGCGGCTGGGTATAGTGGGTATAGGCGCTGACGAAGAATCCGGAGCGGTTATTGGCGACCCACGAAGCGAACTTGTCGAGTTCCCCATAGACCGCATCGAGCAGCACCACGCCGCGGATGCGGTTGCCGACGCCGCCGACATCGAGACTGTAGGCCGTCGGGACGAAGCCGCCGCTATAGCCGATGATCACGATCGGCATGTTGGCAAAGGTCTTCGCCGCATTTGGATCGCCATAGAGCTGCGCGAGGTGATCGGCCGACTCGTTGATGAAGCGCTTCAGCGCGCCGGGCTGCCAGAATTTGCCAGCGCTGGAATCGGCGGCATCGACCGCAAGCTGCGGCGCGAGCAAGACGGCGTTGGCGCCGGATTCCGAAATCTGCTGCGGCACGCGCTGACGGTCGCGCACGTCACGCTCCAGCGTCGCGCCATTGCCGTGGAAGAACACCACGATGACGCCGGGCTTGTTGACATCGAAATGCTGGGGCACGTGCATCAGCACGCGGTTGTCGTTGAAGGTCTCGTCCTGCCAGAACACCCGGCCCGAATAGCTGCGATGGCCGCGGCGCTCGCCATTGGAGACATTCAGGAACGGCGCATCGGTGCGCGGGTTGTTGCCGTAATACGGAAAGGCGGACGACTTCAAGCCGATCAGGGCCGTCTGACCTTCATGCTGCGGACGCTGGTAGGGGACGACCGGCGCCAGCGAGGCTACGCGATAAGACTGGGTCTGTACCGTGCGCCGGTTCTGCGCATCGGCGGTATTGGCGGGCCGCTGCTGAAAGCTTTCCGCGGCGGTCGGGAAACGGTCCTTGAATTGCGGTCTCGGGAAGCGATCGTCGAAAGTGTCTCCGGAGCCCTGCACGTTGGCGGCAAGCGAAGCCGGCGCCGGCGACTGGCCGCAATGGGCAAGTGTCAGCGACAGCGGAATCAGCAAAGCAAGGAAAGAGAAACCGCGGGGAGCGCGCGAAAACACATGACGCGGCAACCCGGATCTTTCTGCCGGCGCCACGCGACCATGACTCTCAGATTTCGGATTGCCCCCGACCATTCACCCCTTTGCCCCAACCGCCCAAATATCAGCGGACCAGTGTCCTGGTTCTGACTTGCGGTGACGTTAATGCTCCGGAAATTCTCCCCATCTCCGGAACAATGACAGGCAACACGAAATCGTGTCCTGAATGTGGGCCTGGCGGGGAAATATCCACTGCCGGCCGCAACAATAGGTATTTAAGCACCGAAAATCGGCATTTCCAAATTTGTTGGGCGGTGTCCTTGAATTGGCCGAACCCACCCCGCACGATACCGGGGGCAGGGCATGGCGCCCGAAACGCGGGCGAACATGACGGCATCGGAGTCCACTGAAGCCACGTGGGAAGGCCGGCTCGCCGGCGGATCGAAGGTCTCGCTCGGGGTCGCAACCGCGATCGTCGTCGCCGACATGGTCGGCGTTGGCGTCTTCACCAGCCTCGGCTTTCAGGTCAAGGACATCCCCTCCGGCTTCGCAATTCTCGCACTCTGGATCGT
Organism: Bradyrhizobium sp.; assembly: GCF_035701725.1. Classification (GTDB taxonomy): domain Bacteria; phylum Pseudomonadota; class Alphaproteobacteria; order Rhizobiales; family Xanthobacteraceae; genus Bradyrhizobium. The sequence goes on from NZ_DASSRP010000272.1 coordinate 3,197, forward strand.
CGGCGGCGTTGTCGCGCTGTGTGGCGTGTTTTCCTATGGCGAGCTCGGCGCGATGTTCCCGCGCTCGAGCGGTGAATACAATTTCCTTGGCCGCGCCTTTCATCCAGCGTTTGGTTTTGTCGCGGGTTTCGTCTCGGCAACCGTCGGTTTTGCGGCGCCGGTCGCGCTGGCGGCGATGGCGTTGGAGCAATATGGCCACGCGATCGTCCCGAACGCACCGTCACTTTCGCTTGCGGTCGGCATCGTGTGGGCGGTGTCCTTGGTGCAGCTCACGGGCGTCAAGCATTCTTCGACCTTTCAGTTGATCGCCACCATCCTGAAGGTGGTGCTGATCACGGCATTCCTGATCGCAGGCTTTGTCGTCGGCACGCCGCAGGACGTATCCTTTGCGCCGCAGATCCGCGATCTCGGCTATATCGCCAGCGCACCGTTCGCCATCGGCCTGGTCTTCGTGATGTATTCGTTTTCGGGCTGGAACGCCGCCAGCTACATCATCGGGGAGATGCGCGACGCCAGCCAGAATCTTCCGCGCGCCATGTTTTCGGGCACGCTGATCGTTCTCGCGCTCTATGTGGCGCTCAATGCGGTGTTCCTCCACACCGCGCCGATCGACAAGCTCGCCGGCCAGCTCGACGTCGCCCGTATCGCCGGCACCTACGTCTTTGGCGAGATCGGCGGGCGCATCGTCGGCGCGATGATCTGCATCGGGCTGATCTCCTCGATCAGCGCAATGATGTGGATCGGCCCGCGCGTGATGATGACGATGGGGGAGGACATTCCGGCCTTGCGCCTGTTTGCCCGCAAGTCGACCCAGGGCGCTCCGGCCTACGCCATCCTGTTCCAGCTCGCGGTCGCGACCTTGATGCTGTTCACCCGCAGCTTCGAGGCGGTGCTGGATTTCATCCAGTTCGCGCTGCTGTTCTGTTCATTCTTTACAGTGCTCGGCGTCATCAAGCTGCGCATGACGCGGCCCGACCTGCCGCGGCCCTACCGCGCCTGGGGATACCCGGTCACACCGATAATTTTCCTGCTCGTGACCCTTTTCATGATGTACTATCTCGTTGTCGAGCGGCCGTTGCAGTCCCTTTTTGGTGCTCTCATTATGATTTCTGGCCTTTTGATCTACGTCGTTTTCCGCAAGCGGGACGACGCCGGCAGCCCTGCGATCGCGTCGGCAGGTCCCAAATAGATGTACCGAACCTTCAAAATTTCAGCCGCCGCGGCGGTCATGTGGCTGGCGGGTGCATTTGCCGCAGCTGCCGCCGCCGAAGTCACGGCCGATGACACCGCACGCTTTCTTGCCGGCATGATGCCGTCAGCGGACTCGCCGCTGATGACCTTGACCAAAGATCCGGCCTGGCAGCGTCATGCCAAGTTTTTCGACACAGCGTTCACGCAGCTCGACCAGCGGCAGATCTCCAAAGTCCGCGCCTGGTCGGAGGCGAATGTCACGGCGCCGAAGCCGACCATGTTCTACATGTTCTCGGGTCCGGACTTCCTTTACGCCAACGCGTTCTACCCGAAGGCTACGACCTATGTGCTGAGCGCGCTGGAGCCGCCGGGTTCGGTGTCGGATTTGACCAAGGTGTCGCGTGGCGGCGTCGCTGCTGCGCTTTCCAATGTCGAGCATTCGCTCGGGTCGATCCTGAGCTTCTCCTTCTTCATTACCAAGAAGATGAAGACCGACCTGCATGAGGGGCAAATCAACGGCGCGCTGCCGCTGCTTTACGTGTTCCTGGCGCGTTCAGGCATGACCATCAAGAATGTTTCGGCGGTGGCGCTCGACGACAAGGGCTCGGCCTATTTCGCAGGCGAGAACGTCGGCGCCAATGCCACACGCGGCGTGCGTATCGTATTTGCGGGAAACGATGGGGTCGAAAAGACGCTCTACTATTTCTCGACCGACCTGTCGGACTCCGGCGTCAGGTCGAGCGGCTTCCTGAAATTCTGCGCCACCCTGGCGCCGGGCTCGAGCCTGATCAAGAGCGCGTCGTATCTGTTGCACTCCGGCAGCTTCGCAACGGTGCGCGAATTCATTCTTGCCAACAGCGCGACCATCATTCAGGACGATTCCGGAATTCCGCTCGGCTACTACAGCCCGAAGAAATGGCGCTTCTTGCCGTTCGGGCACTATGCCGGCCCGATCAACCTGTTTCCGGGAAAATATCAGCCATCCTATGCCGAGCTTTTCCGCAGCGCGCAGCCGATGGATTTCGGCATCGGCTATCGCTGGCGTTCGCGGGAATCGAACTTGCTGTTGTCTGTCCGTTTGCCTGACGATGGTTCGGTGACAGCGGATGCCACTTCGTCGACCGAACCTGCGCCTGCGCCGCTGCCGCACAAACCGCGTCCGCACAAGCCCAAGCCGTTGCCGCCGCCAGTTGAACCGTCGTCGCACGGATTTTTCTGGTTCCGCTAAAGCGGCAAAGCGACGACTACCAGCGCACGGTCTGGCTCGGCTCAACGAAGCTCGTCAGGTGGGGCTTTGGGTGTTCGGTCATGTAATGGCCGACCGCAACGATCACGATCAGCATCGCGACAACGGCCAGCAAATCGATCTGCCGGGGATCGTGACCACTGGGGTCTGGTTTCCAGCGCATCGTGATGTCCTCCGGAAAGAAGACACGAAATCAACCGTCGTAGCACCGTCGGGTTCCCGTACCGCGGCGCACGTTAGATGATGCAGCGCAGCTAAGCCTCAGCCCGCGTTGACGCCTCGCCAGCGTCCAAACCGCCACGGCAGATACCAGCGCGCGCCTTCAGGTGTCGCATTCGGCACGTTGTCGATTCCGGACGTGCCAAATGGGTGGCAGCGCAACAGCCGCGCCAACGTCATCCATCCTCCGGCCCACAAGCCGAAACGTCCGATCGCCTCGTCCGCGTAAACCGAGCACGTCGGCAAATGCCGGCAGTTGTATCCGACGAGCGGCGAAAGCGTGTGCCGGTAAAGCCAGATCATCGCGCGCCCTGCCTGCCGCGGCAGCCGCGCGAAGCTGCGGGCGCAGTCTTCACAATGCGCTGACAAATTGAACGATGAATGTTTCATGGCCGGTTTGCTACGGGGTTGTGCGACAATTGCCGGGTTCCGATGCAGGGAACTTTTGCGCCTCAATAATTGTGCCACAGTTTTCGAGAAATCAACGGTTTGCACGGCGGTGCAGCAAAGGTTCTATGGACGATTCGGATCTCTCCGTTTACGTTTCTTAACGTGGGGATGACAGAATCGTTTTTCGAGTTGAACCGGGCAGGCCGCCCCTCGGCGATTGCGGGGAAGGAACCAAATTGAAACTCGTCAGACTTCGCTTCCGCGGCTGCGCGGTATTGATCGTTGCGGCCCTCTGCCTTGCCGTGCCCGGGGCTTTCGCCATGCTCGGCGGTTTGGCCCACGCCGGTGGAACGCTCGAAGAGCGCAAGCTGCCGATGCAGTTCAGTTGGGTCGCCTGCCAGCCGCATTGCGGCGGCTGGATCAGCGCAGTCGGCATCGTGACGGCAGAGAGCCCGAAGGACTTCGACGATTTCGCACAAGGACGCGACCTGCGGGGCGCTACCATCGTGCTGGATTCCAGTGGCGGTTCGGTCAACGATTCCATCACGCTCGGCCGCCGTTTCCGCAATCTCGGTCTCTTGACAACGGTCGGCACCAGCATTCGCTCCCGCACGGCGCAAGGTGATCGCGTCGCGATCGATCCCGAAGCCTATTGCGAGTCGATGTGCGTTTTCCTGCTGCTGTCGGGCAAGTCGCGTTACGTGCCCGACGCGGCGCATGTGCGCGTGCATCAGATCTGGATGGGAGACCGTGCCGACGACGCACGGGCGGCGACCTATTCCGCCGAAGACTTGATGATTGTGGAGCGCGATATCGGGCGGCTTGCCAAGTACACCTTCGACATGGGCGGCGGGGGCGATCTGCTTGCGTTGTCGCTCAACGTGCCGCCATGGGAAGAACTGCACGAATTGTCTCGCGAAGAACTGCGGCTGACCAATCTCGCAACCACGGATGCCGTCGCTGAAGTGCTGCCCTCGTCGATCGGCGGATCGGCGCTCCAGGGCGTGGCGATGGCTGCAAAACCGCTGCAGGACCGCTTCACGAGTTCGGCCGTGACCGACGCCGCGACGCCGGCCACCAAGTCGACGCGTACGGCCGAGGTCCTTGCGCCGGCCAAGAGCGTTGCGGCAGCACCCGCGCAATAACCGCTGAAGCGCCGTCTGGGATTTTTGAGTTAAGCCGAGGCCGGCTGAGAGGCTTCTTTCGCGTTGCCGCTACCCTGGCTGGCAGCTTTCGCTTCGATCTGCCCGATCGCGTCGACGACGGCATCGAAGGTCAGCATCGTCGAGGCGTGCCGCGCCTTATAGTCGCGCACGGGCTCGAGCAGGGCGATGTCGGCCCATTTGCCTTCCGGCGGCTTGCCATTTTCCTTCAACATCTTGCGAACGGTTTCGCGCAGTTCGCGCAGTTCGCTTGCGGTCGAGCCGATCACATGGGAGGCCATGATGGAAGACGAGGCCTGGCCGAGTGCGCAGGCCTTCACGTCGTGGGCAAAGTCGGTGACGACGGGGCCGTCCATCTTGAGGTCGACCTTTACCGTCGACCCGCAAAGCTTTGAATGGGCTGTAGCTGTCGCATCAGGCGAGGGCAGGCGGCCAATCCGGGGAATATTCCCGGCAAGCTCGATGATCCGCTTGTTGTAGACGTCGTTTAGCATAGAGCGATACTTCCACTTCCCACCGTTGGTCGCCCTTGGCGGCCCCAGCGCAGGGTCCTATATATGGTTCGGACTGGTGGAAATACACCCCGCCATTATCAATCCCGGTGGTCCGAAACCGGTACCCATTGGCCGCCGTAAAGCTATATCCTTGGGGGGACTCAGGCGCCCGGCGGTATTGCCGCCCCGTCTGCCGGTGACACTCCGGTCTTTTGAGGCCGGTCGAACGGAGCTGACATGGACGCATTGATCAAATCTCTTCGCCCCAAGACCGATTCCAAGCCTTCCGAACCCAAGCCTTCCGAGACGAGGGCGCTCGACAGCCGGCCCGCCGAACTCGATCCTGCCGAATTTCTGGCAGCGGCCGTTCGCGCCGATCAGCCGCGGCCGTCGCGCGCCGAAGCGGAAGCCGCTGTCCATACCCTGCTCAGCTACATCGGCGAAGACCCGCGGCGCGAGGGACTGCTCGATACGCCACGCCGGGTGGTCGAAGCTTTCGACGAACTCTATCAAGGTTATCACCAGTGTCCGGCCGAAGTGCTCAACCGCACCTTCGGCGAGACCGCGGGTTACGACGACTTCGTGCTGGTGCGTGACATCGAGTTCACCTCGCAATGCGAGCATCACATGATGCCGTTCTACGGCCGCGCGCACATCGCCTATACGCCGGTCGAGCGGGTCGTCGGCTTGTCGAAGCTCGCCCGGCTCACCGATATCTTTGCCCGGCGGCTACAGACGCAGGAACATCTCACCGCGCAAATTGCCGCGGCGATCGACGAAATTCTCAAGCCGCGTGGCGTCGCCGTGTTGATCGAGGCCGAGCACACCTGCATGTCGGTTCGTGGCGTCGCCAAGCATGGCGCGATGACTTTCACCAGCCGCTACACCGGCATGTTCCGCGACAATCCGGCGGAGCAGGAGCGGTTTCTTTCCATGGTGCGGGCGCCGCACCGCTAGGGTCTCCGGAACTCCATGTCATCCGAAAGCAGCGACATCGAGGAAGGGCTGTCGTTCCGGCCCAAATTCGATGCCAATGGTCTCGTCACCTGTGTCGCCACCGACATCGCGACGTCGGACGTGCTGATGGTTGCGCATATGAACGAGGAGGCGCTTCGCAAGACCATTGCGACTGGAGAAGCCTGGTACTTTAGCCGCTCGCGTCAGGCGCTCTGGCGCAAGGGCGAGACCTCGGGCCATGTCCAGCGCGTCGTCGAGATGCGCCTCGATTGCGATCAGGACGCGGTCTGGATCCGCGTCGAGCAAACCGGCGCGGCCTGTCACACCGGCCGCCATTCCTGCTTCTATCGCCGGATCGAAAACGCCGACGGCGGCGTCAGGTTGTCGTTTGTCGATGCCGCACGGCAGTTCGATCCGAAGACGGTCTATCGGAAGTGATCCTTCCGTCGCGCCGGAACCTCTTAACCCGCCCTTAACCATAATCACCGCACTGTGAAACCGGCCTTGCGCGCCGGTGGGAGCCTTTGCGCGGGTCAAAACGGGGGTCGTTTCGCGGGGAGCGGAGACCAAATAATGTCGGTCGACACATCGAACGCCACGGCTGCGGCAGGTGTCGATCCGACGCGCCTGCGCGTGGCGGGTGCGATCAAGCAGGCCGCCGCGTCGAGCGGCATGAGCTTCCAGTACCTGCTGACCACCGCCAAGATGGAGTCGGATTTCAATCCGAGTGCGGGCGCTTCGACGTCTTCGGCCCATGGCCTGTTTCAATTCATCGACCAGACCTGGCTTGCCACCGTCAAGGAAGCCGGCGCCCAGCTCGGCTACGGCAACCTTGCCGACCAGATCAGCAGATCTTCCGACGGCAGCTATTCGGTGCCGGATGCCGCCGCGCGGAAGTCGATCATGAAGCTGCGCGACGATCCGACGGTGGCATCCGCGATGGCAGCCGCGCTGACCCAATCCAACAGCTTCAAGCTGACCGGCATGATCGGGCGGCGGCCGAGCGACAGCGAACTCTATATGGCCCACTTCATGGGCGTCGGCGGCGCGGCCAAGCTGATCGGCAATGCCGAGGACAATCCGCAAGCCTCTGCGGCGCGGCTGTTTCCGAATGCGGCGGCCGCCAATCGCTCGATCTTCTACGATCGGGCGAGCGGTCGTGCACGCAGTGTCTCCGAAGTCTATTCGGTGCTGCAGCAGCGCTATGCCAGCGCCGCTTCATCTCAGGCGACGCAAAGTGCGATGGCCTCGGTCGGCGGCGATATCAAACCGGCGATCGCGCTTGCAAGCGCGACGCCGGGCATAGCCGCGCCGACCGTCGATACCGCAACGTATCTTTCGACCTTTCCCGACACCCGATCGGTTGCATCCGTTGCGTCAGTTGCTCCGGCCGCTCAGGCGGTCCCGGTCACGATGGCCTCAGCTTCGACAACGTCGGCCGATACAGCACCGGCAAGCCCGGTGTTCCGTTCGCTGTTTCAGGATGGCGTGCGTGCACAGCCGGTGTCGCAGACCGTGCGCGAACTCTGGGGCAACTCGGCCTCGCTCACTTCGGATCCGCCGGCATCGTCCGGCCCGGCACCATCGACTGCTGCCGTCGCCGCGCTTGCCCCGGCGAAATCCGGCGGCGGGCTTGATCTCTTCTCGGATCGCAGCGGCACCTTCTCCGGCTAGCACCAAAGCGCAGCCAGCGTTGGCCGCGCCGCAGGCCTTAACAAAAGGTCAATAAAACCAGCCAGTTATAGTGAACGCTTTGTTAAGCGTCGTGGTTTATTTTGTCTTGCACTGGCGCAACAACAAGGCGCCGACACGTTTTTGCGTAAGCCGGCAGGACAATGATCGTTCGGCAGTTCATCAGTTGGATAAAAACCGCCCCCGCAGGCGAACGCGCTGAAGCGACGCGCGCTTTGGCGCGGGCCTGGCTCATCTCCGATCTTTCCGAGGACGACAGGGTTGCCGCAGAAGGCGCGCTCTTGATGCTGCTCGACGATTCCTCGCCGCTGGTGCGGCGGGCGATGTCGGAGGTTTTTGCGCGCAGCCATGATGCGCCGGCGGCGATCGTGCAGGCGCTCGCGCTCGACCAGCCGTCCGTGGCCTTGCCGATCCTCGAGCATTCGCCGCTGCTGATCGATGCCGATCTCGTCGATATCGTCGCCACCGGCGACGGCGAAACCCAATGTGCGATCGCCCGCCGCATCAACCTGCCGGCTTCGGTCGGTGCGGCCATCGCCGAAGTCGGCACCGCGGCCGCGGCGCTGGAATTGATCGAAAACGCCTATGCGGAGCTTGCGCCGTTCTCCTGGGACCGCATCGTGGAGCGGCACGGTCACCTTGCGGCAATCCGTGAATCGATGCTGGTGCTGGAAGACCTGCCTGCCGCGACACGCGTCGCGCTGGTCGGAAAATTGTCCGATACGCTGGCGCAATTCGTCATCGCCAAGAACTGGCTGAGCGCCGACCGCGCCGAGCGGGTCGCAGGCGAAGCGCGCGATCGCTCCACCGTCAATATCGCCGCATCCTCGCGCGGGGACGACATGGGCGGGCTGATCGCACATCTGCGCGCCACCTCGCAACTCACCGCAGGCCTGATTCTGCGGGCGCTGCTGTCGGGCAATCTCGAGCTGTTCGAGGCGGCACTCACTGAACTGTCCGGCCTGCCGCGTTCTCGCGTCTCCTCACTGCTGTTCGATCGCAGGGAGGCCAGCCTGGTCGCGCTGCTGCAGCGTGCAGGTCTGCCGCAAACGACATTCGCGGCGTTCCGCGCGGCGCTCGAGGTGATCCACGAGACCGGATTTACCGATACGCTTGGCGGCGTCGTGCACCTGCGCCGTCGCATGGTCGAGCGCGTGTTGACGCAATGCGAGGCGGATCAGCATGCGGCCGCGCCGCTCCTGATCCTGCTGCGGCGCTTTGCGACGGAATCGGCACGCGAAGAGGCGCGTCTGTTCTGCGAGGAGCTCGCGGCCGAGCAGGCGATTGCGCCGGAGCCCTACGCCCTGATCGCGGCATAAATCCTCCCGTCATTCTCGCAACGACGGGGCGCTTGCGCAAGAAAGCCAAGCGACCAGGCAATCAGCGTAAGCCTGGATTGCATCGCACGGGCGCGCCGACACAGCCTATTGGCTCGCAATGACGGGATTCAGGTCATCAATCCGTCGGCGCGATGCTCGGCGCCATGATGGCCTCGAGATGTTCGGGCCGGTCGCGGTTGGCGTGGGCGAGGTATTCGTCCGCGACGCCGCGCAGGCGGCGGCTCAGTTCCTTCGATACGCTGATGGTATCGAGCCTGGTGTGCTCGTGCACGATTGCCTGGATAGCATTGATGTGGTGCGTGATCAGATCCGGCGGCACACGCGCGAGATCGGGAGCGTGTTCGATGATCCGGCACAGGCTCTCGGCAACCGCGCCGGCGGGTGGAAAGCCGAACGTCATCGCATCGCCCTTGATATCATGGGCGGCGCGGAAGAGTTCGTCGCGTGCTTTTTGCGTGAAGCCGCTCTTGAGGATGTTGGCGTGGGCGTCGGCCAGGCGATCGACCTCGATTTCCATCCATTGCCGGAACTCGCCGGACAGACCGGCCAAAGCTTTCTCGGCGCGGGCGACAGGGTCGTCGATGTCATCATCAGCGACGCGCCGCAGCACCTTGCGCAGGGGATTGGGCTGCGTGATCACGTGATGATCGGCGAATTTCTTGACTTCGATGTCGGCTTTGCTGTTCGCCATGTGCAGGTTCCCGCTAGACCCCGGAACGGGCCTTGTCGAGCAGCGAAGGCTGCTGGAGGACTTCAAACTCTCCGCCGACGCGCCGCTCGGGCCCGATATAGGCGCCATTGGTATTGCGCCTGCGGTCCGGGCCGAAATAGGTCTTGGTCTTGATGAAGGGGCGCGGATTGGCGACGACATTCAGAATGCGCTGATAGAGTCCCTTTGCGGAAATCGGCTTGGCAAGGAACTCGGTCACGCCGGCATCGCGCGCCACCGTGACGCGTCGTTTTTCGGAGTGGCCGGTCAGCATGATGATGGGGGCGTAGGGGTTGCCCTTGGATTCCGGCTGCCGGATCATCTGCGCAAGTTCGAGGCCGTCGAAGATCGGCATCGCCCAGTCGGTGATGACGATGTCCGGCACATAGTGGGTGTACATCTCAAGCGCGGTGGCGCCGTCCTCCGCTTCGTAAGCTTCGCGGGCGCCGAACGAATGCAACAGCGTCCGCAAGATGCGGCGCATGTGCGGATTGTCGTCGCAGATGAGGAATCGGAGCTTGTTGAAATCGATACGGTACATGGCCGTGCCTCAGGACACGCATACGCAGGTATACGCGTCATTAACCATATGCCTGCCGCGTTAAGGAATGGTTGCGATCGCAGGCCGGCGCAGCCGATTTAAGGGCTGGGTTAGTGGAGTGTATTTGGCATTCGCAACCGACCTGGCCGCAAGCTCAGAACGCGAATGTCAAATCGCAAACTTCACTGGAAACATATATTTGCTCGGAGTCCTTTGATTCTAACATTCGCGAAAATGCCTGCTGGGAAGCGATGCGACGGCTGGAATCGGACCACTAGTAGGTGAACTGCTCGCGCAGGATGCGCTCTTCCAGGCTATGGCCGGGATCGAACAGCATCCGCATCGAAATGGTCTTGTCGGTCAGGACTTCGACGCGGCGCACGTCACGTGCTTCGTCGTGGTCGGCCACCGCCGCCACCGGACGCTTGTCGCCCTCGAGCACCTCGATGACGACAAAAGCGGTGTTGGGCAACAGCACGCTGCGCCATCGCCTCGGCCGGAACGGGCTGATCGGCGTCAAGGCGAGCAGGGCGGCATTGATCGGGATGATCGGTCCCTGCGCCGACAGGTTGTAGGCGGTCGAGCCCGCTGGCGTCGCCACCAGAATGCCGTCGGCGATCAGTTCGGGCATGCGTTCGTGTTCGTCGACCAGAATTCGCAGGCGCGCGGCCTGATAGGTTTGGCGAAACAACGACACTTCATTGATGGCGTGATGCAGGTGAACGGCGCCATGCACGTCGGTGGCCCGCATCAGCAGGGGATTGATCAACGTCTGACGCGCCGCCGCCAGCCGTTCAGGCAGGTGATGGAGCGAAAACTCGTTCATCAGGAAGCCGACGGTGCCGCGATGCATGCCGTAAATCGGTTTTCCCGTGTGCATCTGCTGGTGCAGCGTCTGCAGCATCAAGCCGTCGCCGCCCAGCGCGACCACGACATCGGCATCCGCCGGGGCATGATTGCCGTAAGTCGCGACCAGCCGCGCCAAGGCTTCCTGCGCTTCCACGCCGGCGCTCGCGACAAAGGCAATCCGGTCAAATGACTTGGTCGTGGTCATGAAATTGTGAAGCCCTCCCGTGAGTGGCTGGTCGTCTATACGACCTTGGCTGTCGTTGTCGAGATGATCAACTGAAGGGCTATCGCCGTTTTCGGCCAAAATTGGCCGCTAGCTATGAAATAACATGCTTTGCCCTGTCAAAGGGGGCCTGTGGCCGCGAAGGAAAGCGGAAAAGCTGGAGTAAAGTAAATGAGACTTCGACCGGTCACCTTGGCTCTCCTGACGCTTTTTTTGCTGACGCACCGGGCCGGCGGTGAAGAAGCCGGGCAGAACCCGCCCAAGTTGACAGGGCAAACACCGCCGTCGTCGTCCGCGCCAGACGCGAAGGCTTCGCAACCGCCGGGGCCGCCGAGTACGCAGCGGCCACGCGGCAGCTCGACTTCGGGAGAGACGCGCCGCCTGCCGGAGGATTCCACCACCAAGCAAACCATCACCGCGAACGGGCGAACGCTGTCCTTCACGGCAACGGCGGGCTCGCTTCGGCTGTTCAATCAAAGCGGCGAACCGCAGGCCGACATTGCCTACACCGCCTATCAACTGGATGGGGCGCCAGCGCGCAGCCGGCCGGTGACGTTTTTCTTCAACGGCGGCCCGGGCGCGTCCTCCGCCTACCTGCAGCTCGGTTGCGCGGGACCGTGGCGCCTGCCGATCGAAGGCGACGGCGCGATTTCCTCGGCCTTGCCGGAGCTGCAACCAAATGCCGAGACCTGGCTCGACTTCACCGATCTCGTCTTCGTCGATCCCGTCGATACCGGCTATAGCCGCTTCGTTTCCGGCGATGGGGAGGCCCACAAGCATTTCTTCACTGTCGACGGCGACGTCAACGCGCTGGCTGTCGTGATCCGCCGTTATCTGGAGAAATATGATCGCCTGCTGTCGCCGAAATTCATCGTCGGTGAAAGCTATGGCGGCATTCGCGTGCCGAAGATGGTGCGCGAATTGCAGACCGAGCAGGGCGTCGGCATCAACGGCGTGATCCTGATTTCACCGCTGTTTGACTTCCGCGAATTCGGCGGTACCAGCCTTCTGCAATACGCCATCAGCCTGCCTTCGATGGCGGCAATCGCGCGCGAGGCCAAACATCCGGTCACGCGGGCCGACATGGCCGATGTCGAAACTTATGCGCGCGGCGATTTTCTCGCCGATCTGATCAAGGGCGAAGCAGACAAGGAAGCGACGACGCGGCTTGCCGACCGCGTTTCCGCACTGACGGGCATCGATCAGGCGGTCACGCGCCGGCTGGCCGGGCGCCTCGGGATTTCGGAATTTCGCCGTGAATTCGATCGCGGCAATGGCAAGGTGACAGGCCGTTACGACGGCTCGGCGCTCGGCTTTGATCCCGACCCGGACTCAAGCGACAGCCATTTCGGCGATCCTTCCGGCGATACGCTGATCGCTCCGCTGACGAGCGCCGCCGTCGATCTGACCGAGCGCACGCTCAACTGGCGGCCCGATGGCCCATACCGTCTGCTCAACCGTTCGATTTCGTGGGACTACGGACGCGGGAACAACCCGGCCCAGTCGACCTCGGATCTCAGGCAAATTCTTGCGCTCGATCCCAAGCTGAAGCTTCTGGTCGGGCACGGACTGTTCGATCTTGCGACGCCGTATTTCGGCTCGAAGATCCAGCTCGATCAGTTGCCGGCCTACGCTTCTGCGGACCGGGTAAAGCTCGTGGTCTATCCAGGCGGGCACATGTTCTATTCGCGCGAGGCCTCGCGGCGGGCTTTTCGCGCCGAGGCCGAAGCGCTGATGAGATAACGCAAAGAAAAACGGCGCAGACGTCCTCATCTGCACCGTCGATGATGTTCGGCCGAAAGATCAGTAGACGAGGCCGGTGCCCGCCGGCTGGTCGAGTGCCATGGCCAGCGACTTGTATTCAGCGCAATCGGTGCCGCAGATCTGCTTGATGCGGCCCAAGTGATACTGCGCGGATTCGCGGTTGCCCTGTTCGAGTTGCCACAGGCCGTAATACTGCCAGGTGCGGACATGGTTCGGATCGGCCTGAAGGGCGCGCTCGTACCACACCTGCGAGACCTTGTAGTCGCCAAGCTTGCGGTAGGAATAGCCGATCAGATTGGCGACGTCGGCGACGTTGTCGTGGCCGAGCGCTTTCAACTGCGCGATCGCGCCAGCATAATCGTGGCGATCGTAGATCGTGGCATAAGCGGTGCGATAGCCTTCGAGGAACTTCGGATCGTCGATGCTCGAACTCTTGTCGTTCTTCTTTTTCTTGTCCTTGCTCGAATCGGCCGGCGGTGAGGGGGAATCGCCACCCGCGGCTTTGGCCGAGTTGACCATCGGCATCGCCATCATCGCCGTCGCGTACATCGCCAGGGTCAAAAGGCGGATCGCAGTCTTTCTCATGCGTCTCTCCTGATTTGGATCAAGGGCAAGCTTACCAGCGCCCGTCGATTTGAACACCTGCAGCTTGCGATCATTCCGGCGACATTTTTTTGCAGATTTCGGGAATTTTTCACGCCGATGACCTGACGCGAACGCGTCAGCCAGCGGCAAACATCTGATGCGCGCGCCGTGGCGAGAAGGCTGAATAGCGGTTCATCCAGATGAACGGAAACCGTGGTCGGGCTTCAGGGAGGGTTCAGCGCGCGACTCGTAAGGTCACACCAACGATCGAAGAGACCGACCATCCGGCCGGCACCCTCTGCGGTCCCTTTCGAGAGGAGCTTTCCATGTTGAAGACCATTTCTGCTGCGTTGCTTGCCGTCTCCGTTCTCGCCGCTCCGGCGATCGCCGCGAGCACCGCGCAGGCACCCGCGACCAAGTCGGTTGCTGCACCGACCGTGAAGAAGACCCCGCTGAACGCCAATGCCAAGATGGGCCGTGGTCATCACTACGTTCGCCACCACCGGCATCATCGCATGCACACGCTGAACCGCTCGCACAAGAAGATGGCGGCGAAGCTCCACAAGACCCAGAAACTCTCAGCCAAGCATGTTTCGCACCCCGCCAAGCGCGGCTGAGGTGATCTGCGAAGGCGTCATTAATCGCCCCGCGGCGTCTTCGCGGATTTTCAGGCCCGGTCCACGCCACGCGAGTGGCGCTGGGCCGGAGCCGTTTGTACAGCGCAATTTCAAATTGCTGTTTCCCTTTCATTTTTGGACGGCTAAAAACCACCAGTGGAGTGGATTTGACATTCGCTACGCGCGTAGCCCCGAGTTCGGAAAGCGAGTGTCAAATCCTGAACTCCGCTGGAAACATGTATCTGCTGGTCGTCCTCTTAATTCTAACGTTCGCAAAAGTGCCCGCCGCTAAGGCATACGAATGTTAGAATTGGACCAGCAGCAATGAGCTCGCGGACAGTGAAGGCAGGGCGGTTGGAAATCTGGGCGAAGCGCCTGGCCATTCTGATGTTGCCGGTTGCGCTCGCAGCCTGCGCAGGCGGTGATGACAGCCGAAGCTTCAGCCTATTCAGCGACAGCAAGGACATGCCGCAGCCCGTCCCGGCCAACTATCGTCCCGAACTGCTGGCCTTCCTGAGGACCTATCTCAACAACCCGGTCGGCGTGCGCGATGCCGCGCTGTCCGAGCCCGTGATGCGGGACGTCAACGGCAAGCCGCGCTACCTCGCGTGTCTACGCTATTCAGCGCGCGAGTCCGACGGCAGCTATCGTGAGCCGCACGAGCGCGCGGTGTTGTTCCTCAATGGTCGCCTCGACCGCATGATCGAAAAAGGTAGCGAACTGTGCGCGGGCGTGGCAATGGCGCCGTTCCCGGAAATGGAAAAGATGACCAGGTAAACGCTGCCGGATCCTTTTGCAGGGATCCACCGCGTTGCCATCGCAAGCCGGTTTCATCACGTTTCGGCGAGCATTGTTCCCGGAAATGAACCTTTGGCTTCGCTCGCCCGACAAAATCGAAAGATTGCTGCGAAAAAGCTGTCCGCCGTGGAACAAAACGCTATGTGTCGCGGCCGCGACATCGCGCAAACAAACGTGTTTTGCCGTGCCACGAAGCAACCAAATTGACGCCACGTTGTTTGGATGTTGTCGATCACGACGATAACGGGGAACTTCCATGAAAAAGATTCTGCTCGGCGCGCTCGCCTGCGCCGTGTTCGCGGCTCCTGCCTTCGCGGCCGATATGCCGGCGCGAACCTACACCAAGGCTCCGGTGTATACGCCGCCGCAGGTCATTTACAACTGGACCGGCTTCTACCTCGGCGGACATATCGGCGGCGCCTTCCCGGGCGACAACAGTCTGCAGGGTAGCGATGCGCGATTCCTCGGCGGCGTGCAGGGCGGCTTCGATTATCAGTTTGCCGGCAACTGGGTGATCGGTGCCGAGGCCCAATACAGCTGGCTGACCGGCAACAGCGGCAGCGGCGTGGTCTTCCCGGGCGGCACGGTTGTGACCGGCAATACCGACCAGATCGGTTCGGTCACCGGCCGGCTCGGCTACGCGTTCGGTCCGACGCTGCTCTACGCCAAGGGCGGTTATGCCTGGCGCGGCAACGACAACCTCCTGGGTGTCGCCACCAACGGCGCGCCGGTCGCCTTCACCGTCGATGGCAACCATCGCGACGGCTACACCGTCGGCGCCGGGCTCGAATACATGTTCACGCCGAACTGGTCGATCAAAGGCGAGTACCAGTATTACAATTTCGGCAGCACGACCTTCACGGGCGGTCCGGCACCCATCATCGGCTCGCGCTTCCGCGACGACGACCACACCGTCAAGCTGGGCATCAACTACCGCTTCGGATGGGGCGGCCCGGTCGTCGCCAAGTACTGATCAGGTACTGGTCAAGTCCTGACAATCGCAAAGACCAAAGGCCGGCGTCGCGCCGGCCTTTTTTCATGATGGACAGCCGTGCAGGGGGACACAGGCTGAGCTTGCGAAAGCGGCCCCTGAAAAATATTTCCGGCTGTCGCGAAACCTTTGCCGGCCGCGGCTATTATTGGGCTGCCGGGTGGCTGGACATCATACATGCGCGTTTTCATCTTAGCGGTCGTCTTCTGCGCGATCGCTTTGCCGTGCGCGGCTCAAACCGTGCTGAAATCCGAGCCGCTGCTGCTCGCTCCCTATGAAATCGTGTTCGTGCAGAATGCCACCTGTCCGGTAGGCCAGGTGCAGAAAATCACCGGCGCCATCCGCGGGCTGCATCGTCGCAAGGCCTGCGTCACGCTGGCCGCAGAACAGGCTTCGCTGGCGGTCGCGACCCCGTAGAGCGCCCCTCCTGCCATTGCGATTGCCCCGGTCCCCCATCAGAGCCTTCCAGGCTCGGTGATCGGCTCGTTTCAGGCATCGGGGGCGAGGGTGTCCCATTGTACCCCGCGGGCGGCTTCCCGCTCGGCATCTGCCCGGTTGCGAAGGGGGTCTTCCTGCGGATCGACCGGGCAGGGTCTGATTTCGTAGTCATTTTCCAGCACCGGCCGCGGCGCCGGGCGGTCCTCCTCCGATACCGCCTCGACCACAAGCCCGCTTTTCCGGGCGAGTTTCCAGACGTCGGCTTCGGTTGGATAGGCGTTACTCAGCCGGGCCTCGTTGCAAAATAGCGCGTAGGGCATCCTATGCTCCGCAAACAACCTCCTTAACGCGGCAGGCCGGTTCCGGTTGCAGCTGGCAGGGGCACCCCGCGCCGGTGCATGAGTCGTAAACGACTCATGAATCCCGGACGAAATATCGGTTGAGAGCCAAAAATATCGTGTGGGACTCCGCGAGTAGAATCGCCGGATGCTTGTTTAGCCATGAGCATCATCAGCCATATCGCCTGCGGGCGAATTCACATGACGCTGTCGCTGGCGCTATTTGCGGCCTGCGCCGCCAACCTGGCGCTGGTGTGTGCCTTCTTCTGAAGTGGATCCGGCCGTTCCGTTCCGCCGGCCTTGAAGGCTGTTGATTTTCGCTCGATATTTGCGCCTGACTGCGATCATGCCCCAAAACCGGCCCGGTTCGCCGTCTCTGATGTGCGAGGTCGTCAAGGACGAAAGGACGGTCCCCATGCCACGAAAGGGAATCACCGGCCACGACGAGTGGGTGATTACGGAAGCCCTGGCGACGGCGCTGATCGCGCTCGAGCAATTGCCGGACAAGCATCAGCCCGCGGCCCATATGGACGACATCAAGAAATTGCTGGCGGCCGGCTGCCAGTCCGGAACCGTCAATTTGCATTTGGCTCAGGCCAAGTGCCGTCTGTTTCCGGCGGCGGACCGCGAGGCGATCTACCGGGAATACGGCCTGGAAGACGGCCAGGCCTGACGCGAGGAGGCCCGCGGGCGATGGCCCTTCGCCGACAAGTCTGCTATCTGACCCACGCCGTCCTCCGCCGCCCGGCGGGTGCCGTCCATCCCATCGGGCCAGTCCCAATTTTGCCGGTTTAGCTCAGCGGTAGAGCAGCGGTTTTGTAAACCGAAGGTCGGGAGTTCAATCCTCTCAACCGGCACCAGTATTTCCCTCAGGTGGCAACGGTCCGACGGCTGTCGATTGCCTGGGTTAATCCGCGATTAAGCACCCCGCGTTACAGCTGGGAGCGTGGCGAAAACCACGCGCGCGCCACGACTTGTTGCGCATTTCGATCCCAACGGTTGAACCGGCATGTCCGATATTTTCTCGACCCTGTCTTCGAGCTATGCCGCGAATGCGGCCTCGGCGCAGTTTTCGCTGGGCTCCAAATTCAGCAATGTCGACCCCAAGCAATGGCAGGGGACCTGGACGGGCAAGGATTCCACCGGCAAGTCCTATTCGATCGAGATA
This sequence comes from Bradyrhizobium sp., assembly GCF_035701725.1. Classification (GTDB taxonomy): domain Bacteria; phylum Pseudomonadota; class Alphaproteobacteria; order Rhizobiales; family Xanthobacteraceae; genus Bradyrhizobium. The sequence goes on from NZ_DASSRP010000272.1 coordinate 20,910, forward strand.
TCTAATGTGAAAGGCTACCGCGCCGACGTAATCTACAAGGGTTCGCAGGGATTTCAGAACGCGCGGGTCTTCATCTCCAACCAGAACTCGTTCCGGATCGGCGATTCGAAATTCGAGCTGACCTCGACAGGGAAGGCGACCCTCGCCAGCGTTGTGACCAGTCCTTATAGTGGCGCGCAGTCGATAGACCAGTCGGTGGCGACCCTGCAAAGCTGATCCGCGCGATCTCCATCCTAAGCCGATTTTCGTTCCAATTTGCCGTCCGACAGGCTCAAATGACGCCCGGGTCCCCGCGTTCGGGACCAAGCGTGGATCGTCGGGGCATGTTCGCAATTCTGGGACTGGGTTTTCTGCTTGGCATGCAGCATGCGCTGGAGGCCGATCACGTCGCCGCCGTTTCTTCGATCGCCGCACGCCGCGACAATGTCAGCGACATCGTCAAACACGGCCTGACCTGGGGGCTCGGCCACACGCTAACGCTGTTTGTCTTTGCAGGGGCTGCGCTCGCGCTCGGCCGCGCCATCTCCGACGAAATGTCACGGCCGATCGAGACTGCGGTCGGTGTCATGCTGGTCGGCCTCGGCAGCCATGTGCTCTGGCGCCTGTGGTGTGACCGGATTCATTTTCACCGGCATCGCCATCAGGACGGAACGGAGCATCTGCACGCCCACAGCCACGCCGGAGAGACTGTTTCTCATGCGCGCGCCGCCCACGGCCACGAACACGGCTTTCGCTGGCGGACCTTGCTGGTCGGATTGATGCACGGCATGGCCGGTTCGGCGGCGCTTTTGGTGCTCACGGTAACCGAGGCTCCGAACGTTATGGTCGGGCTCGGCTACGTGGCGCTGTTTGGTATCGGCTCGATGATCGGCATGGGCGCCTTGTCGACGGTGATTGCGGTGCCGATTACGCTCTCGGCGCGCTGGCTGACCTGGGCCAACCAGGGTCTGCAGGCGACGGTCGGTCTGGTCACCGTCGCGATCGGTCTGCATACGATCGTAGTGACCGCCTTTTCCTGAGGCGGGACGCGGCTTTCCGATACCGCTCTCGGTTAATTTTTCTCATACCCCGCAAATTGACGAAGCGTGAAGGCCTGCGCGTTAGGCTTACCGCGCGTTTAGATGCCCGCCTTAACCCTCGAAGCGTTGGCGTCGACTACGGTTACGGCCTCACGGGTTTGGATGCGATGCGTGCGTTCGTCACACTGGCTATCTTGATTGGAACAGCAGGGCTTGCTTGCGCCGAAAGCAACGGCCCCGTGATTGCCATTCCCGGCCGGCCCGGCGTGCCCGTCATCATCAACGGCGTGGATGCGTCCTATGCGGTCGTCGAAGGCGACTGGGGCCTCGACAAGGGCGTCCACCGTCAGCCGACAGTGTATGGCGGCCGCCCGATCGAGCCGATGCCGCCGGTCGGTCATTATTATCCCACAGCCGGAAATCTGCCGGGCTATGGCCGGCTCGAAATCGAAGGAGCCGACAAGCCGAAACCGGCGCCGTCCTTCCACCAATCCTGGTCCGCCGGGTCGAGGCAGGCTGATCCGCTGCCGTCGCTCAACCAGGTGCCGTCAAATCCACCGCCGGTGATCGTGGCGCCGAACAGCATTGAGCAGAACTTTTCCGGACCGGAGCGGCGGTTCCCAACCGACCCACAGCGCCGTCCGTAGCGCCGAGATTGAAATAACCAAGACGACCCAACAGGAGAGTGTAATGCGTAAGACGATTTTGGGATTGGCTGCGGCATTGGCCGTGACCGTGGCGGGGGCTGCGCCCGCTTTGGCCTGTGACAGCTGCTCACCGTGCGGTTATGTCAGCACCTGCGGTGCGGCCTACGTTCAGCCCTATATGCCCTATGAGCGTCTGCCCGACCCGGTCGTGCAGTATCACTCGGCGCCGATTGCGCCGCCGCAGTACTATTACGTCGAGCAAGGCCCGACCTATACCGGTCCCGGCGACCTCGCGCCCCACCGATATTACCAGGAGATGGGCGTCACAGCCTGGGGCTATCGTCACCACTACCGCCGCCACTGGCACCACTACGGCTACCGCTATCACCCGCGCGTGCTGCACAGCCTGTACTGATCGGCTGGATCTTCAGCCTCGCTGCTGACCCGACATCGGCGCCTGCTTTAATCCAAGCGCAGGCGCCTTTCTTTTTGAAGCAGCCTCAGCCCATCAGGCCGAGACGGCTCGCGCCAATGTAGAGCGCCAGCACCGCTGCATTCGAGACATTGAGGCTCTTGATCTCGCCGGGCATGTCGAGCCGGGCGACGATGCTGCAGGTTTCGCGTGTCAATTGCCGCAAGCCTTTGCCTTCGGCACCGAGCACCAGCGCTAAGGGCCGGTTCAGTTCGACAGCGCTGAGGTTTTGATCGCCCGCGCTGTCGAGACCGACGGTCATAAAGCCGCGATCGTTCATCTCGGTGAGCGCGCGGGCGAGATTCTGCACCGTCACCAGCGGCACCAGTTCCAGCGCGCCGGAGGCGGACTTCGCCAGCACGCCGGTCGCCTCGGGGCTATGGCGGGCCGTCGTGACGATGGCCTTCACTGCAAAGGCCGCGGCCGAGCGCATGATCGCGCCGACATTGTGTGGATCGGTGATCTGATCGAGCACCAGCACGATGCCGTCCTGCGGCAGCGTATCGATGTCGGGCGAGCGAAGCGGATCGGCTTCAGCCAGCATGCCCTGATGCACGGCGTCTGGTCCGAGCCGCTGGTCGATCACGCCAGGACGCACGATCTCGGGGGTTACTCGGGTCTCGATCTTTTCCTCGGCGAGCCGGCGGGCGGCATTTTCGGTCAAAAGCAGTTTGCGAATCCGCCGCCGCGGGTTTGCCAGAGCCGCCGTCACCGTGTGCCAGCCATAGAGGATCACGGTGTCGTCGGCCGCTCCCTCGCGTCCGCGCCAGGGCGCCTTCGAGCCTTTCCGGCCGGCATCGCGGCCAGGCGAGGGGCGCTTCTCCGGCCGTTTGCCGGCTCCCTCGAAGCGGTGGAATTTGGGCTTTCGGTCGCGCTCGCGCATGAAAAGGCTTGTCTCACGGGTTCTGGTTCAACGCAATTTACTGAGGCCCTGAAAATGTTGGCTTTTTCGTTCCCGGCCTCGGTTGACTTTACCGCCGTCCTTCGCCCATAAACGCGGCCGGCCGGTCCCTTCTGAAGGTCTTCCGGTTTTCAGCGTCATCGACAGGCTGATTCCCGCCGCCCCCTAGCGGCAAGCCACGATGAGGTTTGAAGCGGGGAAGTGTCCCGAGTGGCAAAGGGAGCTGACTGTAAATCAGCCGCCTCATGGCTTCGAAGGTTCGAGTCCTTCCTTCCCCACCATTGTCAGCCTTCTGAAATCACCTTGATTTCCATCGCGCCGGCGTCGGCTGCGGGCGTTGTCGTTGGGCCGCGCGGCGTCGTACGGGCCTCAGTTCTCGCGCCGCCGTTCTGGCGCGACCGTGAACGTGAAGGCGTTGGGCGTCAGATAGGCCCGCTCGCAGGCATTGGGCTGCGTCTGCGGCAGCTCAAGCTTGGTCCAACTGCCACCGTTGGTGCAGGTCTGGGTCGCGGTCGGCGAAATACAGAGCGTTGCGCCTTCGGAATATTGCTTGTCGGCATAGACACAGACGGCCTCCGCCGTACCGAAGCCCGCCGAGCCCATCAGCATGGCTACCCCCGCAACGACGCGTTTCATCATGCTCTCCCCAAAAATTTTCCGACAGGCGACATACCGCCGATAGACGACGATCAGACGACAGGGCGTGTGTAACCCGCTAACGCCACCCCAATGCCGGCGCGACGTGCTTGAGGATCGCCTCGATCACATGCGCGTTGTAGTCGACGCCCAATTGATTGGGGACGGTGAGCAGCAGCGTGTCGGCTTCCGCGATCGCTTCGTCTTGCTTGAGCTGTTCGATCAGCGCCGGCGGCTCGGCGGCATAGCTGCGGCCGAAGATCGCCCGCGTCTTCGGATCGATGAAGCCGATATGGTCATCGCTCTGGTCGCCGCCGAAATAGGCGCGGTCGCGATCGTCGACCAGCGCGAAGATGCTGCGGCTGACCGAGACGCGGGGGCTGCGCGTGTGGCCTGCTTCCTTCCAGGCCTCGCGGTAGGCGCGGATCTGCTTGGCCTGCTGAATATGAAAGGGCTCGCCGGTCTCGTCGTTCTTCAATGTCGAACTCTGCAGGTTCATGCCGAGCTTTGCCGCCCAGACCGCGGTCGCATTGGAGCCGGCGCCCCACCAGATACGCTCGCGCAGACCTTCGGAGTGCGGCTCCAGGCGCAACAGACCCGGCGGATTGGGAAACATCGGGCGCGGATTCGGTTGCGCAAACCCCTTGCCGCCGAGCAGGTCAAGAAATACTTCCGCATGCCGCCGGCCCATAGCGGCATCGTCCTGGCCTTCGGCCACCTGATAGCCGAAATAGCGCCAGCCATCGATCACCTGCTCAGGCGAGCCGCGGCTGATCCCAAGCTGCAGGCGTCCGCCGGCGATGAGATCGGCGCTGCCGGCATCCTCGATCATGTAGAGCGGATTTTCATAGCGCATGTCGATCACGGCGGTGCCGATCTCGATCTTGCTCGTCTTCGCGCCAACAGCTGCGAGCAGCGGGAACGGCGAGGCAAGCTGGCGGGCAAAGTGATGCACGCGGAAATAGGCGCCGTCGGCGCCTATTTCTTCGGCAGCAACCGCAAGGTCGATCGATTGCAGCAGCACGTCGGAAGCCGAGCGGGCCTGCGATTGCGGGGAGGGCGTCCAATGTCCGAACGAGAGAAAGCCGATTTTTTTCATGTCGGCTACTTAGCGATACCGAAGCCGAATTGCCAGTGTTGCGAATGTTAGGATCGGGCCACCAGTATCGCCGATGATACGAGGTATCCTAAGGGATACCGCGGTCTTCACCCTCAATCGCATCCCTCGACCGCGATCCGGTCCCACAGGTTGCGGATCATGTCCTTCATGACAAGTGCGTCCTGCCAGCGATCGGACAGTTCGCGGCCGTCGGCGCCGGTGATGGCATAAGGCGCTGGTCCCAGCTCACAGAGAAACGTCAGCGTGGCGTCGGGACCGGCGCGCTTTCTCCACGAGCGGATGCCGTACTCCCACCAGCCCATGAACAGGCCGAGCCAGCCCTGATTTTGCGGAAATCGAAACGAGATCTGCACCTGCTCGCGGCTTGCGACGCGGCCGTGCAAGGCCCAGCTGTTGTCGAGGATTCGATGCATCATGGCATGGTTGGTCTCGTCGACCGGCCAGGCGAATTCTCTCCCGACCAGATAGTGCGAGAGATCGGCGGTCAGCCGCAGATCGGGAAAGCAGTCGAGCAGCTGCAACGTAAAGAACAGATCGGTCGTCATCCGGTCGCGATGGGTCTCGATGTTCAGCGCAACGCTGGCCTGTTCTCCCAGCCGCCGCCATCCCTCGAGCAATGGAATGCAATCGGCAAGGCGATATGGCCGCACATCCGGTTGCAGGTTGACGTGATCGGCGCCGAGTTTGGCGACGAGCTCGAGAACGGGCTTCAAGTCGTCGACCGATTTCGGGTAGCACTGCGCTTGCCAGATCATGTCATGGGCGCGCAGGAAGCTTGTGACTTCGCTGGCAAACGAGGGATCGATGAAGCGGACGCCGGCGCCGTCAAACCCGGCATCGCGGATCATCGCGAGCTGGGTTTGAAGCGGCCATTCCGGTTCGTCCGCAAGCCGCCGTTCCATCGCCCATAGCGATTGCAGCACGCAAAGCTTCTGCGCCATGGCTCAAAGCCCGTCAGCTCAGGCCCGTTGGGGCATGGCTTGCGGAAGTTCGCTGGGCCGATGGGGCTCGGCGGCGGCAATGTCTTCCTTGTAGGTTTCAGGCCCGATCCAGATCGCAATGACTGTGCAGAGTGACAGGAAGATCGCGTAGCAGGCGACCGGCCACCAGGTGCCGTACGCGGCGACCAGCGCGGTGGCGACAAACGGCGCCGGGCCGCCCGACAGCAGCGATCCGAGTTCTCGCGCGAAGGCAAAGCCCGCGAAGCGACGCTGTGGCGGAAACAGTTCAGCGAAGTAGGCGGCCTGGGGGCCGAACATCGCCGCGATCACCACGGCTCGCGCCAGGATGAAGGCCAGCGCGATCAGGATCCACTCTTTGGTGCCGACCATCCAGAAGAACGGGAAGGCGAGCGCCACGCCGGCGAGCGCGCCGAACATATAGACCGGTCGCCGGCCGACTCGGTCGGACAGTGCGGCAAAGCCGAGGATCGCGAACAGCTCGACGACGAAGGCCAACATCAAGGCGCTGAGCGCTTCCGAGCTCGGAACGCCGACCGTCTTGATGACGTAGCTCAGACCGAACACCGGGAAGAAATAGCCGAGGCCGTTCTCCGCCATGCGTGCGCCGAGCACGACCAGGAAGTTGCGGGGATGATTGCGCAGCGCTTCCATCGCCGGGTTCTTCTCGACGATGCCGCGCGCGACGACCGCCTCCGTATAGACGGGCGTCTCCGCAACCCGCATGCGCACGTAGATACCGACGAGGATGAGGACGAAACTCGCCAGGAACGGCAAGCGCCAGCCCCAGTCCATCATCTGGTCTTTCGGCAGCGTCGATACCAGCGCGAATGCCGCCGCCGCCAAAAGATTGCCGACGGAAACACCGAGCGGCGCAAAGCCGCCCCAGAAGCCGCGATGGTTGGCCGGTGCGTTCTCGACCAGATAAATCACCGCACCGCCGTATTCGGCGCCGGCGCCAAGCCCCTGCACGACCCGCATGGCGACCAGGAAGATCGGGGCCCATACGCCGATTTGCGAGTAGGTCGGCAGGACGCCGATCAAGGTCGTGCCGAGACCGATCATCAAGAGCGTTGCGACCAGGACCGGCTTGCGGCCGTAACGGTCGCCGAGCACACCGAAGATGATGCCGCCGATCGGACGTACGGCGAAGCCGACGCCGAAAGTCAGGAACGAGAGCAGGGTGCCGACGACCGGATCGCTCTTCGGGAAGAACAATTCACCGAACACCAGCGCCGCGGCCGTGCCGTAGAGAAAGAAGTCATACCATTCGAGCGCCGAGCCGATGCTTGCGGCCAGCACAACACGTAGGCGCGAATTGCCGGCGCCATCGGCTCCCATCTTGGTCATGCGTTTCCCCGTATGTTTTGTTTTGTTTTGATTGTGGTTCTAGAGCGCTGGTTTTGAATGGATCAAAACCGGCGCTCTCATCTTTGTTTCGACGCGTGTTCTTCACGCGAACCGGTCGCCACTTCGATCGAAAACGCTTCGGAAGCAAAATGCCCGCGGGCGAAGCCTGCGGGCATTGTCGGTGTCACTACGCTGCGCGTGTGAAGTAGCTCTTCTTGGACGCCGATTGCGTCTCATAGATCGAGCCCTGCCGCTTGGGCGGAGGCAGCGGCATGCGGGCCGGCACGTCCGTGAGCCGCGGCGCGATCACTGGCGGTCCCGCCAACAGGCGGCTGTTGAACTCTTCGAAATCCTTCACACCGGCCAGGGGCCACGCGTCGCTGGCGGCGACCTCATAGAGCAGGAGGTTGCGCGGCCGGTTGGAGGTGTTCATCGCCGATCCGTGCAGCGCACGAACGTGATGGAAGGACATGCTGCCGGCCTTGCCCATGCAGGGCACCGCACGCTTGATTTCGTCCTGGATCAGGTCGGGATCGATCAGGCCGGCGAAGCAGCCGTCCTCACCGTGGTGGTTCCACATCGTCTCGCCGGTATGTGTGCCGGGCGTGACCAGCATCGGGCCGTTTTCGAGGTCGCAGTCGTCGAGCAGCACGCCGATCGCGAGGATGTCGTCATTGGTGTGCGGATAAAACGCCCAGTCCTGATGCCATTCCACCGGCGAGCCGTATTGCGCCGACTTCATGTTCAGCTTGGAGCCGTGCAGGCGCAGGCCAGGTCCGATGAGCTGGGTGAGAATCTCGATCACAGGCTGGCTGCGCACGATCTCATCGAAGATCGGGTGAACCTTGTGCGGCGTCTTGATGCGGCGGACGCGGGGATTCTCCGGCGTATGGCTGGGTTCGAGATCGTAGACGTCGGTGTGCTCCGACACATTGGCAGCGCCGGCCACCAGTTCGGCGATCACGCCGCGCACGCGCTGGAGGGTGTCGGCATCGAGCACCTCCGGCACGACGATGACGCCGTCGCGCTGATAGGCCTCCACCATGCTCTCAGGAATCATCAGTCTCGCTCCCTTTATATTAGTTATGTTAGCGCTAACATGGTGCGATGGTAGCGCTGTCATGCTAGAGGAGCAAGTGCAATTCGTGCATGGACGGTCATGGCCGAGAATTCGCCGCCCCAAGGCAGGGATCATCCTGCGGAACTTCCGCCGACGCTGTCGGCGGTGGCCAAACTCGCCGGCGTTTCGTCGATCACGGTGAGCCGGGTGGTGCGGTTACCGGCACAGGTGGCGCCGGAGACGCGCGCCCGGGTCGAGCGCGCGATGCGCCAACTCGGCTATGTTCCCAATCTCGTGGCCGGGGCCTTGGCGAGTGCACGGACCAATTCGGTCGGCGTGCTGGTGCCGACCATCGCCAATTCGATCTTCGCTGATACGGTGCAGGGATTATCCGACAAGCTCGAGCCGGCGGGCTTTTCGGTCATCCTCGCGCAATCGCGCTACGATGATCAGCTCGAGGACAGAATGCTGGCGGCGCTTTTGTCACGGCGCCCGGAGGCGATCATCATGGTGGGATCGCCCGCGACCGAAGACGGTGCGCGGCTGCTTCGCAACGCGCGAATACCTGTGGTCGAGACCTGGGACCTGCCGGCACATCCGATCGACGCGGTTGCCGGCTTCGACAACTTCAAGGCAGGCGTTGCGGTCGCAAGGCACCTGATCGCGCAGGGGCGGAAGCATCTTGCGTTCATCGGCGGCAACGAACCGCGGGGCACCCGCCGCTGGCTCGGGTTTCGCCAGGAGACACTGGCACACGGCTTGCCAGAGCCGCAAAGGTTGATCCTCGATCGCAACGCGCCCGGAAGCGCGGCTGCCAATCTGCATTTGCCGGACGTCGATGGGGTGTTTGCCGCCAATGATGCCTACGCGATCGGCTTCATGGCGGGCTTGCGCAAAGCCGGCCGGCTGCGTCAGGCGGCCGCTTCAGAACAGCCCGTCGCGGTTGTCGGCCTTGGCAATCTCGAAATGGGCCAGTTGATATCGCCTAGCCTGAGCACCATCAGCGTGCACGGACACAGTATCGGCCGCACGGCGGCGGCGCTGACGCTCGAGCGTGGTGGCGAGCGACACATCGACCTCGGATTCGAGTTGGTGCTGCGCGACAGCGGCTGACCGGGTGACGGTCAAAGCGAGGCGTCGCCGTCACGGGCGGTTGAGCAGGGCGCGCAGCGGATCGAGATAGCCGGCCTTGTCGACGAAGGATTCGTTTTCCTCGAGGATCATGACCTTGGCATCGCGCAGCGGCGCAAGGTCGCTGTCGACAAGATTGCGCTGCAGTTCGTGGATCGGCATGCCGCCGAAGCGGCCGAGGATCAGGTAGTAGTAGAATTGAAGGTGATCGAGGCAATTGGCCTCGATCATGATCCGCGCCGGCAGGTGGCCAAAGCTGGAACCGACCATGGCGACATTGAGCTGGCGCGCCGGGCTTGCCGCGCACGGCACGGAGGGCTGAAAACTCACCTTCGGGGTTTGATAGCCGAGCGGCGGGAAGAACACGTTGAGGAGATCGGCGAGTTCGCGGTCGGCGCCGTTCGCGGGTTTCGACAATGTGTAGGTGAAGGTGTAGGGCGGAATCAGTTCGCGCCCGGCCTGCTCGTTGATCGCATCCACGATCGCGGAGACCGCGCGTGCGCCTCCGACATCGTTCCAGTGCACGCCGCCTTGCGGGAACAGGTCGAATGGATAGCTGCCTTTTAGCGAATGGATCAGGCTCGCGGTATCCACCACATGGATGCCGCCTTGACGAAGCGCGCCGACATAATCAGGCACCAGCTGCGTCCGTGCGGCCGGCGTACTCGGGCAGGGCAGGCGGTCGACAAAGTATTCCGGCAGATGCGCCGCCTTGGACGGCGAGACCACGTAGACGAAAATGCCGCCGCGGCGCTCGTAGAAATTCTGGATGTCCTTCAGCTTGGGCAGGATGTCGGCCGCAAGTCTGGCGCCCATCCCTTCGGTGCGCGAGCAATAATCGCTGAGGTAGCTTCGTTCGATCAATTGTCCCTTCGCGCCCTTGACGACCTGCGGTGCGGTCAGTTCGCCGAATAGCTGATAACGTATTTCGTTGTTGACGTGAATCAGCAGCGCGCGAACCGGTATTGCGTCGGTGACGCGGCTGATCGCCGCTTTCTGAAAATCGCCGTCGAAAATATCGCGCAACGAGAACTGCACCGGCTTGTCGTAAGTGACGCCGCTGAGCTTGGGGCCGATCCTGAACATGCGCGAGGGGAAATATTGCATCGCCAGGAGATTCCAGGCGGTGCCGAGCGGCAGTAACGCCAGAAAGGCGCAGAAGGCGGCGCGGACGATCGGGCGGGAGAGCGCGAGATTGCCCATGGCTCAAAACCTGAAATAGATGAACGGCTGGAACGGCGCGGTCACCGCCCGCGCAATCGCCAGCACGTAGATGACGATGAGAAGGCCGATCGTGATCGCGCGCAGCGAGCGGCTCGCCTGATAGCGGCGGACCAGCGCCGGATACAGCGGGGTTGCCGGCAGCAGCGAGATGACGGCGCCGAGCGCAAGCGTGAACGGCAGTTCGGCCGGAATCTCCAGCGCGTCGGTGGCATGAGACATGCCGAACAGCGCCGATATGAAGCTCGTCAGATGCGCCGGCGACTCCGAGCGGAAGATGGCCCAGCCGATCATCACGATCAACAGCGTGACGAAGGTGGCGATCACGGCGCCGCATCGATTGAGCGCATCGCGCAGGAACAGCCGGTCAAGCGTCAGAAACAGGCCGTTATAGGCGCCCCAAAGCACGAAGTTCCAGCTCGCGCCATGCCAGAGCCCGGACAGCAGAAAGCAGATCCAGAGATTGAGATAAGTGCGCGCGTTGCTCTCGCGGTTTCCCCCAAGCGGTTTGTAGAGATAGTCGCGAATCCAGGTCGTCAGCGAGATGTGCCAACGCCGCCAGAACTCCGTGATCGACCGCGAGGCATAAGGCGCGTTGAAGTTTTCCCGCAAACCGAAGCCGAGCATGCGCGCCAGCCCGATCGCCATGTCGGAATAGCCGGCAAAATCGAAATAGATTTGCAAGGTGAAGCTTCCGAGCGCGAGCCAGGCATGGTTCGCACTGAGGCTTGCAGGATCGGCGGCGAAGGCCGTGTTGACGAAACTGCCGAGCGGATCGGCGATCAGGAGCTTGCGGCCGATGCCGCGGGAAAATCGCAGGAAGCCGTTGCCGAAGTCGTCCCACTCGACCGGTCGCGGCTTGGCGATCTGGTCCTGCATCTCGTGATATTTGAGAATAGGCCCGGCAAGAAGTTTCGGGAAGAACAGCACGAACAGGCAATAGTCGCGGAACGTTGCCGCGCGCTTCGAGATACCGCGATAAGTGTCGACCAGATAGGTGATCTTTTCGAACACCACGAAGGAGACGCCGATCGGCAGCGCCAGATGCAGCAGAGGCAGCCGCTGCGCGCCGAAGGGCGAGAGCACGGCGTTGAGATTGTCGGCGAGGAAATCGGCATATTTGTAGACGACGAGAATGCCGAGATTGAGGGCCACGCCAGCGCCAAGCACGAGCCGCCGCCTGCGGGTCGGCACCGGCTCGGTCAAGTGGAAAGAGAGCGCATAGTCGATCGCGGTTGACGCGAGCAGGATCAGGACAAAGGCGGGCTCGCCCCAGAAGTAGAACAGTGCGCTCGCAACCAGCAGCAACCATTTCCGCCCCGAGATGCCGCCAGCGAGCAGGTAGACCGCGTAGAAGGCAGGAAAGATCGTGATGAACAGCGGTTCGTAAAACAGCATGTGCGGGTCGGCGTTGTTTTCCGAACAGCGGCGGCAGGGTCGCCGCGATGGCTCTTGGCGAATCGATAAAGCACGGCTGCAAGAGCGAGTGCAACGGGCTGGCGTCCCCGTAAGGCACGCGGCCCGGACAAAATAAAAAGGCGCGGCGGAAACCCGTCGCGCCCCATTCTTGAAACTCGCTGGTCCAGGCGCTGAGAAACGCCCTGATGCCAAGAAAAGCGCTTAGCGGGCGATCCCAGCGAGGTGACAGCGCTTGGTAAAAGACACTGGATCACCTCCTTTCGTTGTTAATGGAGACATTAATATAGGCCGCCGGTCCGGGCCTGTTAAGGGCAGCCGGATTTGGGCCCGATTTGCTGCCGCGAAGGGTGGTTGAGGCGGGGCGCCGGTCGTGTTAGGGGATCGGCCTGCACGCGGGTGTAGCTCAATGGTAGAGCAGCAGCCTTCCAAGCTGAATACGAGGGTTCGATTCCCTTCACCCGCTCCAATGATTTCAACGGCTTATCATGTCAAGAACTTTCCATTCCGACAAGGTCAGCTTGCTCATTCCGACAAATGTTCACTTTCCCTTCGCCTGTTTGGCTTGCCGCGCGCGGCGTTTGATGCGCTTCATTTGCGCGTCCTGCTTGCCCTCGTCGTCGTCATGCAGGTAGTTCGCCATCGCCTTCACCGATGACCACTGCCCTTTCTCCATCAACTGCAACGTGGTCAGTCCGGACGATTTAGATTCGGTGGCCCCGCCATGCCGACCAAACGAGGTGAACGTCAGTTCGGACCGCAATCCTGCGGCCAGAATGATCTTCTTCGAAATTCGTTGGACCTGCGTCAGGATCTCACCCTTGCCAAACCACGGCAGGCTGCTGCCGTCACGCCGCAGCATCAGCCCGCCTGTGGGCCGCAACTTCTTGATGGCGT
>NZ_DASSRP010000273.1:0-9996 GCF_035701725.1 Bradyrhizobium sp.
GCGCTCGATTTGCGTGCCGAGGAATTCGAGGGTGACGTTATCTGCCATGGCACCAAGGTGTTACTGTGCGCATTGCGTGTCAATTACGCCGTCTCCTAGAAAATCTCGCGGCCGATCAGCATGCGGCGGATCTCCGAGGTGCCGGCGCCGATTTCGTAGAGCTTGGCGTCGCGCAGCAACCGGCCGGTCGGATAGTCGTTGATGTAGCCGTTGCCGCCTAACAACTGGATCGCATCGAGCGCACATTGCGTGGCCTTTTCGGCCGCATAAAGAATGGCGCCGGCGGCATCCTCGCGCGTGGTCTCGCCCCGGTCGCAGGCTTTCGCCACCGCATAGACATAGGCCCGCGAGGCATTCATCGTCGTATACATGTCGGCGAGCTTGCCTTGCACGAGTTGAAAACTGCCGATCGGCTGACCGAATTGCTTGCGTTCATGCACATAGGGCAGCACCACGTCCATGCAGGCCTGCATGATGCCGAGCGGCCCCGCCGCCAGCACGGCGCGTTCATAGTCGAGGCCCGACATCAGCACGTTGACGCCGCGCCCGACGTCGCCAAGCACGTTTTCTTCCGGCACTTCGCAATTATCGAACACCAGTTCGGCGGTGTCGGAGCCGCGCATGCCGAGCTTGTCCAATTTCTGCGCCGTGGAAAATCCCTTCATGCCCTTTTCGATGATGAAGGCGGTGATGCCGCGCGGACCAGCGGACGGATCGGTCTTGGCGTAGACCACCAGCGTCTCGGCGACGGGACCGTTGGTGATCCACATCTTGGAGCCGTTGAGCACGTAGCGGTCGCCCTTCTTCTCGGCGCGCGTCGACATCGACACCACGTCCGACCCCGAGCCCGGCTCCGACATCGCCAGCGCCCCGACGTCCTCGCCGGAAATCAGCCTTGGCAGGTACTTCCTTTTCTGCGCGTCCGACCCGTTGCGGCGGAGCTGATTGACGCAAAGGTTGGAGTGCGCGCCATAGGACAGGCCGACCGCTGCCGAGGCGCGCGAGATCTCCTCCATCGCCACGCAATGCTCAAGATAGCCGAGGCCGGAGCCGCCATATTCTTCCTCGACCGTAATGCCGTGCAGGCCGAGCGCGCCGAGCTTGGGCCATAGATCGATCGGAAACTGGTTCGTCTTGTCGATCTCGGCGGCGCGCGGGGCGATTTCGTTGCTCGAGAAATCGTGCACGGTCTCGCGCAATGCATCGGCGGTCTCGCCGAGGTCGAAATTGAACGTCCGGTACGCATTCGGAATCATGACGGGCGGCCTCCAGGCATTAAGACTTCTCATATCTTCCAAATGGATTAGACCCTGGAGCACGCAATGTCACGGGGCCGTGTGTGGCATGCCACGGCGATGACAACTCCAGCGTCAAAACTCTCTTGCTCTTGCCGGTGCAAGGGGATGTAATTCGGTCAAAACCTCCCACCTTCCGATTCAACGGCAGGGACACTTCGAGGGAACGACCATGAACATCCAGACATCGCCTGGCATCGACAAGCAGGAAATGTTGCGCGCCGCGCGCGAGGCTGCCTATGCCATGCCGCTGGAGGATTTTCACCCGGGCGCGCCGCAACTGTTCCGCAGCGATACCCTGTGGCCCTATTTCGAGCGGCTGCGCAAGGAAGCGCCGGTGCATTACTGCACCAAGGCGCCGATCGAGCCCTACTGGTCGGTCACCAAGTACAACGACATCATGCATGTCGACACCAATCACGGCATCTTTTCGTCGGACGTGTCGCTGGGCGGCATTTCGATCCGCGACGTGCCGCCGGGCTATGACTGGCCGAGCTTCATCGCCATGGACCAGCCGCGGCATTCGGCGCAGCGCAAGACCGTGTCGCCGATGTTCACGCCGAAACATCTCGACGAACTGGCGATCCTGATCCGTCAGCGCACGTGCAAGGTGCTGGATTCGCTGCCCCGCAACGAGACCTTCAACTTCGTCGATCTGGTGTCGATCGAGCTGACGACGCAGATGCTGGCGACGCTGTTCGACTTTCCGTTCGAGGAACGCCGCAAGCTGACGCGCTGGTCGGACGTTTCGACCGCGCTGCCGAAGAGCGGCATCGTCGAATCCGAAGAGCAGCGCCGCGCCGAGATGGACGAGTGCGCGGCCTATTTTTCCAGATTGTGGAACGAGCGCGTCAATACCGAACCGCGCAACGATCTGATCTCGATGATGGCCCACAACGAGGCCACGCGCTACATGGATCCGGACAATCTGATGGGCAACATTGTGCTCCTGATCGTCGGCGGCAACGACACCACGCGCAACACCATGAGCGGCTCGGTGCTGGCGCTGAACGAGAATCCGGACGAGTACCGCAAGCTGCGCGAAAATCCCGCATTGATCGATAGCATGGTGCCGGAAGTGATCCGCTGGCAGACCCCGCTGGCCCATATGCGGCGCACCGCGCTGGTTGATACTGAACTCGGCGGCAAGAAGATCCGGAAGGGCGATCGCGTGGTGATGTGGTACGTCTCCGGCAACCGCGACGAGGAAGTGATCGAGCGGCCGAACGAGTTCATCATCGACCGCGCGCGGCCGAAGATTCACCTGTCGTTCGGCTTCGGCATCCACCGCTGTGTCGGCATGCGGCTGGCCGAACTGCAACTCAAGATCGTCTGGCAGGAAATATTGAAGCGGTTCGAGCGGATCGAGGTGGTGGGCGAGCCGAAGCGGGTCTATTCCAGTTTCGTGCGCGGCATCGAATCCTTGCCGGTGCGCATACCTGCGTGAGGAGTTGCGGGCGGGGTCACCTCCTTGACGAGGACCCGCCCTCGCCGCGGACATAGCTCAAGCCGACCGCAGTATGCTTTAAACGGTTGAATAGGGCCCCAGACCCGCTTAATCCCGAAGGACCGCCACGGACCTTCGGCCCGCGGCACCATTTTGCAGACCGAGAGAAGATGACCTCCACCGATCACGACGAACATGCCGACATCCGCGACGCGGTCGCAAAACTCTGCGCGCAGTTTCCCGGCGAATACTGGCGCAAGCTCGACCGCGAAATGGCCTATCCGAAGGCCTTCGTCGATGCGCTGACCGAATCCGGCTATCTCTCGGTGCTGATCCCGGAAGAATATGGCGGCGCCGGGCTTAAACTTTCGGCCGCGACCGCGATCCTGGAAGAGATTCACAAGAACGGCTGCAACGCCGGCGCCTGCCACGCCCAGATGTACACCATGGGCACGGTGCTGCGGCATGGCAGCGCGGCGCAGAAGGCGCAATGGCTGCCGAAGATCGCGAGCGGCGAATTGCGCCTGCAGGCGTTCGGCGTCACCGAACCGTCCAGCGGCACGGACACCTCCTCGCTGAAGACCTTTGCCCGAAGGGAAGGCAACGACAGTTACATCGTCAACGGCCAGAAGATCTGGACCAGCCGCGCCGAATATTCCGACCTGATGATCCTCTTGGCGCGCACCACGCCGAAGGAGCAGGCGAAGAAGCGCACCGATGGATTGTCGGTGTTTATCGTCGACATGCGCGAAGCCAAAAAGGCGGGGCTTTCGATCCGCCCGATCCGCACCATGATGAACCACTCGACCACCGAGGTGTTCTTCACCGACATGAAAGTACCGGCGGAAAACCTGATCGGCGAGGAAGGCAAGGGCTTTCGCTACATCCTCTCCGGCATGAATACCGAGCGCATCTTGATTGCGTCCGAATGCATCGGCGACGCCAAATGGTTCATCGAAAAGGCCTCGGCCTATGCCAGGGACCGCGCCGTGTTCGGCCGCCCGATCGGCCAGAATCAGGGAATCCAGTTCCCGATCGCCAAGGCCTATGCGGCGATGCGCGCGGCCGAACTGATGGTCAAGGAAGCCGTGCGCAAATACGAAGCCGGGCTCGACTGCGGCGCGGAAGCCAACATGGCCAAGATGCTGGCGGCGGATGCGTCCTGGGAAGCGGCAAATGCCTGCGTGCAGACCCATGGCGGCTTTGGTTTCGCCGAAGAATACGACGTCGAGCGCAAGTTCCGCGAGACGCGGCTCTATCAGGTCGCGCCGATCTCCACCAATCTGGTGTTGTCCTACATCGCCGAGCATATTCTCGGCATGCCCCGCTCCTATTGAGAAATAAGCCATGCTGCCGCTTGAAGGGATCACCGTTATCGCCGTCGAACAGGCCGTCGCCGCGCCGTTCTGCTCGTCGCGTCTGGCGGACGCCGGCGCCCACGTCATCAAGGTCGAGCGTCCGGAGGGCGATTTCGCCCGCGGCTATGACGCCGCCGCCAAGGGCCAGAGCAGCTATTTCGTCTGGCTCAACCGCGGCAAGGATTCGGCGGTCGTCGATCTCGCGACCAACGAGGGCCGCAGCGAGCTGGAGCAGTTGATCGCCGGCGCCGACGTGCTGCTGCAGAACCTCAAGCCCGGCTCGATGGACAAGCTCGGCTTCTCGCTCGATCGCTTGAAGAAGGATTATCCGGCACTGATCACCTGCACCATCACGGGCTATGGCGATGAAGGCCCCTACGCCCACCGCAAGGCCTATGATCTGTTGATCCAGGCGGAAAGCGGGCTCGCCTCCGTCACCGGCGGTCCGGAAAGCCCCTCGCGCGTCGGACTGTCGATCGTCGACATCGCGACCGGCGCCACCGCGCATGCCTCGATCCTGGAAGCGCTGATCGCACGCGGCCGCACCGGCAGGGGCGCCGATATCAGGATCTCGATGTTCGATGTGATGGCCGACTGGATGACGGTGCCGCTGCTCAATGCCGAGGCCGGCCAGCCGCCGAAACGCATCGGCCTCGCCCATCCCTCGATCTCGCCCTATGGCGTGTTCCGCTCCAAGGACGGCAAGGACATTCTGATTTCGATCCAGAGCGAGCGCGAGTGGAAGACGCTCTGTGCCAAGGTGCTGGGGCAGCCCGATCTGCCGAAGGATCCGCGCTTCTCCAACATGGTCGAACGGGTCAAGAACCGCCCGCTGACCGACGGCATCGTCGCTAATTGCTTTGCATCGATGACGCGCGACGAACTGCTGAAGCGCCTCGCCGATGCCGACATCGCCTTTGCCGAGGTCAACAGCGTCGAGGACCTAGCCCAACATCCGCATTTGCGGCGGATCGAGGTTGAGACGCCGAAGGGCGTGGTGAGCTATCCGGCGCCGGCTGCGGTCTTCGTCGACGAACCGCGCCACTACGGTCCGGTGCCGGCGATCGGCGAGCAGGCGGCATCCCACAAGAAGTCTTCGAAGCGGAAAGCCTCATGAGTGAAAAGCCCGATCTCGATCATTTGCGGCAGTGGATCGGCCGCAGCACGCAAGCGACCGATATCGTCACCGCGCAACTGGTGAAGGGCCTGCGCGCCACGCTGTTTCTCCCGATCGGCGAGCCGAAGCGAGGGGACGTCGCGCCGTTCACGGTGCACTGGTGCCTGGCGCCGGCGGTCGTGCCGGCTTCCGAACTTGGCCCCGACGGCCACCCCTCGCGCGGCGGCTTCCTGCCGCCGGTGCCGCTGCCGCGGCGAATGTGGGCTGGCGGCGAACTCGAGTTCCTCGATACGCTTCGCGTCGGTGACGAAGTGACGCGCACCTCGCGCATCAAGGACGTCAGCCTGAAAAGTGGCTCGACTGGACAGCTCTGCTTTGTCGCGGTCGATCACGAACTGACCACGCCGCGCGGCCTTGCGATCCGCGAGCGACATGACATCGTCTATCGCGATGTCACGTCAAGCTCGTCCGCGCCTGCCAAACCGGCCGGCGCGGCGCCGGCGGCACAACATCGCGAGACGCATTACGCCGATCCGGTGCTGCTGTTCCGCTATTCGGCGCTGACCTTCAACGGCCATCGCATTCATTACGACCGCGATTACGTCACCAAGGTCGAAGGCTATCCCGGCCTGATCTTCCACGGGCCGATGCAGGCGGCGCTGCAGATCGAATTCGCCGCCAAGTTGCGCGGGCGAGTGCCGAAAAAATTTAGCTATCGCGGCTTGCAGCCGTTGTTCGAAGGTTCCGAGTTCTCGGTCAATGCCAACGAGACCGACGCCGGTCTGGAAACCTGGACCGCGAATTCGGAAGGCACGCCGACCATGAAGGGCCTTGCCACGTGGTGATTGCCTCCGTCTGTCATTCCGGTGCGATGCAGTTTCAATTCCGTCATTCCGGGATGGTGCGCCAGCACCAGATCCGGAATCTCGCGATTCCGGGTTCGATGCTACCCATCGCCCCGGAATGACGGAGTAACATCTTGCCCTCGAAGCCCAGCAAGCCTTCCACCACCTCTCTCACCGTCAAGCAGGCGACGGTCGAGCTGTTGCGCGCGTTCGGCATCAAAAAAGTCTTCGGCAATCCCGGTTCGACCGAGCTGCCGTTCCTGAGCGACTGGCCCGACGATATCGACTACGTGCTGGGCCTGCAGGAAGCGTCCGTCATCGGCATGGCCGACGGCTATGCGCAGGCGAGCCGCAACGCCGGCTT
This sequence comes from Bradyrhizobium sp., assembly GCF_035701725.1. Taxonomy (GTDB): domain Bacteria; phylum Pseudomonadota; class Alphaproteobacteria; order Rhizobiales; family Xanthobacteraceae; genus Bradyrhizobium. The sequence continues at coordinate 6,427 of NZ_DASSRP010000273.1, forward strand.
CGTCAACCTGCATTCGGCGGCCGGCGTCGGCCACGCGCTCGGCAACGTCTTCACCGCCTACCGCAACCAGACCCCGCTCGTGATCACCGCGGGCCAGCAGGCGCGCTCGATCCTGCCGTTGCAGCCGTTTCTGTTCGCCGAGCGCGCCTCGGAGTTTCCACGGCCTTACGTCAAGTTCGCGGTCGAACCGGCGCGGCCCGAGGACGTGCCGGGTGCGATCGCGCGCGCCTATTACACCGCGATGCAGCCGCCCTGCGGGCCGGTTTTCGTCTCGGTGCCGATCGACGACTGGACCAAACCTGCGCAAGCGGTCGAGGCGCGCAGCGTGACGCGCGAGCTGCACCCCGATCGCGACGCCATCAAGGCTCTCGCAGAAGCGCTCGCGGCCAGCAAATCGCCCGCCTTTGTCGTGGGACCAGCGATCGATCGCGCGCAGGCTGTCGATCTGATGGTGCGGCTCGCCGAAAAGACCAGCGCCGCGGTCTGGGTCAGCCCGTTTTCGGCGCGGTGCAGTTTCCCGGAGCGGCATCCGCAATTTGCCGGATTTCTGCACGCCTCGCCTGGGCAGCTCTCGGAAGCTTTGCGCGCGCATGATCTCGTCGTCGTCATCGGCGCGCCCGTGTTTACGTTTCACGTCGAAGGCCATGCATCGATCTTCGACGGCACGGCGGCGCTGTTTCAGATCACCGACGATCCCGAGGCCGCCGCCGTCACGCCAAGCGGCACCAGCATCATCGCCACCATGAAGCCGGCGCTCGCCGCGTTGGTCGAGCTGACCGGTGAGAGCAACCGCGCGCTACCCAAGGCCCGTGCGTTGCCAGCCGCGCCGCACGCCGGCGATCCGATCCCTGCGGAATTCTTGCTGCACAGCCTGTCGACCGCGATGCCCGACGGCGCCGTGCTGGTGGAAGAAGCGCCGTCGCACCGTCCGGCCATGCAGAAATTCATGCCGATGCGCGGGCAAGACAGTTTTTACACCATGGCGAGCGGCGGCTTAGGCTACAGCCTGCCGGCCGCGGTCGGCCTGGCGCTCGGCCGCCCCAATGTGCGCACTGTCTGCCTGATCGGCGATGGCTCGGCGATGTATTCGATCCAGGCCTTGTGGACGGCGGCGCAGCGGAAATTGCCTTTGACCGTCATCATCATCAACAACCAAGGCTACGGCGCGATGCGCTCGTTCAGCCAGGTCATGCAGGTGCGGAACGTACCGGGCCTCGACATGCCCGGCATCGACTTCGTGAAAATTGCGCAAGGCATGGGCTGCGATGCGGCGCGGGTGACGAAGTCATCGGAGCTGGTGGCTGCGCTCACGCGCGCACTGGCTTACCAAGGGACCAGCGTCGTCGAGGTGATGGTCGATGCCAGCGTGCCGGTGTTGTACGAGCGCAAGGGCTACGAGGCGAGAAAGCCGCCGTCGGCCGCGAGAACGTGACCGACCACGTAGGACGATGCGTCCGAGAGCAACCAGACCGTGGCTTCGGCCACCTCCTCCGCCTTGCCCATTCGCCGGAGCGGCAAACCGGCCGCGACGCTCGCCATGTCGCCGACGCCCGCACGCAGCATCATGTCGGTGACAACGCGCCCCGGTGCGATCGCATTGATGGAGACGCCACGCGGCGCGGCTTCCATCGCCGCCGAACGGACGAGTGAGAGTACGGCGGCTTTGGAGGCGGAATAGAGCGAAAAGCCCGGATTTGGATTGCGCAGACCGCTCACCGACGCGTTGACGACGATCCGTCCCGAGCCCTGCGCGAACATGACCGGCAACTGATGCCGCAGGCAGAGAAATACGCCCCGCACATTGGTGTCGAACACTTGATCGTAGACGGCGCTGTCCTGCGTTTCCAGCGGCGCACGCCGTTCCTGGAAACCGGCATTGTTGAAGGCAGCGTCGAGCCTGCCGTAGCGCGCGATCGCGGTTGCGACGAGACGCTCGACATCTTCCTCACGCGTGACGTCGGTTACGATGGCGACCGCCTCAGCGCCGAGATCTTCGCAGGCCTTCGCGGTGGCTTCGATCTCGGATTGACGCCGACCGGCAATCAGCACGGCGGCCGCACCCTCCTCAGCCATCAAAAGCGCGGTGGCGCGGCCAATGCCGCTCCCGCCTCCTGTCACCAGGCAGGCCTTCCCCAGCATGCGAGCACAAGACTTGCGGTGCTGACCAATTCCGTCACCCGGCAACAACTCACTCATGACGCCCAACCATTCGCGACAAGAGACCGGTCCGGTTTGGCCGGATCTTGTCATCCATACCATATAGTTGTATTATACAACTATATGGTAGTCAAGATGCCTGACCTCGACATTGCCCTCATCGACGGTATCCGCTCGGCCTCCCGGCAGATGGTGCGCGAACTCGGCTTCATGGAAGCGACGGTCGCAGCCAGCGGCTATCCGCCGTCGGCGGTTCACACCATCCTCGAAATCGGCCTGCGCGGCCCAATGACCGCGATGCAACTCGCGGAGTTTCTGCATCTGGAGAAATCGAGCGTCAGCCGCATGGTTCACAAGCTGATCGAGGCCGGCGAATTAAGAGAGACGACCGACCCGATCGATGCGCGCAGCAAGCCACTGTCGCTAACCGCCAAAGGGCAGCGCACGCTGGCGATGCTTCACGATTTCGGCCGGCGCCAGGTGGCGGGCGCGCTGGCGCATTTGAGCAAAGCCGAGCAGCGCACGGTGTGCGAAGGCTTGAGGCTGTATGCGGCCGCGCTAAAGGCGGACCGTGAGGCCGCGCCGGCGTTGGATGAGTGAAAAGGTCAGCCGTCATTGCGAGCGGAGCGACGCAATCCAGCACAAAACCCGGGCAAGAACCGGATTGCTTCATCGCTCCAGCGCAAAATTGCTCCGCAATTTTGTCGCGCGCTCCTCGCAATGACGAAAGCTACCCGTGCTCTTCCCGCAGCTTCGCCTGGATTTTCGCCATACCTAAGATCCAGCGGTCGTAATCCTCGGTCTTGCGGCGCATATAGCCGAGCACCTGCGGGTGCGGCAAAATCAGGAAAGTCTCCCGCTCAATGCCTTCAAGCGCGTCGTTCGCGACCTGCGCCGGCGGCAGGTCGCCGTCGCCGGATTGCGGCCCCTTCGGCAACGAACGCAACATGTCGGTATCGACGCCCTGCGGACACAGGATCGAGACCTTGATGCCGTCGGCCTTGTGCGAGATCGCGAGATTTTCCGCAAAGCCGACCGCCGCATGCTTGGTGGTGGAATAAGCGGGACTTCCAACCTGCGACAACAGACCCGCGGCCGAGATCGTGTTGAGGAAATAGCCGCCGCCGCGCGCCTTCATGCGCGGAATCAGGTGCCGCGCCGCGTAAACATGCGCCATCACGTGGATTGCCCAGCTGCGCGCCCAGGGCTCGTCGGAGGTGCCGCCGGCATTGACCGAAAGCGGGTCGAAGCCGCCGCCGATGCCGGCATTGGAACAGAACAGCGCGATCGGACCGAACATCCGCTCGGTTTCCTCGATCACATGGCGGATGTTCTTCTCCTGGCCGACGTCACATTTGAACGCCGCGCCGCCGACCGACGCCGCGACCCGTTCGGCGGCGCCATGATCGAGAT
>NZ_DASSRP010000274.1:0-11867 GCF_035701725.1 Bradyrhizobium sp.
GACGTTCTTGACCCCGCTCACGCGCATGAAGGGGTCGACGACGAGCCGGCCATAGCGGTCGTGCTCCCCATCCAGCGCAGCGGCCAGCGGACTTGCTTTCATGCCGCCACACCACACCACGGTTCGCGCCGGAATGAACTCTGCCCGAGCTGAGCGTGATTCCGTCGCCGTTGACGGCGCTTGCCTTCACGGCAAGCCGGGTCTCGATCCCGAGCGCGGTGAGCGCCTCGTCGACGACCGGGCGCCCGGCCTCGCCGATCGCCGCCCCGAGCGTCGAATTCGGATCGACCAGGATGACGCGCGGAGCCGCAATGTTTGCCTTGGCAAGCTTGGCTGGCATCTCGGCGGCGACCTCAATGCCGGTAAAGCCCGCGCCGACGACGACCACGGTTGCGCGTTGCGGTGACGGTTCGAGGCGGCCGAGCGCGGCGAGATGATCGTTCAGGCGCACCGCCGCCGCATAGGTGTCGACGTCGAAACCGAAAGTCGAAAGGCCCTCGATCGGGGGACGCGCCAACTGGCTGCCGAGCGTCAGCACCAGGCGATCGTAGCTGAGGATTTCGCGGCCGCCATTGCTGTCTTGGCTCGCGGCGAGCGTGACCTGCTGTTTGACCGGATCGATCGCGCAAACCTCGGCCGTCATGTGACGGATGCCGACCGGATCGAGCAGGGAGGCCAACGGCAGGGCGACGTCGTCGAGATCGACTTCGTAGTTGCGAACGCGGATGTTGTGGTAGGGATTGCGGTCGACGACGAGGATTTCCACCTCGCCTTGCGGCACACCGAGCTCGTCGAGTTTGCGCGCGGCGCCGATTGCCGCCCACAAGCCGGCAAATCCGGCGCCAAGGACCAGGATGCGTCGCATGTTTTGCTCGCCGCCCGCGGAAGGTTCTGCATTTGACGCCAGGCGCAAGCGGGGCGTCAAGCCGGCCCGGCGCCGTTCAAGCCGGGTGACGCATCACGCATCGGGCTTCACCGGGTTCGGCTCGATCCGATAGGACGCCGGCAGGTTGACCGGCCGGTACGACGTCTGCGCCATCCGGTCGATCACCGATTGATGGATGATGGCGCCTTCGGGAATCGGCCGCGGTTCGCCGCGCGGCAGATAGAAGCCGAAAACGCACAGCCGCGATTTCCATTCCCGCCACTTTTTCCGCTTCGGCCACCACTCCAGAAGCCACCAGAACCTTTTGAGCGATTTGTGCAGCGGCGCGGTCGCGCTCGGCGGGACGTAATGATGGCTGCTGCCGGCGCGCGGCACACCCCAGCCAAGATGATCGACCATGTCGCGATCGATCCGAAGGCCGGCGCGCGCGGCCTCGCCGATCATCCACAGCAGCGGGAATTTCGAGGCGCCGCTTTCGTCTTCCGGGTAGCCGCCGCCGACATCGCCATGCACGCCGGAGAACCACACCTGGCGAACGTCCTGGTCGATCGCGCTTGCCGCGTCGAAAATATCGCGGCGATATTTTTGCGGCTCGATCCAGCGGTTGAGCCGGTACATCCGCCGCCGTTCGTCGATCGCGATTGCCTGACGGAATTTTTTCACGCTCGGGTTGGTGCGGGTATAGACCAGGGTTTGCAGGTCGAGCCGGAACTGATCCTGCCGCGGCACGATCACGGAGGCGACCGTATCCCACACCCCGATGAACTCGATCGGTACGTGATAGCCGCCGGCGACGCGGCTGAAATGCCAGGCTTCGTTCAGGAAGGACTTGTGCGCCTCGTCGCCCTCCTTGCGGTTGGCGCTGGCGTTCTTGTAGGCGGTGAGCGCGTAGGGCGCGAGATCGATCTGGTCCGGCGGCAACAGCCCGATCACCTGGATCAAGGCGGCGAGCACGCGCACCGTATAGGCGCCGCGGGAAAAGCCGAACAGCCAGACGCGGTCGTCTTCCTCGTAAGTCCGGCACAGGAAGCGATAGGCACCGAGGATGTCTTCGTCGAGGCCGGCGCCGGTCGCAAGGCCGCGAAGGGCGTAAGCCTGCTGCTTGAAACGCCCCCACGGGCTTTTCAGGCCGATGGTGCCGACGCCGGGGTGGTAATAGACCCGCTGGCCCGCGTCCTTCTGCAGGACGCGGTAAAGCTTGAGCACGTTGGAGATGGTGATGCCGATCTCGTTGCCGGTGCCATCGCAGCAAATCACGATGTCTTTCGGCATGGCGCCCCTCAACACCCGAAGCAGCGAAAAATTCCCGCGCATTCGCAAGACAAATTTCTAAGACGGGGCGCAGACGACATCAACCTGCAATTGAGGTATTCGCGAAATTACGGACGCGACCTTCTCCAAATGCTAAGTTGATCGCCTCACGCAAGAACAGCGCCGGCGGGTTAGAACCGGGCGCGAGCAGGGGAGGCTTCCATGAACAGGACTGCCGAAATTATCTCGATCATAGGAGTGACGATGGCTCTATCGACCGGCGCTGCGAGCGCGCAAACTTCGCCCGCATCGACGGCGCTTGACGCCAGCCTGAAGGGCGCCGTGGAACGCAAGGACATTCCCGGCGTGGTGGCGCTGGTCACCGACAAGAAGGGCGTGCTGTACGAAAGCGCCTTCGGCGTCGCCGATGTCGCAACCGGCCGCCCGTTGAAGACCGACGCGCTGTTTCGCATCGCCTCGATGACCAAGCCGGTTACGTCTGTGGCGTTGATGCAACTGGTCGAGCAGGGCAAGGTCTCGCTCGACGATCCAGCCGAAAAATATCTGCCCGAACTGAAGAATCCGAAGGTCATCACGTCGTTTGACGCCAAGACCGGCGATTACACGCTGCGCCCGGCATCGAGGCCTGCGACCGTCCGCGAGTTCCTGACCCACACGTCGGGTTTGGCCTATCCCTTCACCTCGGCGATCTGGCGCGATTTCAAGCCGAAGGCCGGCGAGACTTATGCCTTTGGCGGTCCGATGCTGTTCGATCCCGGCGAGCGCTGGCACTACTCGACCTCGACCGACGTCGTCGGCCGGCTGGTCGAGGTGATTTCGGGACAGAAGCTCGAAGATTACTTCCACGACCACATCTTCGTGCCGCTGAAGATGAACGACACGTCCTATAACGTGCCGGAGGCCAAGGGGCCGCGCCTGGTGGCGCAGCAGCAGCGCGACGGCGCCAACATGGACGGACCGGTGGTGCTGCAAATCCCGCCGCTGGTTGGGCTGACGATCGCCAACCCGATCGGCGGCGGCGGCCTGGCCTCGACCGCCGACGACTACGGCCGCTTCATGCGCATGATCCTCAACGAAGGCGAGCTCGACGGCGCGCGCGTGCTCAAGGCCGAGACGGTCAAGCTGATGGAGCAGAACCAGATCGGCGCCGTCTCGGTGCCGGCGCTGAAGGTCGCGATGCCCCGCAGTGCCGACTTCACCTTCATCGCCGACGGCCGCGACAAATGGGGGCTCGGCTTCCTCATTACCGTCGATCAGTTGCCCGGTATGCGCTCGCCGGGATCGCTGAGCTGGGGCGGCATCAACAACACCTACTTCTGGATCGACCCGGCGCGGGGTGTCGCCGGCACCATCATGATGCAATATCTGCCGTTCGCCGACCCGAAAGCGCTCGCCACCTACCGCGACTTCGAGCGCGGCGCCTATCAGCTCGTCAAGGCCGAGCGGTAGGCGCTTTGCCACGACGGCCGGCCGGCGTCATGCCGGCCGGTCAGAAGCCCTGACGGTTCAAAAACTGCAGGATCAGCGCGGCGATCTCGTCGTTCTTTTCGTCGAGCGCAAAATGCCCGGCATCGAGCAGGTGGATTTCCGCTTCCGGCACGTCGCGCTGATAGGCCTCGCCGCCGGCGCCGATGAACGACGGATCGTTCTTGCCCCAGACCACCAGCGTCGGCGGCTTGTGTTCGCGCAGCCAGGTCTGCCAGACCGGATAGGCGGCGACATTGGTGCGGTAATCGTAAAGCAGTTCGGCCTGGATCTCGCGCTGGCCGGGCCGGGACAGAAACGCGAATTCGTCGGTCCAGGTGTCGGGATTGTAGCGCTCCGGATGCGAGGTCCCGAGCGTGTGGCGCGCTTCGGTGGCGGCGAGCGAAACGAAGGTGTCGAACACTTGCGGATTCCCCGCGCGGTCGGACCAGTAATTGGCAATCGTCTTCCATTTAACGCCGAGCCCTTCCTGATACGCGTTCGCATTCGAGACGATCAGCGCCGCGACGCGCTTCGGCTGCGCCATCATGACGCGAAAACCGATCGGCCCGCCATAGTCATGAAGGAAGAAGGCGCATCTGTCGATCTTGAGTGCCTTGAGGAAATGATCGGTGGTCTCGGCGAGATGATCGAAGGTGTAGGCATAGTTCGCGGGCGGTGGCGCATCGCTGTGACCGAAGCCCGGAAAGTCCGGCGCGATGAGATGATAGCGCGTGGCGAGCAGGGGGATCAGCGTATCGAATTCGCGCGAGGACGACGGAAAGCCGTGCAGCAGCACGATCGTCTCGGCGTCCTTCGGGCCGGCCTCGCGGTAGAAGATGTTGACGCCATCGATGCTGACGCGGTGATAGGTCGTGGTGGTCGAGATCGATTCCATGGGCTTGGCTGATATAGCCGGGTCGGCCAGCAGCAGGGCGGCGGCCGCCGCGAGGATCGGTGTCTTCATCTGACGTCTCCCGGATGAAAGCTTTGTCATCCGGTAGCACGGCCACGCGGCGCGCAGCGTGCCGCTTTGCGCAATTGTCTATTTCACGCGTCCTGATTTCTGTTTGTTCTTACTTCTGCTCTTGCGGCGCGGGGGCGGGCTGCGGCGCCGTCTCGCGGCGATCGGGCGAGCTGGACTGGTCGCTGGCCTGCAGCCAGGTCGGCATGCGCACCAGCGAGTTGTCGAGGTGATTGATCAGCCAGACGCCGCCGAGCGCGATCACGCCGGCCAGCATCACATGCGGCAGCGTGCGCACGAGGACGCCGAGCAGTTCGGCGAAAGCGGCAAGGATCGCAGCGCCTGCGTAAAACAGTTCGCGGCCGACGCGAAAGAGCGCCCAGACCACGGCCGCCAGCACCAATATCAGCAGGATTTCCTTCCACAGCGGCCATTGCTGCCACGGCACGCTTGCCAGTCTTGCGATCTGGTCGACCGACCAGGTCCAGATCATCTCGACGAAGCGGAAGATCGCCGCGATACCCTCGTGCAGGAACTTCAGGAACTGATCGAAAACCTGTTTCATGGCGCTTCCTTTCGATCACCGCTTAACAAATGCGAGGAAGCAGCGGCGGTTCCCGGGAACTCTTCCGCGGCTTGGAACGTGAGCGGACGGCCGGGCGTTCGAAAGCGATGGATGCGCGATGCTTCGCGCTTTCCGGAATCTTTCAGAAAAGGATACGCCTCATGAGGTCGATATCGAGTAGCCTCGCGCTGGCGCTGGTACTAACCGCAGCGCCTGCACTTGCTCAAACCCAAACGACGAAGCCTGACGTTTCGTCGGCGCCGAGCGCGCAGAATTCCGGCGCCGGCATCGCCGGCCAGCCCGGCAACAAGAATGGTCCCGCCGCCAAGTCGACCGGCACCGTCGGTTCCGGCGCCACCACGCAAAATCCGACGGTTCAGCAACAGGACACTTCGAAAATTCAGGGGCAGCCGGGCAACAAGAGCGGCCCGCCCGCCAAGTAACCGGTCAGTAGCCGATATCGTCAGGCTATCGAGACGCGAACGCCGCAGTGGAACTCACCCGCTGCGGCGCGTTCGCGTCGGGAAAAGATATCGCATGCGCCGGATCAATTGCCTTTGATCCGACAAATTAGCGGCAGTAATTCTCTCGTAAACTTCGTCCGCTAAGCGAACGCCAAGTTTCGCAGGATGAACAGAATTGCTGGGAGGACATCATGGAAAACGCTCAACGCTGCCGGGCCATCGCGCTGCTCTGTCGCCAACAAGCGAGCATCCATCCGCAGGATAGCTGGAAATGGCTGGCGCAGGCCGAGCGCTGGGAACACCTGGCGGAAGCGCGGATGGTGCTGAAGGCGGAAGCGCCCAAAGCCACCAAGACGCTGGAGCACGACAGCGCCGCCGCGTAGAACGACCGCGTAGAACTACGGAAGCGCCATGTCATCATTTCTTCAGAATCGGCTGCTAGCTTCGCGAGTGAATTGATCGTCCGCCGGATGTACGCGGACGGTTAGCGAGCCCCGGCATTTTCGATGCTGGGGTTTTTCGTCTTTGGCGCCACGTTTGACCTGCATGCACGGCGAGGGACGCCATTGCGCACGATGGCAAGGCTTCACAGGTCCAAGGCGTCACAGGTGCAAGGCTCCACAGCGACAAGGCTTCGCTTGGATAAGGCTTCACACGGATAAGGCCAGGGAGCCGGACTCGATCAGGTCAGGACCATTGCGATAACGCTGGCAAGCAAAACCAGGAATCCCAAAGTAACCGTCGCCATAAAGCTGCGCTCGACGCCATCCATGCGTTCCATGGCCCCAACTCCCCATACACCCGATGATGGAAGTTTGCGGGAAAACTTGGCAGCCGTCTTTAACCCATGTGATTCTTAAGCGGGGAAGTTCGTTTTCTTGCCTCAGTGTCGCCAGCAATCGCCGCAGCGAGCGCAAGTCATTAGCCCACCAGCCAGCAGGCGATGTCGTAGGCACACAGGCCGAGAGCGCAGGACCAGACAACAGCGAGCAGCCCGCCAACCGCAAGGGCAGTCGCTGGCGCGATCGCAACGAGCCGGGTTGGACGATCGTCGGCAACGGCCGTCTGAAGTCTGCTGACTGTGTGCATGATGCCCCCGCGCGGATGTCCTATCCCGCGGGAAGCGAACTCGGTCAGGCGCCGGCGGTTCCAAACTTTCTCAGAGCGAAGTCGGACGATCCGCGGTTCGCTGTCTGCCGGGCGGTCGCGTTATTGCTCCTCCCACGACTGCTCACCGCACCGGCAGCGATAGAGGCGAACGGTGCGCCCGCTGGTGCTGTCGAGCAGAGTCTGAGCCTGCTTCGGCAGCCGCCCGCATTGGCGGCACTTCAACTCTGCGGGCTTCGGCGGTTCGATGAGCGGCTTGTCCATCCAGCCAAGTAAGCGGATCAGCAAGCTCGATGATATTCCGTACAACTACGCGGTCGCGCCGAGGCGATTGGGACAAGTTAGCGAACTAAGCAATTTGAGTAGTTTTTCGCGCCAACAAAACGATTCGCCATCGCTCATTGGAAAATCTAGGATTGCCATCACATTGAAGCCGCGGCGGCTCCAGTGATGAGGGGCGATACTTGCCGATCACTCGTCTGATGGAGGATGATAATTTCACGCCGGAGCAACGGCACATCCTCGAATTGGCTTTCAACGACATCCTGCGCAGGCTCGGTCTGGTTGCCCGCAACGATCCTATTTGTGATCTCGTGGCGGAGCGGATGATCGACATTCACAAGCGCGGCGTCACCGATGCCGTGGCGCTGGCGCAGATTACGCTCCGGGAAATCGGCGTCCTGGAATAGGCGGGAGAAAGGCCTACGTCGTGGCGCGCCGATGCCGCAGAGCGCGCGGGTAGTGAGCACATCGGGTTCGTGGCAGGGGCTCTTTCAAAAGCTAAGCCCGGCCGCGGCTTGCCAATCCCCATTCGATCAGCCAATGCTGAGATTTGGCCGGCCTAGATCGGCGTTCGCAAAACTGCGCACCGAGACGGGCGCGAATGTCACCGGTCGGGGCCGGTATTTGAGGGGGTGAGCGTGAAACGGCTGGCTTTCCTGGTGTTGCTGCTGGTCGCCTCGGCTCACGCTGCGGTGGCGGACGAATTTGCCAACGTCAAATGCGGCGGCGACATTCCCAAGGCGATGATCGGTCAGCGCGCCTCGAACGGCACGGTGATGGCGACCGAGAAGAAATACCAGGCGCTCGGCCTCAAGGATCTCGGCGGCGACACGCTGTCCGATCGCCTGTCCTCGGTCACCTGGCAGATCTGCGGCGCCGAATATATCGTTCTGGTGGAGCGCGGCGGGATGGTCCGGGACGTGCTCGCATTCCCCGCCCATTCGAAGATCTCGCCGGCATTTTCCGGCGTCTGCCAGTACAACGGCAAGGAATTGCCCGGCCTCTACGTTGCGGTTCTGGATGCCTTGAAGCACGGCGATCTGTTGCCGGTGCGGTTCGCCTGGAAGATCGACGAGCCGCGCGCCAAATTCGTGCCGGTGCCGGCCGAAGGGCTGACTTGCCCGCGCAGCGGCATTTCGACCGCCGACGGCGGGCGCTGAAACGGTGAAAATCTCTTGCCGCCTTTTTGACGTTGTTCGACCATAGGCGTTGCGGCCATCAGCGGATAAGACGCCGGCGGCGATCGCGGTGCCGGTTTTTCAGGGGCGAGGGGACGAGGGGACCAAGGCGACATGTCATTGATAATGAATTTTCTGAACCGGCCGGCGCTCGTGCTCGGCGGGTTGGGTCTCATGCTCGGTTCGGGATTTCTGCTGGGACCGTCGGCGCTCGCCCAGAACATCGATGAAGGCAAGAACGCGCCGCAACTTTTTGCCGGCAGCTGCGTGACCTGTCACAAGAGCCCGAACAATCTCGCCAGGGGCCGCATGACACCGACGCTGTTACTGTTCCTGCAGGATCACTACACCACCTCGACCAGCGCGGCCTGGGCGCTGTCGTCCTATCTGGCCTCGGTCGATACCAGCGGGCGATCGAAGGGCGCGAAATCGTCGTCGACCAAGAAGCGCAATCCCCGTCCGCCGGCGGCGGTGCCGAACTGACGCTGCCTTGATGGGCGCGCGGACATCGGCAGAAACAATTTTCGACACTTGAAAATAGTGGATCGCGATAGGCTGCAGCCGATCCTCTTGTGTCCTCCTATGCCCCTGCAAGCGGATCAAGCCGGCTCCAGTTTTTCCATCGCTGGGGCCGGTTTCGTTTTGGGGGACCGGAATCGTGAATTGAATGAAGCAGCCACGCATCCGCGTGGCGTGTCTTGCGCTCAGCCCGTTATCGGAAGACGTGATGGCCGGAAGAACTAGCCCGGGTCGGCCTGCGCAGCGATGGTCTCGGCGACCTGCTTCAGGCTCGGGACCACGGCGATGTGGGTGAACTGGCCGTCGTTGAAGGCCTTCAGGAAGCGGTCGTAGTCCTTGACCGAGATGCAGCCGTTGGAGTCGCCGTTCGGGCCGAGCATGAAGCTGTGCACCAGTAGGCCTGAACGCCCGTTGATGTCGCTGCCGTCGGCGACCGTCATGCGCAGCGCGGCGACGCCGTGGAATTCCTTTTCACGCGGCTTGAGCGAATACACCGCCGGCGGCGTCGCCCCCTGCATCCGCACGTCGACATGGTCGGGATCGTCGCGGTACGCGCCCATGCCGGAATGCGCCTCGAACACGGTGCCGTTCGGCAGGTAAACCGCATGCGCCTTGAGATCGTAGACCGCGGTGGCGCCGTCATAGCCGAAGGCCGAAAGGTCCGGGCCCTTGCCGAACAGATTGGGACCGGTCGAGAGCATCGCCGTCCGGCTCGGCGTCATCATGTCCGTGAGCTTCTGCATCAGCGAGCGCTCGGCCGGCCGGTTCGGCGGCGCGGCGGCGAGCGCCAGCGCCTGGCTGGAGACTTGTACGGCCTGGTCGGCGGCGGTCGGACGGGACCGTGGCAGCGGAATACCCGATGTGGTGGCGTTCGCCGTCACGGTCGGGACAACCGGGGGCGGGGCGCCGATTGCCGGCAAGGGAAGCTGCGTGGCGTCTTGGTCGCTGATGCTGGCGCGGAAGTCCGCCGGCATCCAGCGCGAGGCCAGCGCTTCGCGCGCCGTCGTCGCCGTGGTGTCCGGCTCGGCTCGCGCCATGATGTAACGCTTGAAGGGCTGCAGCGCGGCGCTCTCGGCATTCCTCGCCGACAGGAAGAAGCGGTCGGCAAAGCTGGCGCGATCGGAATCGCCGGGCAGCGCGGCAGAGGCCAGCGTCGAGACGCCGGAATTGGTCACGAAGGCCGCAACGCTGAGCGACAGGCCGACTGCGGCCAGAATCAACAGCGCCGTCGCGCCGCGCCGCGAACGCGGCCGGCTGGCGCGGGCGGCCTGGGCCTGCGCGCGCTGCGCCGCCATTGGGCTTAAGGAATTGGGGCTTCGCGAATGCGGGCTGAGCGCGTTGGGGTTCGGCGAATCAGTGCCGCGCGAATCGGGTGCAAGTGGTCGCGCGCGTTGCGGCTTGGGGGCTTGCTGTTTGGGGCCTTGCGATTTGACGTTGATCGGGTAGGCGCTCGCGCCTTCGCTGCCTGCGGGGCGATAGCCCACAGGCCTTGCGGCTGCAGGCCGCGGGCCCACAGCTTTGCGGCCCCGATGGTCGGAGCCCGCAATTTCACCTCGACGAGGTCGCAACCGAATCCCCCAAGGATCAGGCGAGAAGACGTAAGTAGGTTCTAAAACTAAGGCATATTCGAGACGATTGATAGTCGTTCGTGATGGTATAGAAGCCTGGGCTTGGGGTAAATCGGCCAGTCGATGGAGACGTGTGAATGAGACTTGGTGGTATCCTGGCGATCCTTTGCGCCCTTTTCCCGGCTCTGGCGGCCGCCGAGGAGGCGCCCAAGCGCCCCGAACCGGCGCCCGCGCCGGCCGCCCGGCGCTGGCCCAACCCGGCCGATGTGGTGGCGCCCGGTGTGCTGCGGCAGGACCTGTTCGACCGCCGCAACCCGGCCAACTGGCGCCACGACTACCCGGCGCCCCCCGCCCAGAGCGGGCAATACTGAGGTTTTCTTGAACCGGACCGGCCCCGGCTTTCGACCGGCGCGGATAGCGTCGCCCGCCTAACGCAGGGACGCCGTTACCACAAAGGACTCCTGAGGAAAGGTCAGCCTGCCATGGCTCAGCATCGCGCGATCGAGGCGCGAGGCGGTGTCGTCTGCGATCGACACGATCAAGCGTTCGCGCTCGGTCGCGGCCTTGTCCTTCAAAAGCCCGGCCATCGGTGTCGCGGTGAGCTGAAAGCGCACATAGTCGAGTGTCGAGGGGAAGGTGATTGGCTTGGCGACCGTCAACACCTCGACAGCGTCGAAGCCGGCCTGTTTCGCCCAGACGCCGACCTCCTGCGCCTCGCAGCTGAGGTGTTCGGAGCGCTTGGTTCGCGATGACTCCGTCCCGAGATGCTGGTCGAGCGCCTGCACGAAGGCCTGCGCGGCCGGCGTTCGCTCGATCGCGCTGTACACGCTCAGTCCGGCGCGGCCGCCCGGTTTGAGGACACGCACCATTTGCGCAAGCGCAGCCTGTTTGTCCGGGAAGAATTGCAGCCCAAGCTGACAAAGCACGACGTCGAAACTGTTCGCTTCGAATGGCAGGTCGAGCGCACTGCCCTCGATCCATTCCACCGCGTCGGACTTCGCGCGGGCCACCGCGAGCATCGCCGCGTTCAGGTCGATGCCGACGAGCCGGCCGGTATGTCCGCGCTGGGCGGCCAGCCGCGCCACGACGCCGGTGCCGCAGGCGACATCAAGCAGGCTTTCGCCATTGCGCGGCGCAATCCGGTCGAGCAGATCGGTGGCCCACACCGACGTGATCGCCGGAACCAGGTAGCGCTCGTATAGCTCCGGCGCGCTCGC
This sequence comes from Bradyrhizobium sp., assembly GCF_035701725.1. GTDB lineage: Bacteria > Pseudomonadota > Alphaproteobacteria > Rhizobiales > Xanthobacteraceae > Bradyrhizobium. The sequence continues at coordinate 11,487 of NZ_DASSRP010000274.1, forward strand.
ATCCATCTGCCAATGTTCTTGCACCGACATGACTTTCCCCCGAGAGCCGTATTGGTCGATGCTGGCCGGGCCCGCGATAAACCGCAAGGGGCCAAAAATCGCGGGTCAGGGGTGCGCGGACAGGAAAACGCCGCCGGGGGCGAACTCGCGTCCCGGCGGCGGCTGTTGTAGGTCTGGCTGATTCGCTGCGCCGCGTTAGCGGCCGCGCTTGTCGTTCATGCGGTCGCCCGGCGACATTTCCGATGCGCCCTTCGTCGACCGGCTGGACGAGCCGACCGTGCCCTTGTCGTGCATGCGATCGCCCGGGCTATATTCGGAGGCGCCGCGGCCTTCGTTCGATTTCGAATTCTGCATTTCGTGGCCGGGGCTATATTGCGACGC